>NZ_JBYTAH010000001.1:0-338656 GCF_058787975.1 Cupriavidus sp. FW305-26
CAGGCCGAGCTGGTGCACCAGCGCGCGGTCCAGGCCGACATCGTCATCACCACCGCACTGATCCCGGGCCGCAAGGCACCGGTGCTGCTGCAGGAAACCACCGTGGCGCAGATGAAACCCGGCTCGGTGGTGGTGGACCTGGCCGCGGCACAGGGCGGCAACTGCCCGCTGACGGTGGCCGACGAAGTGGTCAACCACAACGGCGTCATCATCATCGGCCACACCAACCTGGCCAGCATGGTCGCGGCCGACGCCTCGGCGCTGTATGCGCGCAATGTGCTCGACTTCCTCAAGCTGCTGATCGACAAGGACGGCAAGCTCGTGATCAACACCGACGACGACATCGTCGGGGCCTGCCTGATGACGCGGCGCGAAGAACTGGCGCTGGCCAGCTGAACGGGCATTCAAGGAGATATCGATGGAAATGGTTAGCCACACGGTGATCAACCTGATCATCTTTGTACTGGCGATCTACGTGGGCTACCACGTGGTCTGGACGGTGACCCCCGCGCTGCACACGCCGCTGATGGCGGTGACCAATGCGATCTCGGCCATCATCATCGTCGGCGCCATGCTGGCTGCGGGCCTGACCGAAGGCTACGTTGGCCGCGCAATGGGCACGCTGGCGGTGGCGCTGGCGGCGGTGAATGTGTTCGGCGGCTTCCTGGTCACGCAGCGCATGCTGGAGATGTTCAGGAAGAAGGCACCCAAGGCGCAGACAGAAGCCAAGGGCCAGCCTGGCGGAGAACTGGCGGAGGTGGCGCAATGAATGGCCTGTCGATGAATATGGTGACGCTGTCCTACCTGGGCGCGTCTGTGTGCTTTATCCAGGCGCTCAAGGGGCTGTCACACCCGACCACGGCGCGGCGCGGCAATACCTTCGGCATGGCCGGCATGTTGGTGGCGGCGCTCACCACGGTGGCGCTGATCTTCAAGCTGAAGAGCGAACTGCTGTCCGGCGGGGCGGACCCGTCCGTGCCGGGCACCGGCCTGGCGCTGATCCTGGCGGCGCTGGTAGTGGGCGGCGGCATCGGCGCCTACGTGGCGAAGAAGGTGCAGATGACCAAGATGCCTGAGTTGGTCGCAGCGATGCACTCGCTGATCGGCCTGGCAGCCGTGTATATTTCGGTGGCGGCCGTTGCGGAGCCCGCTGCCTTCGGCATCACGGTTGCCGGTTCGCATGACATTCCGCTGGGCAACCGCATCGAGCTCTTTATCGGCTGCTTCGTCGGCGCCATCACGTTCTCGGGCTCGGTGATCGCCTTCGGCAAGCTGGCCGGACGCTACAAGTTCCGCCTGTTCCAGGGCGCGCCGGTGGTGTTTGCCGGCCAGCACTGGCTGAACCTGCTGCTGGCGGTGGCGATGGTGGGCTTCGGCATCGCGTTCTTCCTGACGCAGGCATGGATGCCGTTCCTGCTCATGCTGGCGATCGCCTTCGTGCTGGGCGTGCTGATCATCATCCCGATCGGCGGCGCCGACATGCCGGTGGTGGTGTCGATGCTGAATTCGTACTCGGGCTGGGCGGCGGCGGGCATCGGCTTCTCGCTGAACAATCCGATGCTGATCATCGCGGGCTCGCTGGTGGGTTCCTCCGGTGCGATCCTGTCGTACATCATGTGCCGGGCGATGAATCGCTCGTTCTTCAACGTGATCCTGGGCGGCTTCGGCGGCGATGCGTCGGCTGGCGCGGCCGCCGGCGCGCAGGCGCAGCGCAACGTGAAGTCCGGCTCGGCCGACGACGCCGCCTTCCTGATGGGTAACGCCGAGACCGTGATCATCGTCCCCGGCTACGGCCTGGCGGTGGCGCGCGCGCAACACGCCCTGAAGGAACTGACCGAAAAGCTGGCCGAGAAGGGCGTGACCGTCAAGTACGCGATCCACCCGGTGGCCGGCCGCATGCCGGGTCACATGAACGTGCTGCTGGCCGAGGCCGAGGTGCCGTACGACCAGGTCTTCGAGATGGAAGACATCAACAGCGAGTTCGGCCAGGCCGACGTGGTGCTGGTGCTGGGCGCCAACGACGTGGTCAACCCCGCGGCCAAGACCGATCCCAAGGCGCCGATCGCCGGGATGCCGATCCTGGAGGCGTACAAGGCCAAGACCATCATCGTCAACAAGCGCTCGATGGCAGCCGGCTATGCCGGCCTGGACAACGAGCTGTTCTACATGGACAAGACCATGATGGTGTTCGGCGACGCCAAGAAGGTGGTCGAGGATATGCTCAAAGCAACGGACTGATCCCGACGAAGACCGGGAGGAGGTGGTGCAAGCCACTGGGCGAAGGCAGCCACGTCCGCTCTAAGACAGCCATCCCAAAATATCATACGGTCTGTGTTTGCAGGCACTCTATTTTTATGACAGATGTTATTATAAATAGACTGAAAACAGAGTTGCGTAGCGCCTGACCGCTCCTGGAACGCCTCGGCCGCAGGAAGATCGCAACGGCCTGCCAGGGAGGATGATCGACATGAGCACAGCTTTTAGCAATTCCGACATGCAGGGAAACATCCAGCGCGTGGATTTCGGGCGCGTTTCGGTCTTCTTCGGCGAGAAAAGCGGAAAGTATCCCGACGGAAATCAGGTATTGATACGAGGCTCGGAGACTCGCGCGGCGTTCGACACGCCGCTTGTCGCGAACTACATCGGCCCCGAGTTTGACGCGACCGAGCTGGTGGTGATGGGCCATGTGCATGAGGATCATATGGCCGGTTTGCATCGTCTTCCGTATGCATCGGTATATGTGCACGAACGGGATTTGCCAGCGGCAAGGAGCTGGGATGGCATGGTCGCCGCTTTCGGCAATGCGGAGTATGCATCGGAGACGCTGCTCAAGTTCCAGCGCGAATTCTTTTATGCGCCGCGGCCTGATGCGCAAGGCTACGTCGACGGCGCGTGCTGGGATCTGGGGCAGGCCGGCATTCGCGCTTTCCACCTTCCAGGGCACACCGCGGGCCACACCGTTCTTCTTGTTGAACCGGAGGGAGTGGCGTTCACGGGCGACATCGACCTGACTGGATTTGGGCCTTACTATGGCGACGCGGGGTCCAGCCTGGCGGACTTCCGTCGCAGCCTGGCACGGCTGCCCGAGATTCCGGCCAAGGTTTGGGTTACGTCCCATCACCGGGGCGTCTACACCGATCGCGAGCACTTCCTGCGTGATCTCGCTGCCTATGTGGCCAAGCTGGACGAGCGCGAACAGCGCCTGATGGCCATGCTGCGCGAATCGCCAAAGACACTGGCGCAGCTGGTCGACCTGCGGCTGCTGTATCCGCCGGGTTATGAAGGCTTGTGGGTGGTCAACGCCGAGACCCGTACGATTTCACAGCATCTGGCGGAGCTGCTGGCTGACGGGCGGGTTGAGGTGAGTGAAGATGGCGTCTATCGGATGAGGTGACATACCTTGGAGGCCATTTCGGCGATGGCCCTCGCGCCATGTCCCGATGCAGATTGCTGAAGCAGCATCGCATCGGGTTGGCATCGGCAACGGTTTGAGGATATCCGTCGCGCTCAGAAGTTGTGGCGGATACCTAGTGCGGCGCCGAACATGCTGGTCTTGCCAGCACCCGGCTGATAGCCGTTGTTGAACGCAATGGATGCGGTGTCCAGGCACAGGCCGGCATTCTTCGCATAGGCGGTGGTCAGGTACAGGTCCGTACGCTTGGAGAGGTGGTAGTCGGCGATGAACATCAGCTGCCTCGGATTGCCGGCAGGCCTCAGCGCCGGCAAGGTCGAGGACCGGAAGGTCTGGTAGTAGTAGTCCAGCGTCAGGCTCAGGGCAGGCGTCATCTCGTAGTAGACGCCAGCCCAGTACAGATTATCGCGCGTCAGTGTCTGCCCCGGCGCAGTCGACATGCCCCAGCGGTATCCACTCATGAAGATCGCGGGCCCGACGGCGTAGCTGGCTGCTGCGGCGGCCTTCTTGAATGTGCCGGTACTGGCGAAGCCGCTATTGCCGATGATGCTCGGGTTCACCTGGTCATAGGTCACGGTGGCGCTGAACGGCCCTGCCGTATAGGACGCCCGGGCACCATAGCCGGTATCGCGGCGAAATTGGCCCGGAACCTCTCCCGATCCGCCAAGGCGGCTGAGGTCCACGGTGCCGCTGCTTCCGCCGGTGCCAAAGCTCCAGTGGGCCCCGACGCTGACCGGACCGAAGGTCCCGGAATACTTGACGGTGTTGTCTTCGCGGTACACCGGTCCGATCTGGGCGATGACGGGTTCATACAGGCTCGACATGGCGGCCGGCGAGAAGTTGGCCAGTGCCTCGAGCATCGAGGTGTATTGGCGCCCGAAGGTGATCTTGCCGTAGGTGGCGCTCTGCAGGCCGATGAATGCCTGCCGGCCAAACAGGCGGCCGCCTTGCTGCAGGGTGCCATCGTCGCCGCCGACGCCGCTTTCCAGCACAAAGACACCGCTCACGCCGCCGCCGAGATCCTCCACGCCGCGCAGACCCCAACGCGAACCAGACAGGCCTTCGCCGTTCAGCGCGTATCGATTGGCCGAGCCGCCGCCCGCGCTCTTGAAGTTGGTATCGATCTCAAGGTTGGTGTCCAGCGTACCGTACAACGTGATGGAGGACTGAGCATGTGCCGCGCCTGCGAAGGCACCAAGTGCTGCCAGTGCGATAACAGGCGTCGTGCCCCAGTTGCGTGCCACATTGCGCGGCACTCGGTGTTTCTCCTCACGGCGCTGTTCCATGACGACGGCACCATCCTTGCTCAACGCATTATGCCTGAATGCATCCATCAACAATCTCCATGTTTGTCAGTTGCCTGGCGGCCGCATGCAAGGACATCGGCCGCGCACTCTTTCTGAAGTCCTGTCCGGCGATTCGCGCGAATCTTGAATTAGCATAACGAGCGTGATGTTAAATAGAAAGGTCGGGTATTCCCTGCGTGGTCCCGGCAAGGAGAGGGGCACAGGCGTTGCCATTTGCTGGCGTGTGCGGACGCAGGCTGCGTGATCCGGATGGAACGGTCCGCACCTGGGAGTTGCTGGAGGCGAGAACGCTGGAGAGGCTAGAATCAGAACATAACGTCGATTCTGTAAAATCAGGCTCCTGGCGGCTAACCAGTGGGCATCCAGTTATCGAGATTTTCAAGAGACAGAACAGAACAATGGACAGCGACGACGATATCGAGCAGGTCTCAACCCGGGGTCGTCCGGTCGGCGACCGCGAAGCGAAGCGCAAGGAGCTGCTGCGCGCGGCATCAATGGTGATTGCACAGGAGGGATATGCCAACGCATCGCTGCGCAAGGTTGCCAAGCATGCGGGCTACACCACTGGCGCGGTGACGTATTACTTCGCGAACAAGGAAGAGCTGGTGGTGGCGCTGATGGAAAGCGCATTCGACCGTTTCGACGCGATGCTGGAGTCGGCCCGGGAAAGGGGTGACATCCTCGCGCCGTTCGAAAGCTGGATCAGGCTGACGGACCGCAGCACGAGGTTCTGGCCGGCGACATCGGAGTTGCTGGCGCAGGGGCGACACGAGCCAGCGTTTGCGGAAGTCATCGCCAGGCGCTACGCGCGTTATCGCCGCTTGCTCGCCGCCATTGTCAAGGACGCTCAGGAACGGGGGACGGTCCGCAACGATATTTCGGCAGACATCCTCACCGACCAGCTCGTTGCCATGGGCGACGGGTGGATGATGATGTACCCCATCGAGCCCAAGCGATTCACGCCAAAGCGAATGCGGGCGCTGATCGATGCCCTGGCGGTGCTGGTTGCGCCTGTGCCAGGCGAGCAGAAGCCTGGCGGACGGGCGGCGCGCGCGTAGCACCGGATCAGGGATGATGGGCGCCATCCAGGGCGCGAGCGACGTCAGCGGCAGCCCTGGTGCCGGTCTCGATGGCACCGTCGATGCCGCCAACCCCGATCGGCGCTATGTCCGCTCCTGCGAAATGGATGCGGCCGTGGGGCCGTCGCATCAAGGGAGCTGCCTGCGTCAGATTGCCGGGGCGGTGATGCATCCATCCGCCTTTGGAAAACGGGTCGTTCGCCCAATCCTGGCAGACGGTGTCCACCACTTCGATGTCCGGAATAAAGTCCCGCAGCGCCTGCTGTACTGCCTCGCGGTCATTGCCGTCCAGCGTTGAGGGATCGGCGCAGAAGCACACCACCAGCGTATCGCCATCGTCGCGGCGTTCGGCATGGGCGGTATTGATGGGATGCTTGCCCGCCGGCGCATAGATCACGAAGGGCTCGATCTCGCCCCTGACCCGTACCCAGATCTTGCTGGGCATGATCGGGTTCTTTTGTTCGATCATGGCGCGCACGGGTTGCGGCAGCGCAGGCGTGACGGAAAACTCGCTCAGCATGTTCAGCGGCAATGCCACCACGGCGCGCCGGGCCCGGATATGCTGTCCATCGCGGGTGGCCACAATGACCTCGTGCCCATTGTCATCGACTGCGGCCACCGGCGTCGAAAGGCGCAACTCGGCTTTCGACTCGGCGCTCATGGCGTCGATCAGGCGACCGGTGCCGCCCTCGATCGGCCAGTGCCCGGCGATTTCCTTGAACGCGCTCCAGTTGCCGAAGCAGATCGCGCACCAGAACAGCAGTTGCGCGAGCCCCTGTTCGTGTTCGGAGCAAACCAGGATGGACATCGCGTTGACCAGCAGGTCACGGTCGTGCGCGGAGAGTTCAAGCGCGTCAAGCCGGTCGCCGATGGTCTGCCTGTCGATCGCGCTGACATCGGCGGCTGCCAGGTCATCTACCTGGGGAAAGTGCATCCGGGCATCGGCAAAGAAGCGGGCGACCAGCGGCGCGGTCAGTTGGTGGAGTTGCTCCCACGTCCCGACGTGTACCACGCCGCCGGCGTACCAGTAAGCTCTGGTCACCGGCATCGGTGTCGCCAGGCCGATGCCATAGCGCTTGAGTTCGCGCCACACATGCGCCTGGGTCCAGTGCACGTAGGTGCCGCCCAGATCGAGGTGCAGGCCAAGGGCCTTTCCCCACCAGGTCCGGCCGCCAATCCGTTCACGCGCTTCGAGCAGTACCACTGAATGGCCTGCCATGCTGAGGTCCCGTGCAGCAGTAACGCCCGCAAAGCCAGCGCCAATCACGGCAACATCGTACAGATCTGTCATGAGTACATCCGTAGTGAGTTTCGGGGGATGCAGGGGTTTCGCAAGGCCCTGCTGTGATGCAATCGCGTAGCAGCCGCCGGCGCTCCTTCATGCGGCGCGTGCCTTGCGGTTCGAGCGTTCATCGAGCCTGCTTGCGACCTTCAGGGCGCCGTTGAGAGCAAACCAGCGCAGCGGCTCGGGCAGCGTCAATGGGGGGACGTGTTGCATCAGCATCGCAAGCAGCGGGTTTTCGATACCGCAGATCATCTCGGCCAGCATGTGTCCGACCATGCCCTGTGTGCCGACGCCGTGGCCGGAACATCCCGCCGCGTAGTAGATGTTCCGATCCGCTCCGGTGGTGCCGATCACCGGCAGGCCATCGTCGGCATAGCTGATGTACCAGCTCCAGCAGCGCCGGATGGCGATCCCCTTCAGGGGTGGAAAGCGGTCGTGCAGGGCCATCCGCAGCGCTCGATACTGGCCGTGCTCTGGCACGTCCGGCGTCTGCGAGCCGAACGGGTAGCGCAAGCGCTTGGTCGTCACGACAAGCGTGTTGCGCGCCGTCAGGCGATGGCTTTCCATGACCCAGTGCATGGTCGTGATGCCTTCGCGACGATGCCACCCAAGCGCTGCCAGCTGGACGGGTGAAAGCGGTTCGGTTTCGATTGCCGAGAGCCGCAACGGCACCACCTTGTCCGCCAGCGGGCCGAGTTGGGGCGTATAGGCGTTGGTGGCCAGGATCATGACCGGCGCGCTGACGCTGCCGCGCGGCGTCCGCACCTTGACGGTCGGTCCTTCGGTGTAGGACAGCAACGGCGTGTTCTCGTGGATCGTCACGCCCGCCCGCAGGGCCGCGCGCCGCAGCCCCAGGACGTACTTGCCGGGATCGAGCGTGCCGCCGTTCGACACGTAGCTGCCGAACAGGAACGCTGGCGGGATGCCGCGTGCGCGCATCTCGGCCTGGTCCAGATACTCCGATGGGCATCCGAGTTCGGCGCTGATGCGCATATCGTCGCGCACCCTGGCTTCCTGCGAGGGGTCGATGCCGGCACGGATCAGTCCCGACTGGTTGTAGTCGCAGTCTATCCCGTGCTCGGCGAACTTGCCTTCGGCGAAGCTGACGCCGTCCTCGTAGAAGCGGACGATCTGCCTTGCCTTCTCATGGCCTGCGCGCTTGAGGAAGCGGTCGTACTTGAGTCCCTGGCCGCCGGCGAGATAGCCCGCATTGCGGCTGCTCGCTCCATAGCCGCAGAATTCGCGTTCGAGGACGACCACCTTCACGCGGTGCCGGGCAAGCTCCAGCGCCGCGCAAAGGCCGGCGAAGCCGGCGCCGATGATGACCACATCGGCGTTGGTGTGGCCCTCGAGCGGTGGCTGCAGATCGGCTGGCTTTTCTATCCAGCCGCCCAGTGTTCGGTATGTCTTGAAGTCTTCAGTCACGTTGCCGTGCTCCTTGGTCTGGAGATCCATGCTGTCGGGACACAACCACCCGGCAATTTTCGGACATGCCGTGTCAGGCGGCCATGGGCGTGTCCGTGGATTGACGCACGCCGTTTGCAGCGCCGGGCCCTTCGTCGGTAACGGCTTCCAGCGAGCGGTTGGTCGTGCGCGGGCCGAACAGGGCGACGGGGATGGAGAACACGATGTAGCAGGCTGCCGCGGCGAGCATTACGCCCGCCATGCCGTTTGCGGAGAACAGCGCGGCGCCCAGGACGCCGGCGGCCGCTCCGCCGAACCGGCCGCCAGAAATCACGATGCCGCTGCCCAGGGCGCGCAACTGCGTCGGAATCGTCTCCGGGATGTAGGTGTAGTACGCGTTGACGACGAGTCCGGTGATGATGGAGGCGAGGCCCCCCGCACCGATCACCACCCAGCTGGTGGCCGAGATGCCGAGCATGACCAACGGCAGTGCACTGAGCACGGACACGACAAGGATGGTGGACTTGCGTTCATACCGGTCGAGAAACAGCATGGCGACGAACGGCGTGATGCCATAGATCACGTTCCACAGGAACAGGATGAAATACGCATCGTCCTCGGAGTACTTGAGGCTGTACACGAGCGAGTAGACGCCCCACTGCCCGAACAGGTAGTAGCCCAGGGTGGCGCCGAAATAGCCAAGCGTGAGAACTGCTATGGTTCGAAGAACGGCCTTGTCGTTGATGAGGTCGCGCAGCGTTGGTGCTGCGGCGTTCTGTTGAGTTGCGGAAATTCCGGGTTCCTCGAGCGGACCGCGGCGCAGTGCGCGTGCTTCGAGTTCGCTGACGATGCGTTCGGCGCGGTCGGACCGCCCGCGCGACACACACCAGCGCACCGATTCGGGCAGGATGACGCGTGCCAGGGGCGCAATCAGCAAGCCGACGCTGCCAGCAAGGAACAGGTTGCGCCAGGCACCGGTACTGCTGTGCGGCAGATAGAACATTGCCAGTGCCGCAGCTCCGATGCCGGAGACCACGAACCCGATTGTCACGATGGAGACGAAACGGCCACGTGCCTTGCCGGGAAACATCTCGGCGATATAGACAAGCAGCACCGATGTGGCGGCCTGCACGCCGATACCCGTGACGACGCGGGAGGCCAGTATGGTCTCGTAGGTAGGCGCGAAGGCGGTCGCTAACGCGCCCAGCGAGTACAGGACTGTGGTCCATACCAGAACCGAGCGTCGTCCCCACCTGTCAGACAGCCTTCCTCCCGCCAGCGCGCCGATAATCATCCCGATGAAAAACGCGCTGCTGATGAGGCCGATCTGCTCCGTGCTCAGATTGGTATGGGCTTTGATCGTTGGACTGGCGTAGGCAAAGATGGCGTTGTCGTAATACTCCAGCATCAGGTTGGCCGCGAGCAGCGCGGCCCAGACGTAGTGGGAAGCCATCACCGGCAGGCGGTCAAGCCTCGCCAGGATGCTGGATGGCTTATCCGGCCTGACGACCGTATTGGGACGATTCATGTCGGTGTCTCCATCAGCTTTGTCGCTGTTCTTTTTTTCTTTTGGGATCGTGTGCCGCGACCCCGGTGTGCAAACGGGGCCGCGGCATCCGGCAGTCAGCCGGCGCCGCAGCCGGCGACCGCAATGGCGCGTATCTCGACGAGGAACTCGGGGCGGGCCAGCTGGCTTACGCCCACGCCTGTCCACGAGGGATAGCGGTCGGGTAGGTATTCATCCTTGACCTTCACAAACTCATGGATGTCGCCGCGCAAGTCGGTGTGGAAAGTCATGATCTCCACGATATCGGCCATGCTGGCTCCCGCGGCTTCGAGGACCGTCTTCAGGTTTTCAAACGCCTGTCGGGCCTGCGCTTCCATTCCCTGTCCCACCGTGGCCGTCGCCAGATCGAACCCCACCTGGCCGGACACCCAGATCATGTCGCCGACACGGGTCGCCGACGAGAAATGAAGCTGGTCGTAGTGCCTTGCCTGTGCAAGGCCGGGATTGATCATTTGTCGTTTCATGGCTGCTTCTCCGTCCAAGGCGATATCAGGCGATCTGGCGGAAGACAGGCGAGCGGAACGGCTCGCCTTCATTGAGCTTGGCCATTTCTTCGCTGAATAGGGGCCCGTTACGGGCATAGCGCGGGTTCGACAGCGGCAGGGCGCGGAACGTGGCGTCGTCACCGAAGAATCGAAGTACCAGGGTATGGCGGGTCGGACAGTCGGCGTCGACGGCGGCTCCTCCGTGCAGCGAACGCGGATGCAGGAATACGACGTCGCCGGGCGTCACGCCCCAGGAGAGCACGTCCCAGGCGTTCGGATCTTTGGCAAGTTCCTCGTCGATATGCGGAAGGCGGGGCAGAGTGCCGTCGCCGTAGAGCGGATCGGTCGGGTCATCGGCATTCGCGAAGCTGGCCCCGTCGTACTGGATGCCGAGATGCGAGCCGCGAACGATCTCCAGCGAATTCCCCTTTGGAATGGGCTGGAAGGTGATCCAGGCGTTGCCCCAGTGCTTGCCGGCCCAGGGCAGGTTGGCGGTGTCCTGATGCCACGGTCCGCGGCCGCTTTGGCCACCTTCCTTGGCGAACACCTCCTCGGCGAAATACCAGACATGCTCCGATCCCCATAACTCCTGGAATATCTTTCCGAACGGCAGCGTCGAGACCAGATCGTCAAGCTTGTCCTTGACGACCGGATTGGCGTTGTCGATATGGGTCTGCAGGCTCGTGCCGTCCAGCGAGCGGAAGTGATACGGACCCGGATTGGCGACGTTCCACTTGAACGCCTCGTAGCACTGAGCGAGCTGCGCCGGGTCAAGACAGTTTTCTACAAGTACGGCGCCGTCATTGCGAAACGCCTCTCGTTGGGATTGGGTGGTGAGCATGATCGGTCTCCTTCATTCCTCGTGATGGACGCTGGCCGGCGCGATGGACGAACAATAACTCGCAATTCGAATTAACACAACAGCTGTTGTGTTAATATGCGGGCGTTGTTCCCGAGCACGGGCAATGGCACAATGTCATCCATGTAGTCATGGGCTGGGCCGACGAACCTCAGCACACGTTCAGCATTCGTGGCAGGCGTTACGGCAAAGCTGATGAGGGCGTCTTGCGGTACTCCACCGTGAGCCGCAATACCGCAGGACGTTCGGGCGACTGTCGATCGGTCCCATCCGAAATCCCCGAGCCGGGTCCGATCCACGCGATCGGCATTGACGGCGGCGGCCTTCGACGGGGCGCCGCCAGGATGGCTGGTTTGAAGTGATCGTCGGGAAGTCCCTGCGGGATCAGGACCGCGGGCATAGTCTTGCCTACGTGCACAAGCTGGAGCGTCGACCGGCCGATCGTATGTGGAACTTCCTGCTACGAGAAGGTCCGCCACATCTTCGCTAGGCCAGTGATTTGTTTCCTCCGCCAGAGCCAGTCCCTGCCTACATCACGCGCCCGAACCACCACAACGACAGCAGCCCTGCACACGTGGCCAGCAACGCCCCCAGCGCGGCGAAGAACGCAGTAATTTCAACCTGTTCGCGCTTGCCAAACGTCAGCCGCATATTGAGCGCCCGGTACACCCTCTTCAGTTGCGCGGCATCCGCAAGCGGGAAATACTCTGCCCCTGTCGCATTGGCGACTTCCTTCAATACCTTCTCATCCAGCCTGACGCGCGCCGACCAGCCATCGACCGAGAGCACCACACCGTCGGTCGTGCCAACCCCGACGGTATAAACGCGCACGCCGTGCGCCGCGGCAAGCTGCGCCGCCTGCGTCGCGGCCGGGCCGGTGTTGCTTTCACCGTCGGAAAACAGGACGATCGCCCCGGAGGGATAAGAGCCGGGCGTCACGGCTTCGCCGCTGTGGGATGCGTCCGGCTTTTGCAGCGGCGTGGTGTCGCCGTTCATGAGGCGCTCGGCGTCACCAGCCGTCTGCGGCAGCAGCGTCGTCAGCGCGATGAGCAGGCCATTGCCCAGCGCGGTGCCGCCTTGCGGCTTGAGGCGGTCGATCGCCGTGGCCGCGGCATCCTTGCTGCGGCTGGGCGCCTGTGCCACGGCGGCGGTGCCGGCCATCGCGACTACTCCCGCGCTGACGCCCGCGGGCAGTGTGTCGAGTAGAACCTTGGCCGCTTGCTGGGCGGCGCGGATGCGGCTGGGCTGGATATCCTGCGCGCGCATGCTGCCGGACAGATCGATGACCACGACCACGGTCTCGATGTGCGAGGGCAGCATCATCACTGCCTGGGGTCGGGCGATGGCGAAGGTCAGCGCGGCCAGGGCCAGCAGGAGCAGCATGGGCGGCACGTGGCGGCGCAAGGTCGCACCGCCCCTGATGGCAACGCCGACGGATTTCAGGGTGGGATAGTGCACCGTGGCGTGGCGCCGGCGCCTGTCGAGCCATACGTAGCCAGCGGACAGCACGAGGACGAGCGTGAGCAGCCACAGCATGCCTGGCCACAGGAAGCTGAAGACGGGTAGCCGGCTTATGGCATCGGTCATGCTGCCTCCTTGGGCCCGCTCTCCTGCTTTGCTGTTGCGGCGGCACCTTGACGGTGGCGGCGCCGGCGGGTGAAGTGCAGCAGGGCCAGGTCCAGGCGGGCGTAGGTCGACAGCGTCAGGCACGCCACGCCGGCCTGGGTGAAGGCCAGGCGCAATTCGTCCTCGCGCGCCTGGGCGGCGGCGGCGAAGCGTTTGCGGAAGGCCGGGTCGTGCGTGTCGACGAACATCTGCTCGGCGGTTTCGGCATCCTGCAGCACGACCAGGCCCAGGTCGGGCAAGGCCATCTCCAGCGGGTCGACCAGCCGCACGGCGACGACCTCATGGCGCCGGGCCAGCATTTGGAGCGATGCCTGCCAGCCCGGGGCGCTGATGAAGTCGGAGACCACGAACAGCACCGATCGATGTTTCGCGACCGCCCGTGCGCGCTCCAGCAGGTCGCGCAAGCGGGTGTCGCCCGGCGACGCGGCCGGTGTGCCATGCATGCGGTCGAGCAGGTGCAGCAGGTGCCGGCGCCCCGAGCGCGCCGGCACCACCGACGCGCCCGCGTCTGTGGCCCCGCCGTAGAGCAGGGCGCCGACCCGGTTGCCATAGCGCGTCAGCAGCAGCGCCATGACGGTGGTGAAGTCGCTCAGCAGGTCACGCTTGCTCACGCTGCCGGAACCGAAACCGACCGATCCGCTCAGGTCCAGCAGGAACCAGACGGAGACCTCCCGGTCTTCCTGGTACTCACGCACGTGCGGTGTTTGCAGCCGTGCTGTCACGTTCCAGTCGATGTGCCGCACGTCGTCGCCGGGACGGTATTCGCGCAGGTCGGCAAGATCCAGCCCAAAGCCGCGGAACAGCGTGCGGTAGTCGCCCTGCAGCAGGCCATCGAGGCGGCGCACCACGGTCCATTCCAGGCGGCGCAGCAAGGCCTCGGTCTGCCTTGCGTCGACGCTGGCCAGCGCCGTGCCGGCGGGCATGCTGCCGGGTGCGGCCTCCGGGCCGCTCCGGCGCCGCCTATTGCGCAGGCGCCCGAACATGGGATTCCAATGGGCGCTCCGGGACCGGCAGCGCCTGCAGGATGCGGGTGACGAGCTGGTCGGCAGTCACGCCGTCGGACATGGCCTCGTACGAGAGCACCAGGCGGTGGCGCAAGACATCCGGCACGAGATCGACCACGTCTTCGGGCAGCGCATAGTGCCGGCGGCGCAGGAACGCCAGGGCGCGCGCGCCTTCGATCAGGCCGATGGTGGCGCGGGGGCTGGCACCGAACGCTATGTATCGATCCAGGTCCTCCAGCCCGTAGCCTCCCGGCTTGCGGGTGGCCGCCACCACGCGCACTGCATACTGGAGCAGGCTCGGATCCACATAGATCCTGCCGCATTCGTCCTGCAGGCTTGCCAGGCGCTCCGGCGTCGCGATGGGGCTCACGCTGATGCTGGGGCCGGTGACACGGTTGACGATGACGGCCTCCTCCTCCTCGCTGGGATAGCCCACCAGGACCTTCATCAGGAAACGGTCGACCTGCGCCTCAGGCAAGGGGTAGGTGCCTTCCGTTTCTATCGGGTTCTGCGTGGCCATGACGAGGAAGGGCGTGGGCACCAGATGGGACTCGCCGGCGATGGTGACCTGCTTCTCCTCCATCACTTCCAGCAAGGCGCTCTGCACCTTGGCCGGCGCGCGGTTGATCTCGTCGGCCAGCAGCAGGTTGGCGAAGACCGGGCCCCGCACGGTGGAGAACTCGCCCGTGCCCTGGTTATACATGCGCGTGCCAATCAGGTCGGCCGGCAGCAGGTCAGGCGTGAACTGGATGCGCTTGAAGGAGCCGCTCATGGTCCTGGCCAGCGTCTTGACGGTCAGCGTCTTGGCCAGGCCCGGCACGCCTTCCACCAGCAGGTGGCCACCCGCAAGGATCGCCACCAGCACCCGTTCGAGGAAGTGGTCCTGCCCCACCACCACGCGCTTCACCTCATACAGCAGGCGTTCCATCAGTTCGGCGCTGTCCACTGCGCCCCGGGTTTGGTCGTTCATAGGCCCCCGCGATTAGAAAGGAGAGGATCCGATGGAAGCGCCGGCGCTTTCGATCGTGACAGCAAAGCCGATGCCGAGGAAAGTGCCGCTCTGGTTGGGGTTGAGGATGGCGGTGACGATCCCTACCACCTCGCCATCCAGATTCACCAGCGGTCCGCCGGAGTTGCCCGGATTGGCGGCGGCGTCGAACTGGATGAGCTTGTCCAGGTCCCGCTTGCCGTCCGGCAAGACGAACCTGCGGTCGAGCCCCGACACCACGCCGGCAGACACCGACGGGCCGATGCCGAACGGAAAGCCGACCGCGACGACTTCAGTGCCGGGCGCGAGGTTCCGGCTGGAACCGAGCGTCGCCGGCGGCAGGTCGTCGGGGATGGAACTGGGCCGGATCACCGCTAGGTCTTTCTCCGGGAACGCCTGCACAACCGAGGCCTCGGCCGTGTGGCCGTCGTGGAACCTGACCTCCAGGCGCAGGGCGTCGGCGACGACGTGGTAGCTGGTGAGAATGGTGCCGCTTTCGGTCACGACCACCCCCGAACCGATGTGGCGGGCTGTGCGCTTGCCGCCGGACTCGCCCTTGCTGCCCGGTGGGTCGCCTTTTGCGAGTTCATCGCCCGAAGGCGGCGGGGATAGCGGAGCCGATTCGGGAGGTGCCTTGCGGCGTGTGGCAGGGGGATCACGCTTGGCGTGTGGGGCGGATGCCGCTTTCTTCGGCTTGTCCGCAGCCTTTTCGGCTGGCGCATAGCTGCGAACTTCCACCACCGACTCGCGAACCGCCTCTGCCGCCCTGGCTGTGCGCGAAGGCAGGCGCTTGGTTTCCAGCGTGTGCAGCACGGCGGAGTCGATGTCGGCTTGCTTGAGGACGCGCGGCGTCGGCTGCAACAGCCAGGCAGAGCCAACGACCGCCGCGAGCACCAGCGCCACCGCTGCCGAGACCCATCCGTAGATCGTTACCCGTCTCATTGCCGCTCCCGAGGTCCCGTCCCGCCGTGAAAAATACAGTACCATCGTCTTACCCACGCGCCAAGGAGCAGGTGCATGCAGTTTCTCTGGCCGCAAATGCTCTGGCTGTTGCTTGCGCTGCCCCTGCTGGCAGCCGCTTACCTGTACCTGATTGCGCGGCGCAAGAAAATCGCGCTGTTGTATGCCAGCCTTGCGCTGCCGCGCGCCGCCCTGGGTCCCGGTCAGCGGCTGCGGCGTCACATTCCGCCACTGCTCTTCCTGCTCGCGCTGGGCGTGGCCCTGCTGGCTTGCGCCCGTCCTACGGCGACGATCACGCTGCCGTCCGACACCATCACCCTGGTGCTGGCCATGGACACCTCCCGCAGCATGGCGGCGACCGACGTTGCACCAACCCGGATCGGCGCATCCAAGCAGGCTGCCCGGGATCTCATCGTCGGGCTGCCGGCCAGCGTGCGCCTGGGCATGGTCTCTTTTGCCGCCACCGCGACCGTGGTGCTGCCCCCCACCGACAACCGGCAGGACATGCTCGACGCAATCGATCGCTTCCAGCTCCAGCTCGGCACGGCGACCGGCAGCGGGCTGATCCAGGCGCTGGCAGTGTTGTTCCCCGACGATGGCATCGACCTGGAAGCCATCCTTTTCAGCGGCGAGTCGCTCGCACCCGGTCCCGGCGGCAGATCGCTGACAGAGGCCGCGGCGGCGGACGCCGTCCGCAAGCGCGAACAGGAACGGCCGGCGGCGCAGCCCGGCTCGTATCGGCACGGTGCGGTAATCCTGCTCAGCGATGGCCGCCGCACCACCGGCCCGGACCCGCTGGACGCTGCGCGCATGGCCGCCCAGCGCGGCGTGCGCGTCTATACGGTGGGCTTCGGTACGTCGCAGGGCGGAGCCGCGGCAGAGTCGGGCCTGTCTTACTACATGCAGCTCGATGAACCCGCCTTGCGGGCGGTAGCGGCGATAACGAACGGCGAGTACTTTCAGGCTGGCTCGGCTGCGGACCTGAGCCAGGTGTATCGCCAGCTCAGCGCGCGCTTCGCGCTCGAGCGCAAGGAAACCGAGATCAGTGCATTGTTCTCGGCAGCAGCGGTCCTGCTGCTGGGGGTGGCGTGCGGGCTCTCGATGCTGTGGTTCCGGCGGTGACCTGAAGCACGGTTGATGAAGCTGCCGGGTTCATTCCCTGAGCCATCCATGGGCGCAGCGGGTGTATTTCCGGCCTGGATCTCACCCGGGAACCGAGACGCCACACGCTAATGGCCGCATGATCCATGCCGTCTTGCGCATGGACTGCGCCAGCTTTCCGCCCCCGGCGGCGCCACAAGGAGCTGGATGGGCGCCCAGACAGTGACGGAAACAAATGTGCCGCATCTACACGAGCCGCACAAGCAGAAGGATAGCCAGTGAACGGATCAATGGAACGGGCCTGCCACTGCGTCAGTCGAAATCCCCCCGATCGGCTGCGAAGCGAACCAGCGTCAGGAAATGGCAAAGTGGCTGCACCGTTCCCAGTGGGAATCGTCCGACTTCTAGCGGCCTTCTTCGACAAGTCCATGCACTTCAACGGTGGCAGAATGGCTTGTGCCCGCTCTCCCGTCACAGCCTTGACGGAGAGGCACGCCACGCGAGGTTGACGACATTGTGCTGACCCTTACAGATGTCTCCAAGACATACAACGGCGCCCGACCGCGCACGGTTCTCCGCGGAGTCAGTCTTGCGCTGGACGCCGGCGAATTTGTCGCCGTCATGGGCGAATCGGGCGTGGGCAAGTCAACGCTGCTCCACCTGATCGCCGGTCTGGATCGGCCCGACAGTGGCCGCATCCAGTTCGACGGACAGGATCTGGGCAAGCTGGACGACGATGCCGCAACCTTGCTCAGGCGTCGCAAGCTGGGGTTCGTGTTCCAGGCCTTCCACGTGCTGCCGAATTTGAGCGCGGCGCAGAACGTGGCGCTGCCGCTGCTGTTGAACGGCCTCGAGCAAAAAGGGGCGTCGGCGCGCGTTGCCGAGATGCTCGCCGCGGTTGGGCTTGAGGGGCGCGAGGACAGTCTGCCGCGCGAGCTTTCCGGCGGGGAGTTGCAGCGGGTGGCGATTGCGCGTGCCCTGGTACACCGTCCAATGCTGCTGCTGGCGGATGAGCCGACTGGCAACCTTGATCACGAGACGGCCGCGCGGGTGCTGAGCCTGCTGCGCAAACTGGTCAACGCAAACGGCACGGCCGCGATTATCGTCACGCATTCGGCAGTGGCTGCGGCGACGGCGGATCGCGTCTTGCAATTGACGCCCGGCGGATTGACGCCGCTGGGGCCACAGCCGCCGATGAGCGCGGCCGCCTAAGCCATGCGAACGCCGCGCTCACTCGGCCTTGCACTACTCCTGGGCGAATTGCGCGCCCATCCCGGACGCGCCATCATCGGCATCCTTGCCGTGGCCATCGGTGTGGCAATGGGCTATGGCGTGCATCTGGTCAACCACGCTGCGTTGGCAGAGTTTTCCCAGGCGGTGCGCTCCTTGATGGGGAATGCCGATCTGGAGATCCGCGGGCCGCGCATGGGCTTCGACGAATCGCTCTATCCGCGCATCGCGGGCCTGCCGGAGGTGGCGTCGGCCAGCCCCGTGGTGGAAGTCAATGCGCTGGTGCCGGGGCGCACCGGTG
The DNA here is from genome assembly GCF_058787975.1 of Cupriavidus sp. FW305-26. NCBI lineage: Bacteria > Pseudomonadati > Pseudomonadota > Betaproteobacteria > Burkholderiales > Burkholderiaceae > Cupriavidus > Cupriavidus sp. FW305-26. The sequence continues at coordinate 18,609 of NZ_JBYTAH010000001.1, forward strand.
CGCTGACGCTGTTTGGCATCGATGTGTTCCGGGCGGCGCCTGTAACACCCAATCTGATCGGGCGGCCCGCCGAGGAGCGCGCGGGCAAGCTCGACGTTCTCGATCCCGACGCCGTGTTCCTGTCGCCGGCGGCGCTGAGCTGGCTCGATCTCAAGCCCGGGGACCCGCTCACCGTACAAGTCGGGCTGACCGCGCTTACGCTGCGTATTGCCGGCACGCTGCCGGCGGCGGGCGAGGGCATGCGCCTGGGCGTGATGGATATCGGTGCCGCGCAGTGGCGCCTCGACCGGCTTGGCCTGCTGCAGCGGATCGACGTCAAGCTCAGGCCGGGAGTGGACACCGACAACTTTGCGCAAGCGCTGGCCGCGCTGCTGCCGCCAGGGGTGGTGGCGGGTTCGCCGCAGGACAACGCGCGCCGGACTTCCAACCTGTCGCGCGCCTATCGGGTGAACCTGAACGTGCTTGCCCTGGTGGCGCTGTTCACTGGCGCCTTCCTGGTGTTCACGATGCAGGCAGTCTCGGTGCTGCGGCGGCGCTCGCAGCTTGCACTGTTGCGCGCCCTTGGGGTGACGCGCGCTGGTCTGCTGCGGCTGCTGCTGGCGGAAGGCGCGGTGCAAGGCGCGCTCGGTGCGATGCTCGGCCTGGCGCTTGGCTTCGTCCTCGCCGCCACGGTGCTCGGGTACGCGGGCGGAGATTTGGGCGGCGGCTACTTTGCAGGTGTAAAGCCCAAGGTCCGCTTCGACGCGCTGGCAGCGCTGATCTTCTTCACACTCGGCCTGTCGGCGGCGGTGCTCGGCAGTCTCGCACCGGCATGGGAGGCCGCACGCGCGCGGCCGGCGCAGGCGCTCAAGGCGGGCGATGAGGAGACACCGCTCAAGCGGCTACGCTCGCCGTGGACCGGGCTTGCTGCGATGGCAGCCGGGCTTGTGCTGACGCCACTGCGGCCGGTGGCGGATCTGCCGGTCTTCGGTTATGCGGCGATCGCCCTGTTGTTGGTGGGCGCCATCCTGCTGATGCCACGGCTGGCGCATCTCGTGTTCGGCTTGCTGCCCTCTTGGCGACGGGCTGTGCCGCAGCTTGCCCTGACCCAGCTCGCCGGCGCACCGGGCCGCGCGGCCATCGCGCTGGCCGGCATAGTCGCCAGCTTTAGCCTGATGGCGGCGATGGCGATCATGGTGTCAAGCTTTCGCATCTCGGTGGACGATTGGTTGCACAATGCCCTGCCGGCCGACCTTTATCTGCGTGCTTCGTCAAGCGGCGACAGCGCGTATTTCTCGCTTGACGACCAGGCGGCCATCGCCAGCGTCCGTGGCGTTGCGCGTGCCGAGTTTCTACGTTCGAGCCAGATCCTGCTTGATCCCGAGCGCCCCCCCGTCACGGTCATTGCCCGGCCGATCGATCCGCGCAATCCGGGCGCACGGTTGCCGCTGACGGCAGCGCCCGTCGCGGCGCAGCCGGGGGATCCGCCGGCGGTATGGGTCAGCGAGGCGATGGTCGACCTCTATGGCTTCCGCCCGGGGCAACGTATCACGCTGCCGCTGCAGGGCCGGCCCGTCGCCTTCCTGGTGGGCGGCGTGTGGCGCGATTACGCACGCCAGCATGGTACGGTCGTGATCAGCCAGGACGATTATCGACGGCTCACGGACGAGCGGCGTGTCACTGACGTTGCCCTGTGGCTGGAGCAGGGCACCGGCCCGGCGCAGGTCAAGGAGAGGCTGCGCCAGCGCGTCGCCGGCGGTGAACACATTACCTTCGCCGAGCCTGGCGAGATTCGCGCCGTCACCTTGAGAATCTTCGACCGGAGCTTCGCCGTGACCTACCTGCTGGAGGGCATAGCGGTCGTGATCGGCCTGTTCGGCATTGGCGCCAGCTTCAGCGCGCAGGCCCTGGCGCGTGCGCGCGAATTCGGCATGCTGCGGCATCTCGGCTTCATGCGTTGGCAGATCGGCGCGATGCTGGCACTGGAGGGCGCGTTACTCGCTCTGCTTGGCGTGGTAGCCGGTCTTGCGCTGGGATGGATCATCGCCCTGATCCTGGTTCACGTTGTCAACCCGCAGTCGTTCCACTGGACCATGAGTTTGCATTTGCCCTGGGCATTCCTCGCCCAGTTGGCGAGCGCGGTGGTGGCGGCGGCCTCGCTGGCTGCGCTGGCGAGCGGGCGGCAGGCGATGTCGCGTAGCGCAGTGCGCGCGGTTCAGGAGGATTGGTGAAGAGGCGCTCATTCCTGCTGTTGTTGCCGGGTTCCGGCGTGGCGGCCGCGGCGCTGGGCGCAGCGCCCGCTTATCCGCCAGTCGCCGCGGGACGAACCCTGGCCTTCCCGCGCGACCACGGCGCGCACCCCGACTATCGCACCGAATGGTGGTATGCCACCGGCTGGCTGCAGACGCCGGCAGGAGCGCCGCTCGGCTTCCAGGTTACGTTCTTCCGTTCGCGCCCGCCGTTCGACCAGGCCAACCCAAGCCGCTTCGCGCCGCAGCAACTGCTGTTCGCCAATGTCGCACTGAGCGATCCCGTGGCCGGCAAGCTCCAGCACGACCAACGCGCGGCGCGCAGCGGCTTCGGCCTTGCGCTTGCCGATACTGCCGATACCGATGTGTACATCGACAACTGGTCGCTGCGCCGAGAGGCGACGGGGCACTACCGAGCCAGATTTCCCGCGCGGGATTTCACGCTCGATCTGACAATGGAACCAACCCAACGGTTGCTGCTACAGGGCGAACGGGGATACAGCCGCAAGGGACCGCTGGCGGCCCAGGCGAGCTATTACTACAGCCAGCCGGGGCTCAAGGTGAGCGGCACCCTGGAGCGGCGCAGCCTGCAGGAAACCGTGCACGGCACCGCCTGGCTGGATCACGAATGGTCGTCGACCTTGCTGGCCGACGAGGCCGTCGGCTGGGACTGGCTCGGCCTCAACCTGGATGACGGCAGCGCGTTGATGGCCTTCCAGATCCGGGACAAGCCGGGGCGCAAGTTCTGGGGAGGCGGCACGCTGCGCGGCAGCGACGGTCGCGTCCAGGTACTGGCTCCCGACGAGGTCAACTTCATGCCGGCACGCCGTTGGCGCTCGCCTCGTACCGGCACGAGCTATCCGGTTGCCATGCGGTTGAACGCAGGCGGTCTCACGCTCGAACTGCTACCGCTGATGGATGATCAGGAACTCGATAGCCGCGCGAGTACCGGCGCGGTCTATTGGGAGGGCGCGGTGACGGCGTTGCGGGGAGGCAAGGTGGTCGGACGGGGCTACCTCGAACTGACCGGGTATTTCCAGCGCCTCAATCTTTGACTTGAGGCCCGGCCCGGGCAATTGGGAGCGGCCGGTCGGAGTGCCCGCCCGCCGCTTCGCTCGGCGATCCACACGATTTCCCTCAATCGCAAGATTCTCGCCATACCCCCTCTTTGGTGGGACCTTCTCCAGAGGAAAGCCGATTGCCCTGCTATTTCCGTCACGCTATGATGATTTTCAAACAGCGCGCCGCGTGCTCCCTACTCGTTGGTGATTGCGGGCAGCGTAAAGAAAGGTGCCGCCGGGCAATGGAGGGGTCAATTGGTAAAGGACGACTACAAGCACTGGAGACGCCGGTGGCTGCGGTGGCACTCGCGGTCTCTGCTGGCAAGCGCACTAGTATTGCAGCGAAGTGAGTGTGATGCCTACCTTAACCAGATGCTGAGGGCATACCTTGCCTACGGCGACTTCACCGAAAACGAAGTTGATTTCATTTTTCGGCGAGTCTCCCACGGCGTACGGAAGCTCGGGTCAAACCTGGATGCATCAGTCTTTGCCCGGCGTGCCCAGGAGCGAATCCGAGCCCATGGGCTTAGACTGATGACGGACGCATCCGAGGTCTTCGGCTAGGACCTTGCGGGAAAGGGAGTGACTGCTCGTCGACGTTGGCCGGATGGGACGCGCCAACGCGAGTATAGTCACGGAAGGCGCTCGCGCGGGCTTGGGTGTTGGAGAGTTCCCGCACGAGCGCTAGCGCAGCGCGCACCGCACGCTGCCTACAGGAGCTCCCCATCGCTTTGTGCCGCATTGCGCTCCAGCATGACTTCGCAGGCCCGCTCCTCCGTCCGTTTGTTTGGCGAGTTCCAGCTCGACGGCGCTGGCGCGCCCCTGTTTAACGCAAACTCCCCCCGCTTGCAGGCGCTGCTCGCCTGCCTTGTCCTGCATCGCGACGCACCGCAGACGCGGCAGCAGCTCGCCGTACTGTTCTGGCCTGATTCCTCGCAGGCGCAGGCGCGCAATGCCCTGCGTCAACTGCTGTTTCAGCTGCGCAAGACCTGGCCGGAGGCAGATCAGTTTGTCCATGCCGATGCGCAAACGGTGCGATGGCTGCCCGATTCGCCGCTTGACCTCGATGTAGCGCAGTTCCAGTCCGCGCTTGCGGCTGCGGCCAGGGCCTCGAGGCACGGCGACGCAGGCGCTGAAGAAGAACTGCTGACGCATGCCGCGGATCTCTATCGCGGTGACCTGCTGGCCAACTGCTATGACGAGTGGATCCACCCCGAGCGCGAAAAGTTGCGCGAACAGTGCATCGCGGCGCTCGCGCGCCTCGGTCAACTGAGTGAGGACCGGCGCGACTATGCAAAGGCGTTGAAGTACACACAGCAGTTGCAGCGGCTCGACCCCTGCCGCGAACCCACCTGCCTGGCGCTGATGCGCCTGCACGCGCTGAACCACGATCACGCATCGGCCATGCGCGCCTATCGTAGCTGTGTGGAAACGCTCGCTCGCGAATTGGGCGTCCTGCCCGGCGACCCCATGCGCGAGGCCTATGCGCGGTTGGCTGCGCAGGCTGCGTCAATGCAGCGCCAACGCCCGCGGCGGGATGCGATGCTGCCAATGATTGGCCGGCATGGCGAATGGCGCCGGCTGCTTGAAGTCTGGCAGCGTACCCAGCTGGGCGACAAGCAGTTTGTCCTGATCCTGGGCGAAGCCGGCATCGGCAAATCGCGCCTGGCGGAGGAACTGCTGGTCCATCTGGCCGAGCAAGGCATCACCGTGGCGCATTCGCGCGCCTATGCGGCCGAGGGACAGCTTGCGTTTGCGCCGGTGACCGGCTGGCTGCGCAGCCCTGGCCTGAGTGGTGCGATCGGCAAGCTCGACAGACTGTGGCTGACCGAGGTCACGCGCCTGTTGCCCGAACTTCTCACGCAGCAATCCGGACTGTCGCCGCCGTCGCCTCTTACCGAATACTGGCAACGCCAACGGTTCTTCGAGGCGCTTGCGCGAGCGGTGCTTGCACAAGGCGGGCCGCTTCTGTTGCTGCTCGACGACCTGCAATGGTGCGACGGCGAGACGCTCGAATGGCTGCGCTTCCTGATGCGTTTCGACGTGGCGGCAAGGCTGATGGTGGTCGCAACGGCGCGCCCCGAGGAAATCATGCCGCTGCACGCGGCGAACCGGCTGCTGGACGCACTACGCCGCGACGACCAGTTCATCGAGATCTCATTGGGGACACTCGACGCCGCGGAAACGGCAAAGATAGCGGCCCAGATCCTGGACCGGCCGCTGGCCGACACGGAGGCAACCCGGCTGTTCGAAGAGAGCGAGGGTAACCCGCTGTTTGCCGTCGAAATGATGCGGGCCCGCTCCGACACCATGCCGGTCGGGGACGCACAGGGCGGCATGGCGTCGAAGTTGCCGCCCAAGGTTTACTCCATCATCTCGAACCGGCTGGCACAGCTTCCTCCGGGCGCCCGCGAAATCGTCGGGGTTGCTGCAATCATTGGACGGGCGTTCACGACCGACATCCTCGCCCAGGCAAGCGACCTCGGCGAGGATGCCCTGGCAGGCGCACTGGACGAGCTGTGGCAGCGGCGCATCGTGCGCCAGACCGACGCTGGCGGCCTGGCCTTTGACTTCAGCCATGACAAGATCCGCGACGTGGCATACGCCGACGTGAGTCCGCTACAGCGCCGCCGCCTGCATTTGCGCGTGGCGCGAGCGCTCGAGCAGGCGTCAGGCGATGCGCCCGACGCGGCAAGCGCGCAGATCGCCTCGCACTATGAGCGGGCGGGCCTGCCAGCCCAGGCGGCGGCGTTCTATCGGCGCGCGGCCGTTGTTGCGCAGAGTGTGTATGCCTATGACGATGCCATTGCATTGCTGACGCGCGGGCTGGTGCAAGCGGACCGGATTGCCGATCCGCAGGAGCGCGCCAGTCAATCGCTGGCCCTGCAACTCGACCTTGCGCCACCGATTCGCATCGCCCGAGGCTGGGCGGCACCCGAACTGGAGGCGCCGCTGCGACGCGCGGTGGAACTGAGCCGGCTGGCGGGTGACGCCAGTCAGCAAGCACGCGCCCAGGTCAGCCTTTCATTTTTCCTGGTAGTGAGGGCGGAGCTTGCACAGGCACGTAGCCTGAGCGAGGAACTGATTGCGGGATTGGGGCCGCTGGGCTCCGGTACTTACTCGGTGATGGCATGGACCAGCGTCATGGGTAGTCTGGTCCAGCAAGGCGACTGGATGGCTGCCGAGCCCGCGTATCAACGCGCGCACCGCGCTTATGACGAGGCCCAGCACGCCGAGCATGCGTCCCTGATGGGCGGTAACTTCGGCGTGCTGGCCGCCGCGTGGTCGGCGCACGCATTGTGGTTCAGGGGGCTTGCCGATCAGGCCCTTCAGCGTGGACGCGAAGCGCTGGAGGTGGCAAACCGGGTAGCACACCCGTTCTCCCAGGCGCTCGCGCTGTCATATCTCGCGACGCAGCATGCGCTGCGACATGAGCACGGTCTCACGCTGCACTATGCCCGCCAGGCACACGAGATCGCCGAACAGTACCACGTAGGCTACTACCTTGCCTGGGCAGGCATACTGCTCGCCTGGGCGAACGCGAAACAGGCGCCCGGCGCCGACGCTGTGGTGGCGATGCAGGCGTCGATCGAGGGCTTTCACGTAACGGGCGCACGCCTGCGTCTGCCGCTGTATCTGGCCATGCTGGCTGAATGCCTGGGCGACGTAGGAGAGACCGAGGCTGCGTTGGCGGCTTTGGACCAGGCGCTCGAATGCGCCGGGCGCACTGGCGAGCACTGGGTGGACGCCGAGCTGTACCGTCTGCGCGGTGAATTGCTGCTATGCAGCAGCGCCAGCCTCGCCGAAGCCGAGTCATCGCTGATCAAGGCGATCGCGATCGCCACAGCCCAGCACGCGCTACCGCTTGAACTACGTGCCACCCTGTCATTGACAACGCTGCGAACCTCGCAGGGGCGCGTCAATGCGCATGAGGTGGTCGAGGCGCCGCTTGCGCGATTCACCGAGGGCTTCGATCAGCCCGACATCGTCAAGGCGCGGGCGTTACTCGCGCGTTAGCTTCGGCTCGACCACCGCGCCCCGGTCGGGAGGCAGAATCCCCTTGTAACGGTTCACCTAACGCTTTCAAAACGCCGAGGTTGCTAAAACTCCTGCATACCAACCGGACAGGAGGCAACCATGGAAGCTTCATTGAGCGAACCCGTCGCAACCGCACTCAAGGCGCATTTTCGGGGACAACTGATTCAGCCGGGCGACGCGGCTTACGACCAGGCGCGTGCCGTCTACAACGGAATGATCGACAAGCGACCTGCGATCATCGCGCGCTGCGTCGATGTTGCGGACGTCATCGCGGCGGTGAACGCCGCGCGCGACGGCGGGATGCTGCTGGCCGTGCGTGGCGGCGCGCACAATGGCGCCGGGCTCGGCACATGCGATGGTGGACTGGTGATCGACCTGTCGCCCATGAAGGGCGTGTTTGTCAATGCCGGAAGCAAGACACTGCGGGTTGGCGGTGGCTGCACCTGGGGCGATGTGGATCACGCCGCCAGTGCCTACGGGCTGGCGACGCCGAGTGGCTTCATCTCGACCACCGGCGTGGGCGGACTGACGCTCGGCGGCGGCATCGGCTACCTCAGCCGCGCCTACGGCCTGACGATCGACAATCTGCTCAGCGCCGAGGTCGTTCTGGCCGACGGGCGCATCGTCACAGCAAGCGAGGACGAAAACGCGGACCTGTTCTGGGCGTTGCGCGGCGGCGGTGGCAACTTCGGCGTGGTGACGTCGTTCGAGTTCAAGGCTCATCCCGTAGCCACGGTCTATGGCGGCCCGATGCTGTGGCCGATGGAGCAGGCCCGCGAGCTGATGAAATGGTGGCGCGACTTCATCCTGAGCGCGCCGCAGCACATCAATGGCTGGTTCGGTTTCGTCACGGTGCCTCCCGCAGCGCCCTTCCCGGAGGAAGTTCACCTGCAGAAGATGTGCGCAGTGGTGTGGTGCTACACCGGCCCGATCGATCAGGCCGAAACGCACTTCCGTCCGATTCGCGAGGCCATGCCGCCAGCGGTGGACTTTGCCGGACCAGTCCCCTGGCCTGTCCTGCAGAGCCTGTTCGACGGACTGTATCCGGCGGGCTTGCAGTGGTACTGGAAAGCGGACTTCGTCAGCGACCTGAGCGACAAGGCCATCGATCTGCACATCAAGTACGGGCAGCAGTTGCCGTCGATGCACTCGACCATGCACCTGTATCCGATCAATGGTGCAGCGCATCGCGCCGGCTGCGACGACACGGCCTTCAGCTACCGCGATGCCAACTTTGCCAGCGTGATTGTCGGCGTGGATCCCGACCCGGCCAACAACGATCGCATCGTGCAGTGGGCGAAGGACTACTGGCTGGCCCTGCATCCGCACTCTGCTGGCGGCGGCTACATCAACATGATGATGGACGAGGGCAATGACAACGTGAAGGCGTCCTATCGCGACAACTATGCGCGGCTGGCGGAGATCAAGCGCAAATACGACCCGGCCAACCTGTTCCGCGTGAATCAGAACATCAGGCCCGCCTGACGCACCACGCTTTCGACATGGGGCGCAGGTACCCCTTATCCAGAAGCCCGGCGCGACACCGCTGCCACGGATGGCAGCCGGTACACGCCAGGCAACGGCTTGCACGGCAGAGGCGATCCCGTGCGGCCTGTACCGTTCCGTAGCTGGTCGCCTGCACGAGGAGTGCCGTCGCGGCAACGCCGCCGACACCCCTGTTGGAGATAGCAATGCATAAGACTCTTGCCAAGACCCTGCTTGCCGCTGCCGCACTTGCCGCCGGGCTCAGCCAGACCGCCCACGCCGGTGCCTATGCCGATGGGCTGATCGTCGCCGCGCCGGGACACAGCGACCAGCGCGACGCCTTTACCGATGGCGCGCACAGTCCGCCCACCGAGGCCACCATGCTGCCCGTGGTCGCGTATCAGGGCAGGTCCGTGTGCGCGGTCCGTGGCTTTGATCCGTACCTGGACGGCATGCGCAAGCCTGACCCTTACACCGATGGCGCCCGCATCAGCTCGCGCGATGGCTTCACCGACGGCGCGCGCAGCGATGCGCGCGACAGCGGGGAATGCTTGTCCTGAGCAGGGCAGGGCAACGGGGCGGTTGGTCTGGGCCTGCTCCGTTGTCCAGGCGCGGGAATATGCGCCATGACTTGGGCATGCCCCGATATGACGCAACCCTGCGGTCAGGCAACCGAGTCCCGATCGACAGGGGTGTAGTCAAATCGCATTGCAATCGCAATGGCCTGTGACAGAACCCGCGTCGATTCGATCGTGGCGATCATGCGTCGTTGATTCTCCGTTTGGCAATAGCGGATCTGCAAAGCAGCAAACCACCTCGGTGAGGAGTCTCCGCGGTGGAATCATCGCGGATGACCCCACCTGCAAGCTGGGACATGACGCAAGCGGTTGCGAGGCATGGCTTCGCCATTCGTACTCTTGCAAGGCCATCACCTGGCGCTTACGAACAACTTGCCAGAGCGTCACCGCTAGTCGATCAGCTTGCCCTGCGCGTCAAAGAACGGATGCGCTGCCCCATAATCCCCGATCGCTGCCGCATGCGTCACGAGTCCGTGTGCCGGATGCCACCAGTGCAGCAGGTAGCCGGGCGGCTCCATGCGAAAGCACGAGGGCGCCTGCGGGTCCAGGTCCAGCGCCACCTGGTGCGCCGGCCCGGGCGCGGTGATCGCGACCGTGCCACCGAAGCGGCGCGTGATGTGCCGATGCAGATGGCCGCACAGCACGCGTTCCACTTGCGGGTGGCGGCGCACGATGGCTTCGAGCGCGTCGGCGTTGGCCAGGCCCTGCTCGTCCATGTGGCCGATGCCGGTAAAGAACGGCGGATGGTGCAGCAACAGCAGGGTGGGGCGGGCCGGGTCGGCAGACAGTGCGGCTTCCAGCCATGGCAGCGCGCCGGGATCGACGCGCCCGCCGGGCTGGCCCGGCACGGTGCAGTCGAAGGCCACCAGCCGCAGCGGTCCCGAGTCGATGCTGTAGTGCACCGGGTCTTCGCCGCTGCCGGTGGCGAACAGATAGTCGTGATCGGCAAAGACGCGGCGTAGCGCGCCGCGGCTGTCGTGATTCCCCGGCAGCAACCGCACGGGCATGGATAGCCGCTGCAGGATCTGGCGCAGGAACTGGTATTCGCTTTCGGCGCCGAAGTCGACCAGGTCGCCGGTGACAATCACTGCGTCGGGCTGTTGCGGGGCTGCCAGCAGGGTGTCGATGCAGCGGTGTAGTGCACCGGCGGTGTCAACCAGCCGGTACGACAGCTTGCCGCCGGCCTTGATGTGGAGGTCGGTGATGTGGGCGACCAGGTAGGGGGCGGTGTTCATGCTGCCAGGGCTTCGGGAAGTGTGATGAGGTGGCCGGTGTCGATGCGCAGGCCGACGCGGTCTCCGGCGTGCCAGTTGTCGCGGCGCGTGGTGTCGACGATGAGCGGCGCGGCGGCGCCGACTTCCACCAGCAGGCGGGTGCAGTTGCCCAGGAACAGGGCCGTGACCACGCTACCGTGCAGATGGGCGTCGTCCGTGTGCACCAGCGCCACGTCTTCGGGGCGGAACATCAGGTCGGCGCGCTGCGCCGGCGCGGATTCGTGCGTCCGGGGCACGACGCCGCCAGGCACGCGCCAGGCGCCGTTCTCGGCAGCGGCGGACAGGCGGTTCATGGTGCCGATGAAATCCGCCACGAAGGCATTGGCCGGCGCGCGGTAGATATCCTGCGGCGTGCCCGTCTGGGCGATGCGGCCCTTGTCCATAACGATGATGCGGTCGCCCAGCGCCATGGCCTCGGCCTGGTCATGCGTGACATAGACGGCGGTGATGCCCAGGTTGCGCAGCAACTGGTTGATGTCGGCGCGCAGGGCGTCGCGCAGCTTGGCGTCGAGCGCGGTCAGCGGCTCGTCCAGCAGTAGCACGCGCGGCTGCACGGCAATGGCGCGTGCGAGCGCCACGCGCTGGCGCTGGCCGCCCGAGAGCTGGTCCACGCGGCGGTCGGCGAAGGGTTCGAGATGCATCATCGCGAGCATGTCGGCAACCCGCGTGCGGCGCGTGGCGGCGTCCACGCGCCGCACGCGCAGCCCGTAGCCGATGTTCTCGGAGACGGTCATATTGGGGAACAGCGCGTAGCTCTGGAACACCATGCCCACGCCGCGCTGCTCGATCGGCAGCGCGGTCACGCAGGTATCGCCGAACCAGACTTCGCCGCCTGCATCGGGATACTCCAGCCCGGCGATGATGCGCAGCGTGGTGGTCTTGCCGCAGCCGGACGGGCCTAGCAGTACCACGGTTTCCGCGGCGCCTATGTCGAGATCCAGCGGCTGCAGCGCCAGCGTGCCGTCGGCAAACGTCTTGCCGCAATCGCGCAGCCTGATGGTGGTGGGTTCATGCATGACGGGTCTCGGTATGAGGGTTGGCCGGCGTGGCGGCAACAGCAGGGGCGGGCACCGCTTCGGGAACATACTTGCGGGAACGCGCGCCCAGCGCGCTGAGCGCTTGCATCAGCACCAGCAGCGGAATGATCATGACGAAGAAGACGATGGTGTAGGCCGAGCCGATCTCCAGCCGCATCGAGGCATAGCTGTCGGCCAGGCCCACCGGCAACGTCTGCGTGGTGGGCGTGTGCAGCATCCAGGTGAGGTTGAATTCGCCCACCGACAGCGTGACCACCATGAGCGCGCCGGCCAGGATGCCCTGGCGGCAATTGGGCAGCACCACGGTAAAGAAGCGCTGCAGGCGGCTCGCGCCAAGGCTGGCCGCTGCGTCCTCCAGCGTGCGGATATCGATGGCGGAAAGGATGGCCAGCACCGAACGCACCATAAAGGGCAGGGTGAACAGCACATGGCCGATCAGGATAAACAGCCAGCTCGTGCGCAGCGCCTGCCAGGTGCCGTAGAGCAGGATCAGGCCAAGCGCGGTCGCGAGGCCCGGAACGGCCACCGGCAGCATCAGCAGTTCCTCGATCAGCCGGGTGATGCGGTTGCGCCGCAGCGCCATGTAGTACGCGGCCGGCACGCCCAGCACCAGCGTGCAGGCAAGGCAGGCCAGCGCGATCAGCAGCGACAGGAAGATGGTATTGCGATAGAGCGACCAGACTTCCGCGAGCCAGCGCGTGGTCAGGCCGCTTTCCAGGCCGATGAAGACATTGTTGGTCAGGCCAGCCAGCACGGAGAGCACGACCGGCACGGTCATGAAGGCGCAGACCGCCAGTGTGAGCGCCAGTTGCAGCCAGTAGCCGGGGCGGCGATGGGTTGGGGTCATGGGATGGCTCCTAGGCGGTCGCGGCCACGGCGTCGCCGGAAAACCAGCGCGCGAGCGCCAGCAAGGCCCAGGTGACGGTGCCCAACAGGATGGACAGCGCAGCGGCCATGCCGAAGTTGGCGTAGTTGGTGAACTCGTTGTAGATGGTGAGCGGCAGCACGTCGAGTTGCGTGGCCAGCGTGAAGGCGGTACCGAACGCGCCCATGCTGGTGGCAAAGCAGATCGCGCCGCTGGAGATCATGGCCGGCATCATCGCGGGCAGCATCACGTCGCGCACCACGCGCCAGGGCCCGGCGCCCAGCGAGCGGGCAGCTTCTTCCAGCGAGGCGTCGAGCTTCTCCACTGCCGCCATCACGGTCAGGATCACGCGCGGGATCGAAAAGTACAGGTAGCCGACGAACAGCCCGGCCAGGCCGTAGGCAAAGGTCCAGCGCTCGCCGGCGAGCTTGTCGCCGACCATGGCCAGCAGGCCGTTGCGGCCGCCGAGCATGATGACCATGAAGCCGATCACCACGCCGGGAAACGCCAGCGGAAAGGTCAGCATGGCCACCAGCACGGACTTGCCAGGCACCGCGTTGCGCTGCAGGAAGGTGCCGGCAATGCCGGCAATCACCAGCGTGACCAGTGTCACGGCTGCCGACAGCAGCACGGTGACCATCAGGCTGTGCAGGTAGCGCGGACTGGAGACCACGGTCCAGTACACGCCCGCGCCTTGCTCGCCGTTGATGCTGACCGCCACGAGCCGCGCCATCGGCAGGCAGAAGAAGGCCAGGAAGACCACCAGTGCCGGCAAGGCAAACAGGAAGAGGGAGGGGGATCGGTTTGTCATGGCAGTGACGGGGTGATGGGCGGTGGGCGATGGCTTGGGTGAGCCGCCCGGCTGTCCCCCCGCTTGCGGGAAGACAGCCATCAGACGGGAGACACCATCGCCAGTCGTCAGCGCGCTTGTCAGCGCACCTTTCAGCGCACCTGTCAGCGCACCTCCTTCAGATACTGCTCGCTGAACGCCTTTTGCACGTCGGCCATCTTGCCGAAGTCCACCGCCTTGGCCCGTGCGTATTCGGTGGCCGGCAGGAAACGCGCCTGTACTTCCTTAGGCACCACGCCGGCGCGCACCGGGCGCAGGTAGGCGTTGGCCCACAGCGCCTGGCCGGCGTCGGACAGCACGTAGTCGAGCACCTTGCGGCCTTCGGCCTCATGCGGGGCCTTGTTGACCAGGCTCATCACGTAGGGAACCACCACCGAGCCCTCTTTGGGGATCACGAAGGCAACGTTGGCGTGGTCCTTGTAGCGGGCGCGATAGGCGTTGAAGTCGTAATCGAGCAGGATAGGGATTTCACCGGACAGCACGCGCGCATATGCGGTCTGCTTGGGCACGATCGGCTGGTTCTTCTGCAGGTCCTTGAAATACTTGAAGGCCGGGCCGAAGTTGTCGAGCGTGCCGCCCATGGCCTGGTTGACGGCCACTGCGCCCACGTAGCCGACGAAGGCGCTGGCGGGGTCGAGATAGCCGACCAGGCCCTTGTACTCGGGCTTGAGCAGGTCGGCCCATGACTGCGGCACCGGCTTGCCGCGCAGCGCGTCGACATTGACCATGAAGCCCAGCGTGCCGGAATGGATGGCGAACCAGTTGCCCTGCGGGTCCTTCAGGCCGTCGGGAATGTCGTTCCAGTGGGCGGGCTTGTAGGCGGCGGTGACGCCGTCCTTCTTGGCCTGGATGCCGAAGGTCACGCCGTAGTAGACCACATCGGCCACCGGGCTGGCCTTCTCGGCGACCAGCTGCGCCAGCGACTGGCCGGAGTTCTTGTTGTCCAGCGGCACGGCAACGCCGGTCTTTTCCTTGATGGCGCGGATCTGTGCCGCCCAGTCGGCCCATTCGGGCGGGCAGTTGTAGCAGATCGCGGTCTGGGCGGCCACGCCCTGGCTGAACGCGGCGGCGCTTAGCGCCAGGGCAATCCAGCGCAGCGGGCGGCGCCAGGAAGGAATAGGTTGCATGAGAGGCTCCTTGGTTGAGGACAGGGGTGGGGGATGCAACATGCGCACGCGGTTACGCGCGGTTACATTGATGGCGGAGCGGCCACGGTGCCGTTGACGCGCAGTGCGTGCGGCAGCAGCGTGACGCGCGGCGGCGCCGCCGAGGCTCGTCCGCCATCGTGCAGCCAGGCAAGCAGCCGGCCGACGGCGCTGGCGCCGATCTCCGAATTGGGTTGCACGACGGTGGCCAGCGGCGGTTCGACCACGCTGCCCAGCGCGATACCGTCATAGCCCAGTACGGAGATGTCGCGCGGCACGCTCAGGCCGAGGCGCCTGAGGTCGGAGATCACGCCGATGGCCAGCAGGTCATTGGTGCAGAAAAAGGCGGTGGGCGCATCGTTTGCCCGGACCAGCGCGCGGATCTGTTCGGCATTGCTGGCGGTGTGCGATGGCAGGCAGACTGGCGCGGCGGGCCTTAGCCCGTGCGCGCGCATGGCGTCCTGATAGCCGGCAAAGCGCTGGCGCGCGCGGTCCGAGGCGACGAAGGCGCCCGATACCACGGCGATGCGGCGGTGCCCGGCGGCAATCAGGGCCTCCACGCCGGCGCAGGCGCTGCGCCGGTTGTCCACCGATACCGAATGACGCCGGCTGCGCGGTCCGGCCTGGTTGTACGCCAGCACGTATGGCACGCCCTCGCCGTCGAGTTGATCCAGCACCGTGCTGTGCGCCGCGTCGGCCACGGTCAGCACCATGCCGTCCACGCGATGGCGCAACAGGTACTCCACACGCTCGCATTCGCGAGCCGGATCGTAGCCGCTGGTGACCAGCATCAGCGAATAGCCGCCCGCCAGCGCCGCTTCCTCGATGCCGTGCCAGCATTCGGCGAACACCGCGTTTTCCAGCGTTGGCACCATCACACCGATCATGCGGGTCTGCTGGGCGCGCAGCTTGCTGCCGAGCAGGTTGGGGCGAAAGCTGAGCCGGCGCGCCGCCTCGCGCACGCGCTGCGCCGTGCTGTCGCGCACCAGGTGCGGGCTGCTGAACACGCGCGATGCGGTGGCGAGCGACACCCGCGCGGCTTGCGCCACGTCGATCAGGGTGGCGCCACCTGTCGTGTCGGGCCTGCCCCCCGCTGGATCTTTGCGATTCACGCTTAGAGCTCCGGATGAAAACGTTTTCATTGAAGGTGGAAAAAACGGGGCGTCAAGACATTCCGTCGCTGCACTGCCGCAGAAGGCGGCTGGCGGACGGGCGCCTGCACCCTGCCTGGATGGCATTTTGTTTGGCGTGGATGACAGGGGGATGACATCCGGGTGCAAAGGCCGGATGCCGGCCGCGTAGGAAAACGCCGCCTACGGAGTGCGCACCGCAGGTCGCGTGTCGCGTACCGTGGTCGGGGCGGGGTACACGTCGTCGCTGGGCGCAATCGGCTGACGCGGCGGTGGCGGTGTCGCCGCGGTATCCCGGGGGACTCCCTCGCATCCCGCCAGGGCCGCGGCCAGAAGGGCGATGAGGGAGCACTCAGCCAAGCCGCAACGGAAGGCGTGACCGGTGCGGGGGAAGAGCGTGCGGTGCTGCATAAGCGGACCCCAGGTGGCAATCCTGCCTCTAGCTTATGCTACTGGCGCACAACAGAGCTCTCCTGGAATGTGTGGTTCAAGCCTGACACCCCCGTATCCACCCGACAGCTGTATATTCTGGGCCGCGACGCATAAAGGCACGTGCCTGACTCACAAGCCTTGCTTCGTGGAAAGAGCTGCCGCCTGTGTATGCACTTCCTTATGCCGGCTCCTGTTGGCCCCTGACTGTTTTGCGCAGCATTTTCATAAGCCAATGCCTGCTGGCTAAGACATGAAGCCATGTGCCTGCAAACTCGCAACAAGCCGGGGCAGTGTGTAACGAATCTATATGTAGTGGTGCATATGCCACATTTGAGCGGATGCAAGCAGGTAGAATCGCGCCTTCCGTGCCAATCGCAACATTCCTATAACAATGAGCCCCCGTCCGTCGCGCCTGCCGTGCATTGACGCCCTGAAAGCGGTCAGCTCCCAGTTGATCGTGCTCCATCACCTGGCCTTCTATGGCCCGATGTCCGATACCGCGTATCGGCTGGCCCCGGGGCTGGTGGACTGGCTCTACGACTACGCTCGCATCGCCGTGCAGGTCTTTCTGGTGGTCAGCGGTTTCCTCGCCGCGCGCAGCCTGGCGCCGCATGGCCAGCTGGAAATCAGCCAGCATCCGCTGCTGGTGCTGTGGCGGCGCTACCAGAAGCTGGTGGTGCCCTTTGCTGCGGCGCTGCTGCTCAGCATTGCCGGGGCCGCCCTGGCGCGCCAATGGATGGTGCATGATTCGATCCCCGCGCCGCCCGGCCTGCTGCAGTTCCTTGCGCACGTGACGCTGCTGCATAACGTGCTCGATGTCGACGCGCTCTCGGCCGGGGTCTGGTACGTGGCCATCGACCTGCAGCTGTTTGCGCTGCTGCTGGGTGCGCTGTGGGCCGCGCGCGCCGTGGCGCGCGGGAAAGCGCCAGCGGGTGCCGGGGTCAGCATTGGCATTGTGGTGCTGGTGGCGGTGGCATCGCTGTTCTGGTTCAACCGCGATGCCGCGTGGGATATCTGGGCGCTGTACTTCTTCGGCGCCTATGGCATGGGGGCGCTGGCCTACTGGGCGTCCAACCCCGGTCGCCCGGTGTTGCCGCTGCTGGTCCTCGGCGCGGTAACGTTGGCGGCGCTGGCCTTCGATTTCCGGCTGCGCATCGCGGTGGCGCTGGCGACTGCGCTGCTGCTGGCGGTGGCGCGCCGCGGCGGCTGGCTGGAGCGCTGGCCGCGGGCGCGCGTGATCGGCTTCTTCGGGCGCATTTCCTATTCGGTGTTCCTGGTTCACTTTCCGGTCTGCCTGCTGGTCAACGCGCTGGTGTCGAACCTGGCGCCGGGCCAGCCGGTGCTGAACGCGCTCGGCATGGTTGCCGCATGGGCGCTCAGCAATGTGGCCGGCGCGTTGTTCTATCGCTACATCGAAAGCGCCCGGCCGTTGGCGGCGCTGCGTGCGCTGCTGGGCAACGGCCGCGACCGCGCCAGCCGGCAAAGCGTGTAACGTTTGCAGGCATGGCCGTGCAGCGGTGGTACGGCTTCTCCCGGACGGCGACGTGCCAGCATGGCCGTGCGCGCTTCTTGTTGGTGCTTGTGCACCCGTCATGCCACGTCGCCTGCACGCCATGCGTGCATGCCGCCCGCGCAAACTTGCGTTCGGCGCCACACACATCGGAGCAACACTCGCGTAAATGGCATTGGGCGATGGCACAAAGGTTGCCTAGTATGGAATCGTAAACCTGACCATTTGGTCAGGATTCCATCGGGAACCGAGGGTGCCATGTCCGACCATATCGTCCTGACCTCGCACGCACGCCGCGACAAGCCGGCCGAGCCTATCCACTGGGGCGCCCCCACGGCGGCCGAGCGCGGGCCGGTCATCGCCAGCCTGGCGAATCCGGCGCAGCGCAATGTGATCGGCACTCACGCAGGTGCCTACGCCATCTACCGGGCCCTGGCGGTTGCCGCGGGCGCATTGCAGCGCGACCATCGCACCGACCTGACCGATACCGCGCCGGCGGAGGCGATCGGCCCGCATCCGCAGTGGGGCGACCCGGAGAAGATAGTTTCGCTGGATCCGTGGGGCCACCTGGTGTCCACCGTGTTTGCCGACCGCATCGCGGCCGGCGTGGATATCCGCCCGACCATCGCCGTCACCCGCGCGCATATCAACATGCCGGAGCTGATGTCGGCCATCGCGGCCGGCCGGCTCAAGCCCGACGGCGACATCCTCCATGCCAATGGCGATGTGCGCGTGACCAAGGCTGCGGTCGATCCGGTCTGGTATCTGCCCGGGCTGGCGGCCCGTTTCGGCATCAAGGAAAGCGTGCTGCGCCGCAGCCTGTTCGAGCAGACCGGCGGCATGTTCCCGGAACTGGTGACGCGGCCGGACCTGAAGGTGTTCCTGCCGCCCATCGGCGGCATGACGCTGTATTTCTTCGGCGACGTGAGCCAGCTGGGCAAGCCTGAAACCCGCGTGGCCTGCCGCGTGCACGATGAATGCAACGGATCGGATGTGTTCGGGTCAGACATCTGTACCTGCCGGCCGTATCTGGCACATGGCATCGAGGTGTGCATCGAGATGGCGCAGCAGGGCGGTGTCGGGCTGGTGGTCTACAACCGCAAGGAGGGCCGCGCGCTGGGCGAGGTGACCAAGTTCCTGGTCTACAACGCCCGCAAGCGGCAGGTAGGCGGCGACCGTGCCGAGACTTACTTTGCCCGCACCGAATGCGTGGCAGGCGTGCAGGACATGCGTTTCCAGGAGCTGATGCCGGATGTGTTCCACTGGCTGGGCATCCGCCGCATCGACCGCTGGGCGTCGATGAGCAACATGAAGCATGGCGCGCTGGTGGCGCAGGGCATCGAGGTGGTCGAGCAGGTGGCCATCCCCGAGACCCTGATTCCCGCCGACGCCCGTGTCGAGATCGATGCCAAGGTGGCCGCGGGCTACTTTACGCACTACACGCCGCCGGATGCGAACGAACTGGCCCTGGCAAAGGGCAGGGGGTTGAACGAATGACGATGTTTCCCGAGGATGGCAAGCCCGGCATGGACCGCCAGGGCACAGGTAACGAGATGCGGCCGGGTGCCGGCTGGCTGAGCCCGGTGCCGGAAGGGCATCCCGCTTCGGCGCTGCTGTGTGCCGAGGCGGTGCGCACGCATTGCGCGGCGGTCACCGAGAACGTGGCCAGCGGCGCGTCCGAACTTTTCACCTGGCATCCGGACCGCGTGCATGCCATTGCCGACTATGTCGCCAGCACCATCCGCCAGCGCTATCCTGACCTGCAGGTGCCGTACCACAGCCGCTGGCGCCATTTTGAAAGCGCCGGCGTCGACCAGCGCGCGGACCGGTGGCAGGTGCTGTGCGAGCGTGCCGCGCTGAGCGGGCCCGAGCACCGCGAGGAGCGCGCCCGCATCGGCATCGACCTGGTGATTCCAAGCGTATTGCTCGATGCCGGCGCCGGCCCTGACTGGCGTTACCGCGATCCGGCCAGCGACCTGGTGCTGACGCGCTCGGAAGGGCTGGGCGTGGCCAGTTTCGACCTGTTCGCGCGCGGCGGCTTCTCGGCCGCGCCGGGCGATCCGCTGCGCGCCGACGCCGAGCGGCTGCAGCGCATCGATGCCGACAGCATCGCCCACGCCTTCCAGGTCGCGCAGCACAACCCGCTGGTGGGGCTGGAAGGCCGCGCCGGCCTGCTGCGCCGCCTCGGCGAGGTGATGGAGGCGACCCCGGCGCTGTTCGGCCGGCCGGCACGGCTGGGCAACCTGTACGACTACCTGAAGGCGCATGCGGTCAACGGGCACCTCGACGCCGGCTTCCTGCTGCGCACGCTGCTGGTCGGCCTGGGGCCGGTATGGCCGGGGCGGATCATTGTCGAAGGCGTGTCGCTGGGCGACTGCTGGCGGCATCCGGCCGCGCCGGGCGGGCTGGTGCCGTTCCACAAGCTCACGCAATGGCTGACCTATTCGCTGCTGGAGCCGCTGGAGGACGCCGGCCTGACCGTGACCGGGCTGGACGCGCTGACGGGCCTGCCCGAATACCGCAACGGCGGCCTGCTCTACGACTTCGAGCTGATGGTGCCGCGCGACCCCGGCTTTGCCGCCGTGCCGCATGCGGTGGATGAGCCCGTGATCGTCGAATGGCGCGCGCTGACCGTGACCGGCCTGGACCTGGTGGCCGACGGCGTGCGCCAGGCGCTTGGCTTGCAGGAAGAAAATTTCCCGCTGGCGCGCGTGCTCGAAGGCGGCACCTGGGCGGCGGGGCGCCGCATTGCCGCCAAGCGGCGCCCGGGTGGCGCGCCGCCGTTCGCCATCATCAGCGACGGCACGGTGTTCTGAGCAAGGTCGGCCGCCAGGCGGCCGACTTTGCCGGCAGGCATTGCGTGTGAAACCTGGCATCTGGAGCGTCACCATGAACGACATGTCCGCTGTTCCCGCTGTTGAACCACTCGATGCCGATCCTGCCGGCCTGGCCGGGGTGCTGGTCGTCGACCACCCGCTGGTGCAGCACAAGGTCACCCTGGTGCGCAGTGAGGACACCACCACCGACAACTTCCGCCGGCTGGTGCGTGAAATCAGCCAGTTGCTGACCTACGAAGCCACGCGCGACCTGGCCATGGAGACGGTCGCCATCCGCACGCCGATCGCGCCGATGCAGTCGCGGGTGCTGTCGGGCAAGAAGCTGTGCCTGGTGTCGATCCTGCGCGCGGGCAACGGCTTTATCGACGGCATGCTGGAGCTGCTGCCGGCGGCGCGCGTCGGGCATATCGGCCTGTACCGCGACCCCGAGACGCTGGAGCCGATCGAGTACTACTTCAAGATGCCGGAAGACATCCAGGAGCGCATGGTGATCGTGGTGGACCCGATGCTGGCCACCGGCAACTCGGCCATTGCCGCGCTGAACCGCCTGAAAGAGGCCGGCGTCACCACCATGAAGTACGTGTGCCTGATCGCCTCGCGGCCGGGGCTGCGCGCGCTGCGCGCGGCGCACCCTGAGGTCGGCATCGTCACCGCGGCCATCGACGAAACGCTCAACGAGCACGGCTATATCGTGCCCGGGCTGGGCGACGCCGGCGACCGCCTCTACGGCACGCGCTGATGGACACGCAGGCCAGCGCCGCGGCGCGGCGCCCGCTGCCCGCGTGCGATGCGCCGGGCGGGCGCATCCGGCAGGAGAACCAGGCCATGATCCTGCGCGCGGCCGAGCATGTCTTTGCGCGCGCGGGCTTTGCCGGCGCCACCATGGCCGAGATCGCGGTGCGCGCCGGCGTGCCCAAGTCCAACCTGCATTACTACTTCCGCACCAAGCAGGCGCTGTACCGCGCCGTGCTGGCGCATACGCTGCAGCTGTGGCTGTCGGAGACCGACATCATCCGCGCCGAGCTGCCGCCGCAGGTGGCGCTGGAACAATACATCCGCGCCAAGATGCGGCTGTCGGCCAGTCATCCGGATGCATCGCGCGTATTTGCCAACGAACTGCTGCACGGCGCGCATGAGATCGGCGAGGTCCTGCGGCAGGTGCTGCGCGAACTGGTGTCGCGCAAGGCCGCGGTGGTGCAGCAGTGGATCGACCGCGGCCAGATGGCGCCGGTCGACCCCCAGCACCTGTTCTTCACGATCTGGGCGGCCACGCAGACCTATGCGGATTTCGAGTCGCAGGTATGCGCGGTGCTCGGCGTCAGCCAGCTGGAGCAGCGGGACTATGCGCAGGCCACCGAGCACCTGGTGGCGCTGCTGCTGCGCGGCTGCGGACTCGACCCCGAGCCCGCGGCGCCCGACCGGCGCGCATGACGCCGTGGCGCCGGAGCCGGCGCCGTGAGAACATCGCCGTATCGCCGTGCCTCCTGCCTGAGAGACCTCCATGCTCGACCTGATCCTGCGGCACTGCAACCTGCCCGACGGGCGCACCGACATCGATATCGGCATTGCCGCGGGCCGCATCGCCGCGGTTGAGCCGGCACTGGCCGCGCACGCCGCCGACGAGATCGATGCGGCCGGCCACCTGGTGACGCCGCCGTTCGTCGATGCGCACTTCCACATGGACGCCACACTGTCGTACGGGCTGCCGCGCGTGAACCAGTCGGGCACGCTGCTCGAAGGCATTGCGCTGTGGGGCGAGCTCAAGCCGATGCTGACGCAGGAGGCGCTGGTCGAGCGCGCGCTGGCCTACTGCGACTGGGCGGTGGCGCGCGGGCTGCTGGCGATCCGCTCGCATGTGGACGTGTGCGATCCGCGGCTGCTCGCGGTGGAGGCGCTGCTGCACGTGCGCGAGCGCGTGCGCCCCTACCTGGACCTGCAGCTGGTGGCGTTCCCGCAGGACGGCGTGCTGCGCGCGCCCGGCGCGCTGGACAACCTGAAGCGCGCGCTGGACATGGGCGTCGACGTGGTCGGCGGCATCCCGCATTTCGAGCGCACCATGGCGCAGGGCGCCGAATCTGTGCGGCTGCTGTGCGAGCTGGCGGCGGACCGCGGCCTGCGCGTCGACATGCATTGCGACGAGAGCGACGACCCGCTGTCGCGCCATATCGAGACGCTGGCCAGCGAGACCGTGCGGCTCGGCCTGCAGGGCAGGGTGGCGGGCTCGCACCTGACCTCGATGCATTCAATGGACAACTATTACGTGTCCAAGCTGATCCCCCTGATGCGCGAGGCCGGCGTGGCGGCAATCGCCAATCCGCTGATCAACATCACGCTGCAGGGGCGGCACGATACCTATCCGCGGCGCCGCGGCATGACGCGGGTGCCGGAGTTGCTGGCGGCCGGCGTGCCGGTGGCGTTCGGCCACGATTGTGTGATGGATCCGTGGTACAGCCTGGGCTCCGGCGACATGCTGGAAGTGGCGCACATGGGGCTGCATGTCGCGCAGATGACCGGGCAGGAAGCCATGCGCGCGTGCTTCGCCGCCGTGACCGCCATGCCTGCGCAAATCCTGGGGCTGGATGGCTACGGCGTGGCGCCTGGCTGCTGCGCCGACCTGGTGCTGCTGCAGGCGCGCGACCCGGTGGAGGCGATCCGCCTGCGCGCCACGCGGCTGCGGGTGCTGCGTGCCGGCAAGACCATCGCCAGCATGCCTCTGGCGATGGCTGCGCTGGACCTGCCTGGCCGGCCGGCGCAGGTGGATTTCCTGCGGCGCAGCGGCGGGCAATAAGGATCACAAATTTTTTGTGTCAGGGTGTTGACAGTCCCTGACGCGCTCGGCATAATTTCTTTCTTCGCATCGCGGCAGCAATGCAGCGAAACGAAGCCCAGATGGCGGAATTGGTAGACGCACTAGGTTCAGGTCCTAGCGGTGGCAACACTGTGGAGGTTCGAGTCCTCTTCTGGGCACCAATATTTAGAAAGGCTCGCGCAAGCGAGCCTTTCTTCGTTTTAGCCCGGCGTGAGTGACCGGGTCACCGCCATTCGATACCGAGGCGGCGGTGCCGGATATGTGGAAGAAGCCCGCAGCGATGCGGGTTTTTTTCGTCCATCGTTTCCGTGCTGGTGCCGGGGCCGGCCTGCTTCAGCCGGCTGCCACCCCTTCCTCGCGCTGTGCCTCGCGCACGCAGTTGCGCCCTTCGGCCTTGGCGCGGTACATGGCAGCGTCGGCCGCGCCGAACAGCCGCTGCCAGTGACGCTCGCCGCCGCGCCCGATGGCCACGCCGAAGCTGGCGGTGACGCACAGCTGGGTGCTGCCCGACAGGTAGACCGGGCGCGACGCGATTTCCGCGCGCAGGGTTTCGGCCAGCGCGGCGGCCTCGCCCGGCCTGCCGTGCGGCAGCAGCAGCGCGAACTCCTCGCCGCCGAAGCGTGCCAGCACGCCTTCGGGCGGCACCAGCGCGCGCATCATCGCAGCGATGTCGCGCAGCACCTGGTCGCCGGCGGCATGGCCATGGCGGTCGTTGATCTGCTTGAAGCGGTCCACGTCGATCAGCACCAGGCTGGCGCTGTCGTGTGCCGCGTACTGCGCGGCCACCAGCTCCAGCGCGCGCCGGTTCAGCAGCCCGGTCAGGCTGTCGGTGCGCGCCTGGTGTTCCAGTTGTGCGGTCAGCGAGGCGCGCTCGCGCAGCTTGCGGCGCAGGATCTCGATGGCATCGAACAGGCGCCGCATCTCCGCCGCGGGCCTGGCGGACGCCGCTGGCGCAGCGTAGTGCGGGTGTTCGCGCGCCTCGGCCAGGCCGATCACTTCGTCGCCGGCGCGCAGCAGCGGCAGGATCACCGAGCGCTGCATGAACACCAGCACGTAGCCCAGCACGGCAAGGATCAGCGCCGACGTGCCGCACGCAGCCGTCAGTTCGCGCAGCGCTTGTGCGCGCGCTGCGGTGAAATGCGCGACCACCTCGTCCAGGAATACCCTGCGCAACCGCTCCAGCGGCTCCAGCGTGCGCACGTAGCGGTTGGTCAGCTCCGTCGGCGTCATCGAGTAATTGCCCGAGACGCGGCCCTGCGCAACCAGGCTGTCGATCATCGACAGGCCCTGGCCGAAGAACTGGTGGCCGGCGTCGGCGTATGCCTGCTCCAGCGCGGGCACGGCGCCGAACATGTTGTACGCCGGCCCCGCCAGCTGCCATAGCTCCAGCAGCCGGCCGCGCGAGCGCGTGGCGTCCACCAGGCTCTGCACCGGCATCGGCTGGCGCGCCGCCACGGGCGCCATGATCTGCGAGGCGATGCGCCCGCCATACTCGCGCAGGTCGCCCAGCATCCTGCCGGTCAGCGCCGGCGCCGCCAGGCCGTCGTCGCAGGCGGACAGTTCGCGTACCTGCCAGGCGATGACCGGCTGCAGCGCGTCCACGACCTCGAACATGCTTTCGATGGCATGGCGGATCTCGTCCATGTCACGGTCCTGGCGCGGCCGCCCGGCGAGTTCGTCGATCTCGGCCCGCGCCCGCGCCAGGCGTTCGCGCACGCGCTCGACCATCAGCGGCGGCAGGTGGTGGTTGTGCAGGCCGAAGGGTGCCGGCGGCGGCGCGGCCAGGCGCGCCAGCGCGGCGTCGCTGCGGGCGCGGAACGCTTGCAGGCGCTCACGCGCGGAGGTGTTGGGCGAGGGTGGATCTCCCAGCACGCTGTTGGCCGGTCCACGTTCCGCGGACAGCACGTTGGCGGCCTCGAGCAGCTCGCGGTATGCCGAGATGTCGTACAGGTTCTGCCGCGCCGAGGTGAAGTCGCCATACGAGCGGGCCATCACCAGCGCGGCGAGCACCAGGGTGCAGAGCCCGCCGACCGCCGTGGCGATCGCCAGCTTGCGCTTCAGGCTGCGGCTGCGTCCGGCCGGCGGTGCCATGCCCCCGGGTTCGGACTCACGCCGGCGCGCACGTTGCCACAAGGCCATAAGGTTTGCTCCCGGCGGCAGCTTGCCGGGCGATGTCTGCAAGATTTGTCATTACCGCCATTATTGACGAAAAGGCGCAGCGGCCAGGCCGAATTTGCTCGCTGACAGGGTCGTACGGGGCGCGCGCGGCCGAACATTCCCGGCTAACGCTGGCAGGGCATTTGACCTATGCTCGAA
Source organism: Cupriavidus sp. FW305-26 (assembly GCF_058787975.1). NCBI lineage: Bacteria > Pseudomonadati > Pseudomonadota > Betaproteobacteria > Burkholderiales > Burkholderiaceae > Cupriavidus > Cupriavidus sp. FW305-26. The sequence continues at coordinate 44,204 of NZ_JBYTAH010000001.1, forward strand.
CTCATCGGGCAGGCACATATAACGTCCGAAGGTGGTTGCCATGACTACGGTCTTGTCATCGAGAGAAAGGGAGGCGGGGACTTGCCCCGGGTGGCACGCATGTGCCGCGCATCACGGCATGGTCCTGCATCACCTGCAGTACAGCGTCATCCTGGCCATGCTGATGTGTGCACTGGCCCATGCAGATGACGCCGTTCCGGAAAGCCAGGGCGTCTCCGGCTGGGACCAGCCGCTGCAGGCGCAAGCCGGGCAGCCCGCCATGGCTGACGTGCCCGATCTGCTGGTTGCCGACACCGCTGCTCCTGCCTGGTCCGCCACGCCCGCCGAGCCCGTCACCGTCGAGTATGCCGCGCCGTCGCAGTCATCCCCATCCGCGTTAACGCTTGCCATGGGCCCCGGGCCCGATGACGATGCGCCCGGCCTTGCCGCGGTCGACCGTGAAACCGCCGCCATGGCCGAACGCCCGCGCCGGGTGTCGCTGCACCTGGATGACATCACCAGCGCAGGCGGTTTTGCCGACAGTCGCATGCGCACCATGGCGCTGGCGGTCGATGCCGTGGTGCCGCGCGCAGGCGGGCTGACCATCCAGCCGCGCTTGCAGCTGGCCTACCAGCCTGGCATGTCGCCCGTCTCCGGCATGCCGATGCAAGCCATGCCCGGCGATGCCAGCGCCGCCGGCATTGGCGTGCGCCTGTACGGCGCGCAGCCGACGCGGCTGGCCGGTATTTATCCCTTTGTCGAGGCTGACTGGTGGCAGGACAGCCGCAAACAGGTCATCAACATCAACGGCACCAAGATCGATGCCGACCTGCTGCGCGGGCTGTTCTCCTTCAACATCGGCGCGCATGGCAATACATCGACCGGCATGAAGCTGTGGTTCAAGGTGAGGGCGGGGCGCAACCCGGGCGGAACGGTCGGGGCGCGCTATCGGTGGTAGTGGTGGTAGTGGGGAGGGTGGCGCCAAATGCGAGCGCCGCAATGAAAAAAGGGCTTCCGTTTCCGGAAGCCCTTTTTCTTTCTGCATAGGTGGCGCGGCTGGCAGGATTCGAACCCACGACCCCTTGGTTCGTAGCCAAGTACTCTATCCAACTGAGCTACAGCCGCACACGAGAGGCGCCATTGTAGCGCAATTTCTGGTTTGTGCAAGCCCCCCGCCAAAAATCTTCAACTTGCCCCGATGCCCGCGCCGGTGCTACGCCGTGGCGTTCGACCAGATGCCGTCCGCTTCCTGCGCCTTGCCGTCATCGCGCAGCTTGAGCAGGTGCGCCAGCAGCGATCGCTGCGCAACCGGATGCATGCGCGGCGGCACATCGTCGTAGACGCGCAGCAGCAGCTCGCCGATCGGTGCCGGGCTCAGTTCGCGCAGTGCGGCAACGACCTTGGCCTCGCGCTGCAGCCGGTGCCGGACCAGGATGCGGATGGCGTCCTGCGGGCGCGCGATCAGGAAGCCATGGCCCGGCGCCAGCCAGTCGAGGTCTTCATCCTGCAGTGCTGCGAGCGAGTCCAGGTAGGCGCGCATGTCGCCATCGGGCGGGCCGATGACGACGGTCGAGCCCTGCATCACGTGGTCGCCGGTAAAGAGTGTCTGTTCTTCTTCCAGCAGGTAGCAGAGGTGGTTCGAGGCGTGGCCCGGCGTGTGGCACACGCGCAAGGTGCAGTCCTCGGTGATGGCAAGGCGCTCGCCGTGGTTCAGTTCGCGCTGTGGCTCGAAGCTGAGGTCCTGCCACTGGCCGGCAGGCGCGGCACGCCCGAGCACCGTGGCGCCGGTGGCGGCCTGCAGCGCGGCGGCAGCGGGCGAATGGTCCAGGTGGGTATGCGTGGCGAGGATCCAGCGGATCGGGCCGGGTGCGGCAGCAAGGATGGCGCGCACATGCTCGCCATCGTCCGGGCCCGGATCGATCACGGCCCATTCATTGCGCGCGCCGCCGCCTATCAGGTAGGTGTTGGTGCCCGGGCCCGTCATCACGTTGCCGTTGTTGGCGGTCACGCGCCAGACGCGCTCGGACAGTCGTACCGGCACGCCCGGTACCAGCTCATAACGGCCGTGCGTGTTGCCGTCGGGATCGATGCGGCCGATCTCGGCGTAGCACGGCTCGTTCGGCATCACCGGGCGCACGCCGGCCGCGCCGGTGGCCAGCCGCGGCATGATGCAGGCAATGCCGCGCAGCTGCGAGTAATAAGCGAAGCAGGCCGCGGCGCTTTCAAACTGCGCGATCGAGCTCAGCGTGCGGCGCGTGACGTGCATCAGCGGCAGGCCGCTGGCGGGATCGGCGGCCTCGCCGGGGCGAATCCAGCGGTGCTCCACGATCTCGGTGCCGTCGGGCACGGCCACCTGGCCTTCGGGGGCGATGGCGACAAAGAAGCGGGTATCGAAACGCTTGGGCAGGCCGGGGGGCGTCAGCCAGTAGCTGTGATAGGCGAGCCGGTCGGCCGCCAGGCGCAGGCCCAGTTGCTCGCAAGCGTGGGCCAGGCCGGGGCCGCCGCGCTGCACTGCCTCGCGCAGCAGCGCCTGGCCGGCGGCGTCGAGCTGGTGCGGCGAATGCGGGCGCCCGTCGCGGTCACAGGCAAACAGCAGGCCGGCCTCTTCATAGCATTCTCGCAAGGCGGCCAGGTAGAAGTCCAGGCCGCTGGCCGGCATGCCCAGGCGTTCGCTGGCAAGGGCGTCGTCCAGGCCGTGGGCATGCGCGTGCAGGGCCTTGTCCTGCGCGTCGAGCGTGCCGCCCGGGAAAACGTAGGCGCCGCTGCTGCGGTCGTTGGCGCGTTCGACGCGGCGTACCAGCAGCACTTCCATGCCGGCCGGCGCATCGCGCACGACGAGCAGGCTGGCGGCGGTGCGCAGCAGGGGAGCAGGGGTGGCAGGGCGGTTGCCGCTTGTCTCTGTGGTTGTCATTGTGTCGGCATCGTGGTTGTGCTGGCGGCACGCACCTGGCCGGAACCCGGGGCGCTGCCGCGTGCCATAGTTTAGCCGCGTTCAAGGATTCGCTATCGGCGGGGCATTGCCGGGCTGCCCGGGCGCGCCGGCTTTGGCTTTTCCGGCCAGAGGCAGTAACCTGATAGCTCCGCTTCACTTTTTGGGGTGCCCGTTGCCGGCGCCCTCCTTCTGAGGAGGTCCGCGTGATCCGAGCTTCTTGCCTGTGCCTGCCGCTGGTGTGCCTGCTGGCCGCCTGCGAAACGCCGCCGCAGATGGCACCGCGCCCTGTGCCCCCGGCCACCACCCGCATCACCGTCGATCCACAAGCCGCTTCCAGGGCCGCGTCCACGGCCTGCGAGCCGGCCGTGGCGGAAGCCCTCAAGCGCCGCTACCCGCAGCCCGGCAGCGTGATGCTGATGGCCGACCGCGAGCAGTACTACCTGCGCCCCAATGCGCAAACCTCGGTCAATGGCGAAGGCGTGTTCGAGCCTGACGACAGTTCGTCGGCGATCGGCTTCCACTACGCCTGCCTGTACAACGCGCGTACGGGCAAGGTCGAAGATGTGCAGATGCGCTATTGATCCTGCCGATCGTCCGCATTGCATGGCCTGCGTAGAAAATTCCAGGCCTCATTCAACAATTGTTGCGCGAAACGAATGTAATCGCGCGTCCCCATTTCCTTGACCAACCGGTCGACCGGCTCTTAGCATAGCCACGCGTATTTTTGAAGTTCGCATATAGAACTGTAGTTCTAGTGGCGTAACTTTGGCCGAAACTGGAGACAAGGAAGCTATGAGCAAGATTGCCGGGTTCTTCACCGAACTCATGCGCCGGTACCTGCCGGATCCCTTTGTATTTGCCATCGGCCTGACCTTGCTGACGATGGCGCTGGCGGTGACGGTGCAAGGGCAGGCAGCGCCGGCCGTGATCGCCAGCTGGGGCAAGGGGTTCTGGAACCTGCTGGCATTTACCACGCAGATGGCGGTGATCCTGGCGATGGGCTACGTGCTGGCCACCGCGCCGTTCACTGACCGCATGCTCGACCGCATCGTCAGTGCCGTGCACTCGCCGCGCACCGCGGTGATCGTCGCCACGCTGGTGGGCGGCATCGGCAGCTACCTGAACTGGGGCTTCGGGCTGGTGATCGGCGGCATCATCGCCAGGAAGCTGGCGCTGAAGGTCCGTGGCGTGCATTACCCGCTCATCATCGCCGCCGCGTACAGCGGCTTCACCCTGTACGGGCTGGGCCTGTCGGCCAGCATCCCGGTGCTGATCTCCACCCCGGGCCACCCGATGGAAAAGCTGATGGGCGTGATCCCGCTGTCTGAAACCATCTTCTCCACGCCGATGCTGCTGACCAGCCTGGCGGTGATCGTCACGCTGCCGCTGCTCAATGCCTGGCTGCATCCGCGCAACCCGGCCGATGTGGTGGAGATCCGCCGCGACCAGGAACCCGCCAAGGCCGAGGCCGGCTCGGCCCACAGCATGGGCGGCGAGAACACCCTGGCCGCGCGCCTGAACAACAGCCGTATCCTGAGCCTGGCCATCGGCCTGTGCGGCATGGCCTACGCGGTCATCTACTTCACGCAGGGCGGCTCGCTCGACCTGAACCTGATCAACTTCCTGATCCTGTTCGCGGGCGTGCTGCTGCTGGGCACGCCGGTCAACTACGTGGCCAAGCTGAACGAAGGCATCAAGACCATTTCCGGCATCATCCTGCAGTATCCGTTCTATGCAGGCATCATGGCGATCATGGCCGGCTCGGGGCTGGTGGATACCATCTCGCGTGTGTTCGTGGAGATCGCCACGCCGCAGACGCTGCCGTTCTGGGGGCTGCTCAGTTCGTTCGTGATCAACTTCTTCGCACCGTCGGGCGGTGGCCACTGGATGATCCAGGGCCCGTTCATGGTCGATGCGGCCAAGGCCATCAACAGCTCGGTCAGCCAGACCTCGATGTCGGTGATGCTCGGCAATGCCTGGAACGACCTGGTGCAGCCGTTCTGGATATTGCCGGCGCTGGCGCTGTCCAGGCTGAACCTGAAGGACGTGATGGGCTACACCGTGATCATGATGTTCTGGGTGGGCCTGATCTACATTGCCGCGCTGCTGCTGTGGGGCGCGCAGATTGCCTGACTTTGACCCGCGGCCAGCGTGCCGCTGACAGGAGGATTGCCATGCCGTACCTGATCGAAACCGTCGACAAGCCCAATCACCAGCATGTGCGCCAGGCCACCCGTGCCAGCCACCTGGATTACCTGGAAGCCAACAAGGACTTGCTGCTGGCTTGCGGCGCCAAGCTCAACGACGATGGCTCGGATGCCGGAGGCGGCATCTATATCGTCGATGTCGACACCCGCGACGCGGCACAGCAATTCATCGACGCCGATCCGTTCACCGAGGCGGGTTTGTTTGCCGAGGTGCGCATCGTGCGCTGGCGCAAGGCCTATCTCGACGGCGTGCGCCATCTTTGACGAGGCAGCCCGCGCTGCCTCCATCCCACCATACCCCCGGACAAGGAGACCCCATGTTGTTCATGGCAGAAATGACCGTCAAGATTCCCGCATCGCTCGATCCACAACTGGTGGAGCAGCTCAAGGCCGACGAGAAGGCCATGTCGCAGCGCCTGCAGCGCGAAGGCAAGTGGCGCCACCTGTGGCGTGTGGTGGGCCAGTACGCCAACGTCAGCATCTTCGATGTCGGCGACAACGACGAACTGCACACGCTGCTGACCATGCTGCCGCTGTACCCGTACATGGAGATCAAGGTCACGCCGCTGGCGCAACACGGTTCGGCCATCGCGCCGAACTGAGCGCCTGCCATCCAGCCACCTGATCCTGAGCCAAACGCCATGCCATACGCCGACCTCGCCAACCTCCGACTGCATTACCGCCTCGATGGCGCCGAGCACCTGCCGGTGCTGGTGCTGTCCAATTCGCTGGGCACCAGCTTCAGCATGTGGGAGCCGCAGGTGGCGGCCTTCAGCCAGCACTTCCGCGTGCTGCGCTATGACACGCGCGGCCATGGCGAGTCGTCGGTGCCGGCGGGTCCGTACAGCATCGCGCAACTCGGCGGCGACGTGATCGCGTTGCTCGATCACCTTGGCATCGGCGAAGCCAGTTTCTGCGGCTTGTCGATGGGTGGCATCACTGGCATGTGGCTGGCCCTGAACCATGGTCCGCGCCTGCGCAAGCTGGTGTTGTGCAATACCGCTGCCTATATCGGCCCGCCGGAGAACTGGACCAACCGCGCCGCTGCGGTCGGGCGCGACGGCGTGGCATCGATCGCTGCCGCGGTAGTCGACAAATGGCTCACCCCGCCGTACGCGGCCGCGCATCCGGGGCTGGTGGCATCGCTGCGCGCCATGCTCGGGGCCACCCCGGCTGCGGGCTACGCGGCCAACTGCCTGGCGGTGCGCGATGCCGACCTGCGCGCGCAAATCGAAAAGATCACCACGCCGACACTGGTGATCGCTGGCTCGGGCGACCTGCCCACGCCGCCGCGCGATGGCGTGTTCCTGGCGCAGACGATCCCGGGCGCCCACTATGTCGAGCTGGAGGCCGCACATATCTCCAACCTGGAGCAGGCCGAGGCGTTCAGCAAGGTGGTGCTGGATTTCCTGACGCGCTGAGGCTCTGAGGCGGAAAGGCCGAGCCATGCGTGCGGCTTTCATCACCCCTGATAGTGCTTCATGATTCACCCGTGACCGATGCCGCCGGCGTTCGGTGCGCTTGCCCTCGCTTCCCGGCTTCAGAGGAATTGACAGGTCACCGGCGCGCGGGACAAGATGCGCACGGAATAGATGCGCCTTCGGGACGACATGCCGGCAGTCATAGCCGCAACACCCGAAAAGCCGCAAAAACATTGGGAAAACGGGGTCATGAAGCCATCCTTGTGTCAACTGGCGAGCGCGGTCACGCTTGCCGTCATGCTGTCCGGCTGTGCGTCCGCGCCGGATCACGGAACCAGCCCGGCAGTCGCCGAGCAACCGCCGTCCGACCAGGCGATGAAGGCCTTGTCCGCCGAGGTCTTCACCTTCGCCTATCCGATGGTGCTGACGGACGTGACGCGCGAGCTGATGACGCTGCGCACGCCGGCCAATACCTTCCACCACAAGCGCACCTTCCCGGACGCCAGCTTCACCGACGTGGTCAGCCCCAACGCCGACACGCTGTATTCGTCGGCCTGGCTCGACCTGTCCAGGGAGCCGGTCATCCTGTCGGTGCCCGATACGTACGGGCGCTACTACCTGATGCCGCTGATGGATGCGTGGACCAATGTGTTCGCGTCGCCGGGCAAGCGCACCACCGGCACCCGCCGCGGCAACTTCGCCATCACCGGGCCTGACTGGCGCGGCACGCTGCCCAAGGGCATGCAGGAGATCCGTTCGCCCACGTCGATGGTCTGGTTGATCGGCCGTACGCAGGCCAATGGCAAGCAGGACTTCCCGGCGGTGCACCGGCTCCAGGACCAGTACCGGCTGACGCCGCTGTCGGCCTGGGGTGGCGGGCGGCGCGTGCCGGAGAGGGCCGCGCCGCGGCCCACGGCCATCGACCCTGAAAGCTCGCCCGTGGAGCTGGTGGCGGCAATGGATGCACAGGCTTTCTTCACGCGCTTTGCCGCCTTGCTGCCGGCCAATCCGCCGGCGCCCGCCGATGCCGCCATGGTGGACAAGCTCCGCCGCATGGGCATCACCCCGGGGGTGCCGTTTAAGACCACGGTGATGGAGCCCTCCACCGCGCGCGCGGTGCAGGAGGGTGCTACCGCTGCGCTGGCCGCGATCGTTCAGGGTGCGCGCAAGGGCAATGCCGATGCCGGCAACGGCTGGGTCATGCATCGCGACCTGGGCACCTATGGCACCAGCTACGGCCGCCGCGCGGTGACCGCGTGGGTGGGCCTGGGTGCCAACCTGCCCGAAGACGCGATCTACGCCTCCACCCGCACGGATGCCAACGGCAAGCCGCTGCAGGGCGGGGCGCGCTATGTGCTGCATTTCGACAAGGACCAGTTGCCGCCGGCGCGCGCGTTCTGGTCGCTGACGCTGTACAACGACCGGCAGGCGTTCATTTCCAACCCGATCCAGCGCTACGCCGTGGGCAGCCGCGACCGCCTGCGCTACAACCGCGACGGCTCGCTCGATATCTATATCCAGCACGAGCGCCCGGCCGGCGCCAAGGCGGCGAACTGGCTGCCGGCGCCGCCCGATGGCCTGAACATGATGCTGCGCGCGTACTGGCCGGAGCAGGTGCTGCTGGACGGCAACTGGATGCCGCCGGCGGTGATGCAGGTGGACTGACGAGGCCGCCATCGAGGACAAAGGCCGCATGCCTGTGAGGGGCATGCGGCCTTTGTCTTTTCCTGCCAGCGCAACTGGCGCTACGCCGTCTCAGTTCGCGTGCGTGGCGCAGGCCGTGCAGGCGTTGCCGGCGTGGGGCACTGCCGCGGCGGTGGCGGCTGCAGGCTTGCTGAGGCGCTTCCAGGTCGTTGCGCCCCGCGCCGACAGCCGCGCGCGCAGCGCGCGGGCCGCGCTGACCATATTGGCCAGCGCTGCTTCGGTCTCTTCCCAGCCGCGCGTCTTCAGGCCGCAGTCCGGGTTGACCCACAGCCGCTGCGGCGGCACCACCTCGCAGGCGCGGTCGAGCAGCCGCTCCATGGCCTGCACCGACGGCACGCGCGGCGAGTGGATGTCGTAGACACCCGGCCCGATCTCGTTCGGGTAGTCGAAGTCGCCGAAGCCTTCCAGCAGTTCCATCGCCGAGCGCGAGGTCTCGATGGTGATCACGTCCGCGTCCATGGCCGCGATGGCGGGCAGGATATCGTTGAACTCGGCATAGCACATATGCGTGTGGATCTGGGTCTGGTCCTGCACGCCGCTGGCCGACAGGCGGAAGGCAGTGACGGCCCAGTCCAGGTAGGCATCCCAGTCGGCACGGCGCAGCGGCAGGCCTTCGCGCAGCGCGGGCTCGTCGATCTGGATCACGCGGATGCCGGCCTGCTCCAGGTCGCACACTTCGTCGCGGATGGCCAGGGCCAGCTGGCGCGCGGTGGTGGCACGCGGCTGGTCGTCGCGCACGAAGGACCACTGCAGCATGGTGATGGGGCCGGTGAGCATGCCCTTCATCGGCCGCTCGGTCAGCGATTGCGCGTAGCGGGCGGTATCGACCGTCATCGGCTCGGGCCGGTACACGTCGCCGTAGATCACCGGCGGCTTGACGCAGCGCGAGCCATAGCTCTGCACCCAGCCGTTCTCGGTAAAGCCGTAGCCGCACAGCTGCTCGCCGAAGTACTCGACCATGTCGTTGCGCTCGGCTTCGCCGTGCACCAGCACGTCCAGGCCCAGTGCTTCCTGCTTGCGCACGGCCACCGCGATCTCGGCACGGATGCGTTCCAGGTATTCGAGCGCGCCGATCTCGCCACGCTTGAACGCGGCGCGGGTCTGGCGGATGGCCGCGGTCTGAGGGAACGAGCCGATCGTGGTGGTCGGCAACAGCGGCAGCTGCAGCGCCTGGCGCTGGCGCTCGATGCGCTCGGCAAAGGGGCTGGCGCGGTCGGCCATGCCGGCGCTCACGGCTGCCAGCCGCTGCTGCACCCGCGGGTTGACCACCCGGCGCGAGGCGCGGCGCGAGGCCTGCGCGGCGTCGGATGCTGCCAGCGCTTCGGCGACCACGGCGTCGCCTTGATTCAACGCGCGGCCCAGCACGGACAGCTCGTCGAGCTTTTCGGTGGCAAAGGCGAGCCACGACTTCAGCTCGACATCGAGACGCACTTCATGCGCGAGCGACACCGGCACATGCAGCAGCGAGCACGACGGTGCCAGCCACAGGCGCTCGCCCAGCGCGGCCTGCACCGGGCGCAGCGTGTCCAGGACTCGGCGCAGGTCGGTGCGCCAGATATTGCGGCCGTCGATCACGCCCAGCGACAGCACGGCGTGCGCGGGCAGCGCGGCCTGCCATGCGGCCAGTTGTTCCGGCGCCCGCACCAGGTCGATATGGAAGCCGTCGACCGGCAGGGCGGCGGCGCGCTGCGCATGGTCGGCGGCGGTGTCGAAATAGGTGGCCAGCAGCAACTTGGGGCCGGCTTCGCGCAAGGCAGCGTAGGCGGTGTCGAATGCGTCGAGCCAGGCCGGCTCCAGGTCCAGGCACAAGGCCGGCTCGTCGATCTGCACCCATTCGATGCCGCGCGCCTTGAGCTGGCCGAGGATGCGGCGATAGCCCTGCAGCAGTTGCGGCAGCAGGGTCAGGCGGTCGAAGCCCGCCACATGGCTCTTGGACAGCCACAGGTAGGTGACCGGCCCGATCAGCACCGGGCGGGCGCGCAGGCCAAGCGCCAGCGCCTCATCGGCTTCCTCGAAGAACCAGGCCGGGCCGCCGCCGAAAGTGGTCTCGGCGTCCAGCTCAGGGACCAGGTAGTGGTAGTTGGTGTCGAACCACTTGGTCATTTCCATGGCCGGCTGCTCGCGGTTGCCGCGTGCCAGCTCGAAGTACTGCGTCAGCGTGAGCCGGGCCGGATCGAAGCCGAAGCGGCGCGGCAGCGCGCCCAGCAGCGCGGTCAGGCTCAGCATCTGGTCGTAATACGCAAAGTCGCCGGTGGCCACCGTGTCCAGGCCGTGGTCGGCCTGCAGCTGCCAGTGGCGGCGGCGCAGTTGCGCGGCCACGTCGCGCAGCTCGGCTTCGGTGCGATCGCCGCGCCAGAACGCTTCTTGCGCAAATTTCAGTTCGCGGCGTTCGCCGATGCGGGGAAAGCCGAGGATATGGGTGCGTGCCATGGAGGTTGCTCCGGAAGATGTCTGGCGCACAGTGTCGGTTTGCCCGTAAAATGAATCAAGCGACAAGTTTTAAACAACATATGAATGAGTTTCATATCAAGACAGACGGGCAACAGGTTGGGGGCGCCGCATGATCGAAGTCCGCCATTTGCGCTCGCTGGTGGCGATTGCCGAGTCCGGCAAGCTGGCCACCGCGGCCGAGCGCGTGCATGTCAGCCAGTCAGCGCTGTCGCACCAGATCAAGGCGATCGAATCGCACTACGGCCTGCCGCTGTTCGACCGCACGCGCCAGGGGCTGCGCTTCACGCCGGCGGGCGAACGCCTGCTGGCGCTGGCGCGCGAGGTGCTGGCCGCGGTCAGCGCCGCCGACCGCGATATCGAACGGCTCAAGGGCGACACCCGTGGCGAGCTGCGCGTGGTGCTGGAATGCCATACCTGCTTCGACTGGCTGATGCCCGTGATGGACGAGTTCCGCCGCCGCTGGCCGGAAGTGGAGGTGGATCTGGTGGCGGGCTTCCACGCCGACCCGATCGCGCTGCTCAGCGACGGCCGCGCCGACATGGTGATAGGCTCGCAGCCGGCGGCCCGACGCGGGCTGGAGGTGGCGCCGCTGTTCCGCTTCGAGATCCTGGCGGTCATCGCCAATGAACACCGGCTGCGCAACAAGCGCCGCATCGAAGCCGGAGACCTGGCCGGCGAAACGCTGATTACCTATCCGGTGCCCGAGCAGCGCATCGACCTGATCCGCGAGGTGCTGGAGCCCGCGGGCATCCACCTGGAACGGCGCACGGCGGAACTGACGGTGGCGGTGCTGCAGCTGGTAGCCAGCCGCCGCGGCGTGGCGGCGCTGCCCAACTGGGGGGTGAAGAACTACGTCGACCACGACTACGTGCTGGCCAAGCGCATCGGTGCCAGAGGCTTGTGGAGCGAGCTCTATGCCACGGTGCCGGCGGCGATGGCGCGCAGGCCCTATGTGGCGGACTTTGTCTCGATCGTGCGCGATACGTGCGCGGCGCAGCTCGATGGGATCGAACTGCTGCCGCAGGCTGCTTAGGCGCGGTTCACGCGGGCAGGGCCAGGGCCGGCTCACTGTTGGTGCGGCGCATGGCGGCGCGCGGTGCCGGCTCGGCCACGGCGTCGCTGTCGGGGTCATCCACGTCGGCAAACAGCAGTTCCACGTCGAAGCCATTGTCGAGGCGGCGCAGGAACAGCCACAGCTGGCCGGCATCCTGCGCCGTCAGGGTGGCATGCAGCACGGCCTGCCGGGCCGCGTCGAAGCTGAGTTGCGCGGGCGCCAGGCCGGTACGGCGCGCATTGGCCAGCACCCATTCCATGGCGCCGAACAGGTCGGCGGTTTCGAGTCGCAGCGAGAGGTGCAAGGTGGGGAGGGTGGTGGCTGGCATGTGTTGTTTTCGGCAGGTCGTTCGATAAGGTAAATTTACCAGCCGTTACGCAAAATTGGCTTCTGAATTTTCTTCGATATGGCTTCTATTGGAGAATAAACATCCATTCATGGCAGAATCTAAGGATGTTTCTTTTCTTGTGGGTATTGCGATGGCACAGCCGCCCAAACTCGACGACACCGACCGGCGCATCCTGCGTGAACTGCGGCGCGATGGCCGCCTGTCCAATGCGCGGCTGGCCGAGCAAGTCGGCCTGTCGGCCACGCCCTGCTGGAACCGTGTGCGCGCGCTGGAAGAAAGCGGGGTGATCGAAGGCTACGCCGCGCTGCTGAATCAGAAGGCGCTGGGATTGCCGGATACCGTGCTGATCGAGGTCACGCTGGAGCGGCACGACGACGACATGCTGTACCGCTTCGGCAAGGCCCTGGCGGAATTGCCTGAGGTGATGGAGGCCCACTTGCTGACGGGCGAATATGACTACCTGATCAAGGTCGCCGTGGCGGGGACCCTGGGTTATGAGGAGTTCCTGCGGCACAAGCTATACAAGCTGCCTGGCCTGCGCCACAGCCGCTCGACCTTTGTGCTGCGCACGCTCAAGCGCGAGCCTTCGGTCGAGCCCTGAGCAGCTTGTCAGGCTGTCCTGAGCACCTCGGCGGTGGTATTGCGCAGCGCGCGCATAGCCTCGTTGCATTGCTGCGGCGTGGTCGGGTGTACCAGTAGCGCCCAGCGGCCATGTTGCACGGCCTCACGCACCGGCGTTATTACCAGTTGATGGTCCGGTCGTGCGGTCACCAGCCCCGCCAACAGCATGCCGAACACCATGCCCAGGAAGAGGGCCGCCCCGATTGCGAATCCCGGGCTGTCCATGACGGCCTCGACTCCCTGCCGGTGCAGGATGCCGACAATGGCCAGCCCGACCACCGCGCCCAGCGTACCCATCATCAGGTGCGAGCGCACCGCGGTGCGCGCGATGGCGTCGTTCTCGGGCTCCAGCTTGCGGCCGAAGTGCGCTTCGTATGGATGCACCAGCCGCACCTGCCCGCGCCGGAGATGGGCCTCATGGCAGACCCGTTCGGCGGCGTCGTTGGCTGCCGACCTGGTATCAAACAGTGCTGCGATCTTGGTACTGGCTTGCTCAGCGTTCAAGGGATTACCGGTCATGGCCTGCTCCTGCTGGGGCCGAGGGCCGCCGTCAGGTGATGCGCACTGCGCTTTTTGTCGCCTGGAACGGCTCCGGCGATGTCCTGTAAACCGAGTCTACCGACCCGCTTGAAGCGGCTGCATAAGGGGATTGCGCGTACTGCTGTAGGACTTCGCCGACGGCTGTCCCGCCCCGCCTCGGCGGGGAATCCGAGCGCGAAGGTGCAATTCCGCTCATAATGTCGGCGGTGCCGGGCCGCGCCCCCGCCTTTTGACCAAGAATTCCGGTATGAATGACACAGAAATTGAGCTGATCGACTCGGCGCGCCTGCCGACGCGATTCGGCGACTTTACGGCGCACGCCTTCAAGGGCGCCGATTCAGGCATCGAACACCTGGCCCTCAGCGTGGGCGATGTGACGGGCGATGGCGTCCTGATCCGCATGCATTCCGAATGCCTGACCGGCGACGTCTTCGGTTCCTGCCGGTGCGACTGCGGTCCGCAGCTCGAGCTCGCCATGGAAAAGATTGCCGCCGAAGGCCGCGGCATCCTGCTGTACCTGCGCGGGCATGAAGGCCGCGGCATTGGCCTGGCCGAGAAGATCCGCGCCTACCGCCTGCAAGACGGCGGGCTCGACACGGTCGACGCCAACCTGGCCCTGGGCCAGGCGATCGACGCACGCAACTACGCCTTCGCCGCCGACCTGCTGCACCAGTGGGGCGTCAAGTCCGTGCGCCTGATGAGCAACAATCCGCTCAAGGCCGCAGCGCTCGAGAAGGCCGGCATCACGGTTACCGAGCAGTTGCGCCACATCGTGCCGTCCAACGCCGAGAACGAGAAGTACCTGGCTACGAAGCGCACGCGCATGGGGCACTTGCTCGACTGATCGCGCTTGAGCGCTGCAGGCAGCCGCCGCGCTGCCTGGACCGGCCCGCTGCCAGGAATCCTGGGGCGGGCCTTTTCTTTTGCCCGGCGATCGCGCGAAGAACCGTACTTACCCTTGGTTAGTTGCTCATGGAAACTATTGCCCATAGAATCTATCGGCCGCCTGATCACCCGTTCCCATGTCCAACACTGCCAGCACCACCGATTCCATCCTGGAATTCATGTCGTTTCGCCTGAACCGCCTTTGCGAAATGACCAAGAGTTCCGCCTCCGGCTTTTACGAGCGCGAGTTCGGCATCGGCCTGCGGGAGTTGCGTGTGCTGCGTTTTGCCGGGCTGGAGCCGGGCTTGACGCTGACGCGCCTGATCGAACTGGTGTTGCTGGAGAAAACGGTGACTTCCAAGCTGGTCACCGCGCTGGCAAAGCGGGGCCTGCTGCGCCGTGAAGTCGGCGAGGCCGACGCCAGGCAGCTGAACCTTTACCTGACCGCGGCGGGCGAAGCACTGGTCGCACGGACGTACCAGCGCGGCGACATGCTGGAGAAGATGTTCCTCTCGGTGCTGACGGAAGCGGAAGTGCAGACGCTGGACCGCTGCATCGACAAGCTGACCGCGGCCTTGATCGAGCACCAGCAGGGCGCGGATGCGCAGGCTGGCTAGCCCCGCGCGCGGCAATCCCTCAAACAAAACAAAGCAAGGAGACAGCATGTCGTTGAAGACGTATCCGGAATCCTCGCGCCCCTGGCGCCGCCTGGCATGCATGGCGCTGTGCGCGGCCAGCCTGCCGGCCTGGAGCCAGAGCGCCGGCAGCGCTGCCGGGAGTGTGGCCGCCCCGGCAGCCGCGGCGCCGACCCTGGTCGCAGCGCTGGACAGCGACCCGAACCGCCTGGGCTGGATGCAGGGCTTCCCGCCGCCGCCGGACAAGCTGATCACGCATACGCCGGGCGCCGACAGGTTTCCGCGCAATCGCTGGCTGTTCTCGCATATCCGAGAACTGGTGCCGACCGCGTCCGTCTGGCGCGGCGCCGGCCCGGCCAGCGCGCTGCCGCGTGCGGAACGGGATGTCGGCTCGGTGCAGTTCACCGATGCGGACGGCACCCGCCGCACCTTCGACGAGATGCTGGCGCTGACCTACACCGACGGCATCCTGGTGATGCACAAGGGCAAGGTCATCTATGAGCGCTATTTCGGCGCGCTCGACGGGCACACGCCCCATATCGCCATGTCGGTCACGAAGTCATTTGTCGGCACGCTGGCCGCGATGCTCGCGGCCGACGGCAAGCTCGACCCGGCGGCATCGGTGACGCGCTACCTGCCCGAACTGGCTGGCACGGCCTACGGTGACGCCACGGTGCGGCAGGTCATGGACATGACCATCGGCGTGCGCTACTCCGAGGACTATGCCAATCCCAAGGCAGAGGTGTGGGACTACGCGCGTGCGGGCGGCATGCTGGCCCGCCCGGCGGGCTACAGCGGCCCGGGGACGTTCTACGACTTCCTGAAGACCCTGCAGAAGGAAGGCGACCACAATGCGGTGTTTGCCTACAAGACGGTCAATGCCGAGGTGCTGGCGTGGATCGTGCGCAGGGCCTCGGGCCAGTCGCTGGCCAAGCTGCTCTCGGAGCGGATCTGGCAACCGATGGGCGCGGAGCAGGATGCGTACTTCACCGTGGACAGCATCGGCACGGAGTCGGGCGGCGGCGGGCTGAACACCACGCTGCGCGACCTTGCGCGCTTTGGCGAGACCATCCGCGGCAACGGGCGCTTCAATGGCAAGCAGATCATTCCGGCCTCGGTCGTGGCGGATATCCGCAGCGGCGGCGACCGGGACCAGTTTGCCAGGTCGGCCAGCGCGCCGGTGCTGCCGGGCTGGAGCTATCGCGACATGTGGTGGGTCTCGCACGACAGCCACGGCATGTTCCAGGCCGCCGGCATCCATGGCCAGCGCATCTATATCGACCCCAAGGCCGAGCTGACCATCGTGCGATACGCGTCGCACCCCGTGGCCGGCAACGCGGCCAACAATCCGATCACGTTCCGTGCTTTCCGGGCGCTGGCGGAAACGCTGATGCGATAGGGAGATGGCCCCGGGGCGGCGTGGGCAGCGCCGCCCCGGCAATACCGTTTTCTACTTTTCAGCGGCCGGTTGACCGGCCGCCGCGGCATCGCGCGGCGCCACTTCCGCCATGATGCGCTCGCCGTGGTCGCGCTGCGCGACCTTCAGGTCATAGTCCAGCTGCAGGTTCAGCCACGACTGCGCATCGCCGCCAAAATAGCGCGCCAGGCGCAGGGCGGTGTCCGGCGTGATGCCACGTTGCTCGCGGACGATGTCGTTGATGCGCGCCGCGGTCACGCGCAGCGCGAGGGCCAGGGCGTTGGCGCTCATGTTGAGCGGTACCAGGAAATCCTCGCGCAGGATTTCGCCCGGGTGGATGGGACGCATGCCGTCCTTGAAGCGAACCATGTCTGTCTTCCTCAGTGGTAGTCGATGATCTCAACGGCCGCGGGGCCGTCGTGGGTCCAGATGAAGCAGATTCGCCATTGCTCGTTGATGCGGATGCTGTAGCGGCCTTTGCGGTCGCCGGTCAGCAACTGCAGGCGATTGCCCGGCGGGGAGCGCAGGAACTCCAGCGTCGACGCTCTCTGCAGCAGCCGCAGCTTGCGTTCGGCCACGGCGCGGATATTGCCGAAGCGCGGTACACAGCGGCCCGCGAACAGTTCAGCGGTGTCGGAACATCTGAATGACTGAATCATATCGTATATCGGTAATCGATAAATAGCAATGCGGCGAAAGTCAGGCTTTGGCCTGGCGCGAACGGTCATGAAAGCCGCTCGCCTCTCGCACCGCACCGTCACTTGTCTGATTCCGTGCGACGTGATCGATACCAATTCTTTTCCAACCTGATAGACTGTATGGATGTACAGTGGTCGGACCGTCCCCGGTCTCCTCCTTAACGTCCTGATTCGAAAAGAGAAATCGTGTCGAGCAAGCAGCTAATCCGCATTCGCGGCGCCCGCCAGCACAACCTCAAGAATGTCGATCTCGACCTGCGCCCCGGCGAGATGACCGTGGTGACCGGGCCGTCCGGCTCGGGCAAGTCCAGCCTGGTGTTCGACACGCTCTATGCCGAAGGCCAGCGCCGCTACGTCGAGACCTTCAGCGCCTACGCCCGCCAGTTCCTGGACCGGATGGACCGGCCCCAGGTGGAGCGCGTGGACGGGGTGCCGCCCGCCATCGCCATCGACCAGACCAACCCGGTGCGCAGCTCGCGTTCGACGGTGGGCACGATGACGGAGCTGAATGACCACCTGAAGCTGCTCTATGCGCGCGCGGCGGAGCTGTTCGACAAGCAGACCGCGCTGCCGGTGCGCCATGACTCGCCCGAAACCATCTACGCCGAGCTGCTGGCGCGCACCGCCGAGGGCCAGCCGCATCACGACGCGCGCCTCGTGGTGACCTTCCCGGTCGAACTGCCCGAGTCCGCCACCGACGAAGAGGTCCAGCAGTGGCTGTCGGTCAGCGGCTATACGCGCGTGCAGGCGCAGCGCGTGGTGCAGTCGCCCACCGGCGCACGCAAGCTGCTCGATGTGGTGGCGGACCGCTTCCGCATCGGCAATGCGGAGAAGGTGCGCGTGGTGGAGGCGATCGAAGCTTCGCTCAAGCGCGGCGGCGGCCGCGTCAATATCTATGTGCTGGCTGACGGCGACGAGGGCCCCGTATGGCGCTTTTCCACCGGCCTGCACAGCCCCGACAGCGACCTGCGCTATGCGGACCCGCAGCCGGCGCTGTTCTCGTTCAACTCCGCCTACGGCGCGTGCGAGACCTGCCGCGGCTTCGGCCGCGTGATCGGTGTCGATCTTGGCCTGGTGATCCCCGACGCGCGCAAGACGCTGCGCGGGGGCGCGATCAAGCCGATGCAGACCCCGGCCTGGAAGGAGTGCCAGGACGACCTGATGCGCTACGCGGGCAAGGCCGGCATTCCGCGCGACACCCCCTGGGCGGAGATGACCGAGGCCGAGCGCCACTGGGTCATCCATGGCTCGCCGGACTGGACCGGCCAGTGGAACAAGCACTGGTACGGCGTGATGCGGTTCTTCAACTACCTGGAGTCGAAGGCGTACAAGATGCACATCCGCGTGCTGCTGTCGAAGTACCGCAGCTACACGCCGTGCGAAGCCTGCGGCGGCGCACGCCTGAAGACCGAGTCGCTGCTGTGGCGCCTGGGCTCGAAGGACAATGCCGACGCCGTGCTGGCGCCGCCACGCCGCTTCCTGCCGCGCGGGGTGGACTGGGACCGCACCCGGCTGGAGGCTTTGCCCGGCCTGACCGTGCATGACCTGATGCTGCTGCCGATCGAGCGCATCCGCCGTTTCTTCGACGAGCTGACCCTGCCCAGCGCGATGCTGGACGATGCCCTCAAGCTGCTGCTGGCCGAGGTGCGCACGCGCCTGAAATACCTGTGCGACGTGGGTTTGGGCTACCTGACGCTGGACCGCCAGAGCCGCACGTTGTCCGGCGGCGAGGTGCAGCGTATCAACCTGACCACGGCGCTGGGCACCTCGCTGGTCAACACCTTGTTCGTGCTGGACGAGCCCAGCATTGGCCTGCACCCGCGCGACCTGAACCGCATTGTCGAGGCCATGCACCGGCTGCGCGATGCGGGCAACACGCTGGTGGTGGTTGAGCACGATCCGTCCGTGATGCTGGCTGCCGACCGACTGATCGACATGGGCCCGGGCCCCGGCGAGCGCGGCGGCAATATCATCTTCGACGGCACGCCGGCGGACATCCGCAATGCCGGCACGCTGACCGGCGAGTACCTGGGCGGGCGCCGCCGCGTGGCCGATGCCTCGCACTGGCAGCGCCGACCGGTGGATGCCAAGCTGCCGCGCATCGTGCTGGAAGGCGCCACCGAGCACAATCTGCAGGACGTCACGGTCGAGATCCCGCTGCAGCGGCTGGTGTGCGTGACCGGCGTGTCGGGTTCGGGCAAGTCCACGCTGCTGCAGGACGTGCTGCATCCGGCCATGGCGCGCCACTTCGGCAAGGCCACCGAGTCGCCGGGCGCGTTCCGCCAGCTGACCGGCGCGGACCTGGTCGACGATGTGGTCTTTGTCGACCAGTCGCCGATCGGCAAGACCGCGCGTTCCAACCCGGCCAGCTACGTGGGCGCGTTCGACGAGATCCGCAAGATCTTCGCCAAGGCGCCGATGGCGCTGCAGCGCAGCTACACCGCGGGCACCTTCAGCTTCAACTCGGGCGACGGGCGTTGCCCGACCTGCGGCGGCTCGGGCTTCGAGCATGTCGAGATGCAGTTCCTGAGCGATGTCTACCTGCGCTGCCCGGATTGCGACGGCACCCGCTATCGCCCCGAAGTGCTGGAAGTGAAGATCGAGCGTGCCGCCCCCGGCCAGCCGCCGCGCTTGCTGAGCATTGCCGACGTGCTGGAGCTGACCGTCAGCGAAGCGGCCGCCTGCTTTGCCGCCGACCCCGCGGTGCTGCGCGTGCTGCAGCCCATCGTCGATGTCGGCCTGGAATACATGAAGCTGGGCCAGCCGGTGCCGACGCTGTCGGGCGGCGAGGCGCAGCGCCTGAAGCTGGCCGGCTTCCTCGCCGAAGCGGTGCAGGCCACGCCGTCGCGGACCCGGCCCAGCGCCATCCCGCGCCGGCTGTTCATGTTCGACGAGCCGACCACGGGCCTGCACTTCGACGATATCGCCAAGCTGATGCGTGCCTTCGGCAAGCTGCTGGACGGCGGCCATTCGCTGATCGTGATCGAGCACAACCTGGACGTGATCCGCGCCGCGGACTGGCTGATCGACCTTGGCCCCGAGGGCGGCGACGCCGGCGGGCGCGTGGTCTGCACCGGCACCCCGGAAGACGTGAAGCGCTGCGCCGAATCGCATACCGGCCAGGCGCTGATCCACTATGACGCGGCGCTCGGCGAAGCCGGCACGCTGGCCGCCGAGCGCGCCGAGATCGAAGGCGTGCCGCTGCAGGCCGCGCTGCAGGCACGGCGCGCGCGCCGCGAGGTCGAGGGCGAGGACGTGGTGCGCATCGTCAATGCGCATGAGCACAACCTGAAGGCGCTCAACGTCGATATTCCGCACGGCAAGTTCAACGTGGTCACCGGTGTGTCCGGATCGGGCAAGTCGACGCTGGCCTTCGACATCCTGTTCCACGAAGGCCAGCGCCGCTACCTGGAGTCGCTCAATGCCTATGCGCGTTCCATCGTGCAGCCGGCGGGCCGGCCCGAGGTGGATGCGGTCTACGGCATCCCGCCGACGGTGGCGATCGAGCAGCGCCTGTCGCGCGGCGGCCGCAAGAGCACGGTGGCGACCACCTCCGAGGTCTGGCACTTCCTGCGCCTGCTGTACGTCAAGCTGGGCATCCAGCATTGCGTGCATGACGGCGCGCCGGTGACCTCGCAGAGCCCGGAGTCGATTGCCGCCCAGCTGCTGCGCGACCATCGCGGCCAGCACGTGGGGCTGCTGGCGCCGCTGGTGGTCAACCGCAAGGGGGTCTATACCGACCTGGCCAAGTGGGCCAAGGCGCGCGGCAATACTCACCTGCGTGTCGATGGCGAATTCCTGCCGGTCGACCCGTGGCCGCGGCTGGACCGCTTCCGCGAGCACACCATCGAGCTGCCGGTGGGCGACCTGGTGGTCTCGCCTGAGAACGAGGCCGAGCTGCGCGCGCTGCTGGCGCAGACGCTTGAGGCCGGCAAGGGCGTGATGCACCTGCTGGCGCCGCTGGACGGCCTGCACCACGCCATGCACAACGGCGGCACCGCGCACGTGGGCGAGGTCAAGGTGTTCTCGACCAAGCGCGCCTGCCCGGTGTGCGGCACCAGCTACCCTGAGCTGGACCCGCGCATGTTCTCGTACAACAGCAAGCACGGCTGGTGCACCACCTGCGTGGGCACCGGGCTGGCACTGACGCGCGAGCAGCGCGCGGCGTTCGACGATACCGTGCTGGTGGAAGACAACCGCGGCCGCGAGCAGAGCCTGCCGTCGGAAGAGCAGGAGCCCGAAGGCGTGGTCGACACGCCGTGCCCGGATTGCCACGGCACGCGCCTGAACCTGGTCGCGCGCGCGGTGACCTTCGACGAGAATGCAATCGTCGACGTAGCGCAGTGGACCGTGTCCGATACCCGCCGCTGGGTCGAGGGCCTGCGCCTCACGGGGCGCGATGCCGAGATCGCCCGCGATGTCATCAGCGAGATCGGCAGCCGCCTGCAGTTCCTGGAGGAAGTGGGGCTGGGCTACCTGAGCCTGGACCGTGCCGCGCCCAGCCTGTCTGGCGGCGAGGCCCAGCGCATCCGCCTGGCCGCGCAGCTGGGCAGCAACCTGCAGGGCGTCTGCTACGTGCTGGACGAGCCCACCATCGGCCTGCATCCGCGCGACAACCAGATCCTGCTGGACGCGCTGCGCAAGCTCGGCGACAAGGGCAATACGCTGGTGGTGGTCGAGCATGATGAAGACACCATCCGCCGTGCCGACCACATCATCGATATCGGCCCCGGTGCGGGCAAGCGCGGCGGCACGCTGGTGGCACAGGGCGGCGTGGCCGACCTGTCGGCGGCGCCGGACTCCACCACCGGGCAGTTCCTGGCGCACCCGATCATCCATCCGCTGCAGGCCAGGCGCAAGGTGAAGCCCGGCGCCGCCGGCAAGCCCGCCGATCCGCCGGAATGGCTGACCGTGCACGGCGCGTCGCTGCATAACCTGCGCAAGGTGACGGCGCGCATTCCGCTGTCGCGGCTGGTGGCCATTACCGGCGTGTCCGGTTCGGGCAAATCCACGCTGGCGCGCGATGTGCTGATGACCAACCTGCTCGATGCGGTGGGCCGCTCGGTGCTGTCGTCGCCGGCGACCCGGCGCGCGCGCAACGCTGCGAAGGATGAGGCCAAGGCAGCCAAGTCGAGCGCCAGGAAGCCGCTCAATGTCGAGCACAACTGGCATGGCTGCGACGCCGTCACCGGCTGGGAATCGATCGACCGCGTGCTGGAGGTGGACCAGACCCCGATCGGCAAGACGCCGCGCTCATGCCCGGCCACCTATATCGGCGTGTGGGACACCATTCGCCGGCTCTTTGCCGATACGCTGGAAGCGCGCGCACGCGGCTACACGGCGTCGCGTTTCTCGTTCAACACCGGCGACGGGCGTTGCCCGGCATGCGAAGGGCAGGGCGTGCGCACCATCGGCATGAGCTTCCTGCCGGATGTGAAGGTGCCGTGCGATGTCTGCCACGGCCAGCGCTTCAACCCCGAGACCCTGGCGGTCACCTGGCGCGGCAAGAATATCGGCGACGTGCTGACGATGGAGATCGACGAGGCGGTGGAGTTCTTCTCGGCCATGTCGAACATCGCCCATCCGCTGCAGCTGATGAAGGACGTGGGCCTGGGCTACCTGACGCTGGGCCAGCCGTCGCCAACGCTGTCCGGCGGCGAGGCGCAGCGCATCAAGCTGGTGACTGAACTGAGCAAGGTGCGCGACGACATCACGCGCCGCGGCCAGAAGGCGCCGCATACGCTGTACGTGCTGGACGAGCCCACCGTGGGCCTGCATATGGCCGACGTGGCGCGCCTGATCCGCGTATTGCACCGGCTGACAGACGGGGGGCACAGCGTGGTGGTGATCGAGCATGACCTCGACGTGATTGCCGAGGCCGACTGGATCATCGACCTTGGCCCCGAAGGCGGTGCGGGCGGGGGCGCCATTGTCGGCGCGGCCGATCCGGAGGCCTTGTCGCGCAATGCGGCCAGCCATACCGGTGCAGCGCTGGTGCCGGTGCTGGCACGGGGCAATGCCGGGGCAGGCAAGGTGAGCATCGCCTGAGGGATTGGCGCAGCGAAGGGCGTACGGGCACGCCTTTCGCTTGACCATGGCTACTGGCGTGCACATCGCGCGCAACCGGAGGTAACCATGAAGCATATCCGTCCCAGCCGAATCCTTGCGGCCGTGGCCCTGGCCGCTGCCGCAATCCCCGCCCTGGCGCAGGCGCCGGGCACGCCGCGCGGCACCTATGACCCGTATTCGCAAGGCGCGCGCAGCACCGACAAGTTCGACCCGTACACCCAGGGCGCCAACGCCCCCACCCGGACCGACCTGGCACCCGCGCCAGAGGCCCAGCCTTCGACCGTGCCGGCGCAGCCTGGCGTGCCTGGCACGACCATGCAGCGCGCCCCGGATCCATACACGGAGGGCGCACGTTGGGAAAGCCCAGACCTCGGCCGCCGCATCGGCAAGCCGAACCCGTTCCTGGATGGCGCCTGAGCATAGCGGCCAGCGCTGCCGGCCATGCGAATGCAACCGGACTTACCGCCTCTTGTAAATCCTGCCCAGGCGCGTGACCCTGGCGACACGCCTGCGGTCGCCAGCGCGCGGGCAGGGCTGCACTGCGCGGCGGACGTGGCCGGCATCGCCAGCATGACGGTGGTCAGCTACAACATCCACCGCGCCGTGGGCACGGACCGCCGCTATCGGCCTGACCGCATCGCAGCGGTGCTGGAGGAACTGGACGCCGATATCGTCGCGCTGCAGGAAGTGGAATCCGGCAGCAGCAACGACCATACCCTGGAATACCTGGCCGGCCATACCGGCATGCACGTGGTCTCTGGATTTACGCGCGTGCGCGGCAATGCCGACTATGGCAATGCGCTGCTGGCGCGCTTTGCGCCGCAGGCGGTGAACCAGATCGACCTGACGGTGAAGGGCTGCGAGCCGCGCGGTGCCATCGATGTCACGCTGGCGTGCACGGCCTCGGGCTGGGAGAGCGCGCTGCGCGTGATTGCCACCCACCTGGGCCTGCGCCCCGGTGAGCGCCGGCGCCAGGTGCAGCAGTTGCTCAACTACGTGGCCGCCGCACCGCCGTTGCCGACCATCCTGCTCGGTGACGTCAATGAATGGTTCCTGTGGGGCCGGCCATTGCGCTGGCTGCATGCGTATTTCGAGCATGCGCCGCACACCGCCACCTTCCCGTCGCGCTGGCCGGTGTTTGCCCTCGATCGCATCTGGGTGTCGCCGCGCGCGCACCTGGTGTCGGTGGCCAGCCACCGTTCGCCGCTGGCGCGCGTCGCCTCCGACCACCTGCCGCTGCTGGCTCGCTTTGAGGTGCCCGCAGCGCCGCAGTATGACGGTGGAGACCTCAGTACGACATAGCGGTGGCTTTGATGAGCGTCCCGGCCGGATCAAGACGGGGATTCCGGGCGCACCGGGGCCCCCGTTCGTCTCGCCGCACGGATACGTCCTTGCCGGGCGCTAGCTAACGCGGTGCGCGGGGTGGGCGTTCCTCGCGCTCATCGGTGTGGTCGGCTTTGTCGACCGGCACTTCGGCCGGCAGGTCTTCGGCGGCATGCATCACTTCATCGGCGATCTCTTCCTCCGGGCTTTCCTCATCCTGCGCGGTGTGGGCCTCGTTCTCGCGTTGCTCGATTTCTTCGTCGATATCGTCGGTTTCCTGTTCGAGATCGGGGTCGAGCGTGCTCGGGATATGGCCCGCGTCGGCGCGCGCGGCACCGGACGCGGTGTTCTCGCGCGAACGGCGGCCGGCGGAAGCCTGCGCGCCTTCGCGCGGCGCGGGCGCGGTGCCGCCCACACGGTCACCGTGGCGTGGGCCGATACGGTGGGTACGTACGGTCTTGCTCATCGTGCCTCCTGTTCGGTTGGCTCGGCGGATTCAGTGGTTCTCCACTGGCGCTTCGCTGTCATCGGGCCTGTCGCCGCGGCGCCTGACTGAAGGCGGCTCGGTGTTCTCGTCCGGGATGTCATGCTCGCGCTCGACATCGTGGCGGCGGTCGCGCCCGGGCTTGCCCCGTTCATGTTCGGTGTCGGGGCCGCCCTTGTGCGGGTCGGGACGCTCGCTGCGGCGTCGCGTGGTGTCATGGTCGGGCTGGCGATGGGTGCTCATGGCGTCTCCACGGAGGTTGGCATGGCGCTGCCGGTCAGTCGGTGCCGGCGCGCAGCTCGTCGGATACGGCGCTCACACCGCGCACCGAACGAGCCAGTTCCATTGCCATCGTACGCTGTTTATCGTCGCGCACGGTGCCTTCCAGCTTGACCACGCCGTCAGTGGTGGATACGCGGATCCTGGCGGGGTCCAGCGTGCGCGCGTTGGCCAGGCGGGCCTGGACTTCGGCAGTGATGGCGCGGTCGCTGGCGGCTGCGGTGTCGCGCGGCGCGGCCGTGCGGCCCGTTGATGACGGCGCCGCCGGCGCATCGGTCGGGGCGGCCGCAACGGCCTGGGAGGCGGCCATCGCCAGCACCGCCAGAGGCAGCGCCAGGCGGGCGATGCGGAAGCGTGGTGTCATGACGATCCTCCTGTACTTGGCAGCGGGCAGGGCGATTCCTGCTCCGCATCTGCCTTTGACCTGCAAGCTCCGTTCCCGGCGCCGGCGCCGGCGCCGCCGGTGCGGAGCTGGGTCCTGTGCGGCTTGCGACGCTGCCGGTTCGGCGCACACGGCGTAGTTTTTACAGCCGCGGCAGAAACTGCATGTGCAGCCTGCCAGCGCCCGCGCGGCATGACCGGCGCGATGCTTGCGCCGTCGTGTGATTGCGTGCCGTCGTGTCTATAGTGGAGGAAATGCTGGCAAAAACTGGCGAGCGGCAAGTGCCGGCGAGCACAGCCCGCAACGCCGGCCCCATGCCGCGGCGGCCCCCTGTGCGCCGCGTGCCGCCGGGCCCGACAGCGCAGCCGGGGGGAGCGGCTCATCCGTTGCGAGGTAGTCATGAACCTAGCCAGCATCCTGTCCACCGTCGTCCTGGCCTCGTCCGTCTCGGTGTCTTCGGCGCCGGTGGAGCGCCAGCTGCTTGCGATGACGCCCACGGACTTCGCCCAGCGCTTCAATGCCGTGGCCCACGACACCGGCTCCGGCCTGGCCCTGCCCAGCTTCAAGGTCAAGCCGGGCTGGCACCGCGCCGCGCCCAGCTCGGGGGTGTCGGTGCTGGTGCGCGCCAGCCGCTCGGGCTACGCCATCGATGAGGTGGTGGTGGTGTGCCGCGAGGTCGAGCGCTGCTTCCTGACCATCTGCACGGCCGCGCTTGCGATTGACGACAGCGTCAACCCGCTGCTGCTGCAGCGCTTTATCGTGGCGCGCATCGCGACCGAGCTCGGTGAGGTCGGCCTGGTGATGTCGGGCCTGGCGTATATCGTCGTCACGCCCAAGGAGGACGATTACGTTGCCGTCGTGATCCGGCCCTACCTGCCGCAGGAACGCGGCGCTTCGCCCGGCCAGGCGAGGCGTGGGCCGCACGACGGCGCGCAGCCGCCGCAGCACGGCCAGGCGGTGCCGCATGGCACGCCACGCCATCACCACGGCCCGCTGACGCCGATCGTGTTGCACACGGCAGTGCAGAAGTCCTGAGGCCGCGAGCGTTCGCGCTGCCCCTGGGCCGCTTACGGCTGGCGCAGCAGCAGCGCCACCGGCAAGCCGCCCAGCACCTCGCGCAGGCGCAGCCGGCCCATGGGTGCGTCCAGCACGTGGCCGGTCAGCGCATCGGTCCAGCGGCTCGGCTGCGGCGCGCCCACGTTCAGGGCGGTGTCGCCCCAGCCCGCGGGCGGGATGCGCGGCATGGTCGGGTCGACCTGCGTGGCCACCAGCCGCGTCACCACGGTGATGGCCTGGTGCGCATCCGCGGTGCGGGCAAAGGCCAGCACCTGCGGCACCAGCGCGCCTTGCGCCGCCAGCATGCTGTATTGCCCGTCGGCAAAGAGCCGGGGATGGGCGTGGCGTACTGCCAGCACCTGGCGTATCAGCTGCTGCTTGATGCGCCCGTCGCGCCAGTGCGCCAGCCAGTGGGCCCAGCCAGCGCTGCAGCCCAGGCGCGCGCGCAGTTGCGCAAAATCGGGCGGGCGCCGGTTGTCGGGGTCTACCAGGCTCAGGTCCCAGCCTTCGCATCCCTGGTAGCGGTCGGGGACGCCTGGTGCGGTCAGCTGGACCAGCACCTGTGCCAGGCTGTTGACGGCGCCTGCCACGGCAATGTGCTGCGCAAACTGGCCGATATGCGCCAGCACACCCGATGGCCAGTCCGCCGCGATGGCGCGCAGGAAGCCCTCGCACGCGGCTTCGTAGGCTGCGTCGGGGCAGGTCCAGTTGCCGTGGCGCTTGGCTTCGCGGATGGCCTTGAGCTGCCACGCGGACACGCGCTCCAGGAAGGCCTCGACGGTGTTGCTGCCTGCAGGCTTGCCGATGTCCTCCATCGGCCACGCGCCGACCAGGGTCTGGTACAGCATCAGGCGGTCGCCGGGGTCCGGGGCCTGCGGCAGCGTCGACAGCAGCGGTGTGCAGGCGCGTTCCCATGCCGCCACGGCCTCGGCCCAGGCAGCGGGCATCTCGCTCAGCACGGCCAGGCGCATGCGTGTGTCCTCGCCGCGCTTGTGGTCGTGGGTCGCAGTGGCCAGCATGGCATGAGGACAGGCCATGCGCCGCGCCGCCATGCGCGCGTGGAACTGCGCCGGCGGCAGCGCCAGCGTGCCGGGGTCGCTGCCTACCTCGTTGCGCGACAGCAGCCGCCCGTAGCGGTAGAACGCGGTGTCTTCGCCGGCCTTGGCTGCCAGGGCGGGCATCAGTTGCTGCAGGCGGCGGCGCAGCACGCCGGTTTCGCTGTCGGGCGGGGCTGGCGTGCGCAGGCAGCCGCCGATAAAGGCCAGTGCCACGGCCTCGTCCGGGGCGAGGTCGGCGCGTGCCGCCTGCATGGCCTGGTCCAGCATGGCATGGTCGGCCTGTGCGGCAGAGGCGTCGCGTGCGCCGGGTTGCGCGTCAAAGTAGCTGCGGTAGACGGGCACCGCCGCCATCAGCGCGGCCAGCGCGCGCCGCAGCGCCGCGCGTGTCAGGTCACGCGTGCCGGGCTCCTGCTTCGCGCAGTCGTGCAGGCAGGCGGCGGCGCCTTCGTACTCGGTTACCAGGTGCCGCTCCAGCACCTGGCGCCGTGCCGCCGCGACATGGGCGGCATACGAGCGCGCATCGCCGCTGGCCGAAGTCCACAGCGCGCCCAGCGGCGCCTCGCCGTTGCCGTCGTGCAGCACGGCGGCAACCTCGTCCATGAAGTCGTAGCCCGTGGTGCCATCCACCTGCCAGTCCGGCGCCAGCCGTTCGCGCGGGCCCAGGATCTTCTCGACCACCAGCCACGGGTGCGCCAGCCGCAGCAACGGCGGGCGCGCGGCGGCGTGCCGGTCCAGTTCGGCGCGCAGCCGGCGGCAGTAGCCGGCAGGATCGGCCAGGCCGTCGACATGATCGACACGCACGCCGTCGATCCAGCCTTCGCGCAGCAGGCGGAAGACCAGCGCGTGGACGGCGTCGAATACCTGCGGGTCTTCCTCGCGCACGCCGACGAGATCGCTGATCTCGAAAAAGCGCCGCCAGTTCAGTGCCGCGGCGGCGGTGCGCCACCAGGTTAGCCGGTAGTGCTGGCGCTCCAGCAGTGCGTGCAGCCGGGTGCGGCCTTCGGCCTGCGTGGGGTCGTACCAGCCGGGCTGGGTTGCGGCGGCGGCATCCACGCTGCCCGGCGCCAGCGGCAGCGAGTGCTCGAAGTAGCGCAGGTGGGCGGCATCGTCTGCGCTTGCAGGCACCCATTGCAGCTCGCCCGCCACCAGCGTGTCCCAGTAGGACTGGCCCAGTATCGGCAGCAGCACCTTGCCATGCAGGGCGGGGTCGCGCGGGGTCCAGTCGATGTCGAAGCTGGCGGCGCAGCGGCTGGCGCGTCCGTGGGTCAGCACGTCGCGCCACCAGTGGTTGTGGGTGGGGTCGGCCGCCATGTGGTTGGGCACGATGTCCAGCACCAGGCCGAGGCCGGCGGCGCGGGCGCGCCCGGCCAGCGCTTTCAGGCCGGGCTCGCCGCCCAGCTCGTCGCGCACGCGGGTGAAGTCGGTGACATCGTAGCCATGGGTGGAGGCGGGGCGCGCGCTGCACACAGGCGACAGGTACAGGTGGCTGACGCCGAGCGCGGCGTAGTAGTCGACCACGGCAGCAGCATCGGCAAAGGTAAAGCCCGGGTGCAGCTGCAGCCGCGCGGTGGCGCGGGGCAGGTCATGGTCGCCGCCATCGCCATCGCCATGGCTGCCTGGCAGGGATTCCGGCAAGCCGGCGGGCATTATCTGGCGCGCGCCGCTGCGGGCTCGCACATGGTGGCGACGCAGGCCAGCGGCGGCAGCATGCCCGCGGACAGCTCGGCCGCGGCGCCGGGCAGGCTTTCATGCAGCGCCGCGCTCATGTCGTGGCATGGCCGCATGCATGGCACGGCTTCGCTGCCCAGGTTCAGCCACAGGCTCAGCTCCATGCCGTCCATCAGCCGCCAGCGTGCGCACAGCGCGGCCGGCCCCAGGATATCGACGCCGGCCGACTGGCAGCCGGCCAGCCGGTCCAGCAGTTCACGGCGGCGCACCGCGAGCAGCTCGTGGTAGTACGGAGTCCAGTCGCCGTCGTCTTCCAGCTCGGGGCGCGATGCCTCGAAGGTGGCCGGGTCGTTGGGATCGGGGATGGCCGCGGCGCGCGTATCGTCGCGGAATGCCGTGGAAGCCGCAAACTCGCGGCGCCGGCCGTCGCGCACGGCCTGCGCCAGTTCGGGCGGGTGGCTGGTGAAGTAGAGGAAGGGCCGCTGCGTGCCGGTTTCCTCGCCCATGAACACCAGCGGCACCTGCGGGCACAGCAGCTGCAGCGCCACCGCCGCGCGCAGCGCATTGCGGTCCGCCAGGCCGGCCAGCCGGTCGCCCAGTGCGCGGTTGCCGGTCTGGTCGTGGTTCTGCAGGAAGCAGACGAAGGCCGTGGGCGGCAGGTGCGCGCTGGGCTGGCCGCGGCGCACGCTGTCCGCGCTTGACGGCACGCCCGGCGCGGCGGCGGAGCGGTGCGCCGACAACTCGCCCTGGTAGGCAAAGCCTTCGCCCAGCACGCGCGCAAGGTGGCGCAGCGCGGGCTCGCCGCGCCCCGCGGACGCATCCTCGCCCTCATCGGCGCAGCGGGTGTAGTCGCAGTAATAGCCGTCGCCCTCGCCGGTCAGCAGCACGTGCAGGGCATGGTGGGCGTCATCGTTCCACTGTGCGTCGTAGCCCTTGGCCAGCAGTTCGGCATCGTTGTTGTCGTTTTCCAGCACCAGGTGGAGATGGCGGCTGGCGCCGTCGCCTTCGGCCAGCATGGTGCGCAGCTCGCCGGGCAGCGCCGCCAGCCAGCCTTCGTCCTCGATCGCGTGCACGGCGTCCAGGCGCAGGCCGTCGAAGCGGAACTGCTCCAGCCAGTAGCGCGCGTTCTCGGTGAAAAAGCGCCGCACCTGCGGCCGGCGGAAATCGATGGCCGGCCCCCACGGGGTCTGCCGGTCCGCGCGGAAGAACGCGCTGGCGTAGCGGTGCAGGTAGTTGCCCTCCGGCCCGAAGTGGTTGTAGACCACGTCCAGCAGCACCATCATGCCGAGCTGGTGGGCGCGGTCCACCAGCGCGCGCAGTTCGTCCGGGGTGCCGTAGGCGGACTCCGGCGCGAACGGCAGCACGCCGTCATAGCCCCAGTTGCGCGTGCCGGGGAACTCCGCCACCGGCATCAGCTCGACCGCGGTGAAGCCCAGCGCCGCCAGCCGCGGCAGCTGCTGCGCCGCGCCGGCAAAGCCGCCGCACAGGCCCACGTGCAACTCATAGACGATGGCTTCATGCCAGGGGCGCCCGCGCCAGTCCGGACACGCCCACGCAAAGGCGCCGGCGGCGTCGGGCGCGGGCACGATGCTGGGCCCGTGCACATCGTCGGCCTGGCAGCGCGAGGCCGGGTCGGGCACGGTGGTGCCGTCGTCAAGCCGGAACCAGTAGCGTGCCCCATTGCAGCACGGAACGATGGCCTCGAACCAGCCGTTGGCGCCGGCCGCCATGCGCACCGGACCGAGCCCGGCGATCTCCAGCCGTACCGCCTGGCCTTGCTCGGCTGCGTCCGGGGCCCACAGGCGGAACCGCACGCGGCCGTCCGGCAACCAGGCCGGCCCGAACAGGTAGTCGTGCGCATTGTCGTCGTTGCCGGGCAGGCCCAGCGGCCCGGCGGCAGTGGGCGCTGCAAAGCAGTCGTGCGGGGCCAGGCTGGGCATGGCGGAGCGGGCGCCGGGGGCGAGCAGAAACGGGTTGGCGTGCAAATTCGGCTCCTGGCTTTGGGACGGCCGTGGGGAATGCCAAGGGAGAGCCGGCCGGATGGCCGGTCTTGGCACAATGCGAACTCCATGCCCGCAGGACAACGCTTGGCGAGGCCGCGGGCTGGCGGGGGCAAGCGCCAGCGCGGGCTTTGTTACATGGGCCATTGTAGAAACTACCTGCGCGATGCGGACGTGCGCTAGCCCACGCCCGCAGTGCCGCCTTAGGCGGCGCGCGGGGCGTGCGCCGGAGATTCAACCTGCCAGGGCGCACCGCTGGCGCGGTGCAGCAGCCGCACCGGCACCGGCTCGATGTGCCAGATGCGCTCGCAATACTCGCGGATCGCCCGGTCCGAGGAAAAGCGCCCGGAGCGCGCGCACGACAGCACCGACATGCGTTGCCAGCGCGCCGGCTCGGCAAAGGCCTGGGAGACTTTCTCCTGGCACTCGATGTATGAGGCGAAGTCGGCCATCAGCAGGTAGGGGTCGTGCCTCTGCTGCGGGTCAAACAGCGGACGGAACAGCGCCGGGTCGCCGCGCGAGAAGAAGCCTTGCTGGACCAGGTCGATCACCGCGCGCAACTGCGGGTTGCCGTGGTAGTAGGCGGCAGGGTCGTAGCCGCTTGCACGCAGCGCATAGACCTCAGGCGCGGTCAGGCCGAACGGGAAGAAGTTGTCGTTGCCCACGGCTTCGCGCAGCTCGATGTTGGCGCCGTCCATGGTGCCGATATTGAGCGCGCCATTCATCGCGAACTTCATGTTGCCGGTGCCGGACGCTTCCTTGCCCGCCAGCGAGATCTGCTCGGCCAGGTCGGCCGCCGGGTAGATGCGCTGCCCGTAGGTGACATTGAAGTTGGGCAGGAACACAACCTTGAGCCGGTCGCGCACCTGCGGGTCGCGGTTGACCACGTCGGCCACCGAGGTGATGAAGCGGATCATCAGCTTGGCATAGGCGTAGCCCGGCGCCGCCTTGCCGCCGAACAGGAAGGTGCGCGGCTGGATCTCGGTGCCGGGGTCGGACTTGATGCGGTGGTACAGCGCGATCACATGCAGCACCGCCAGGTGCTGGCGCTTGTATTCGTGGATGCGCTTGACCATCACATCGAACATGGAGGACGGGTCCACCACTACGCCGGTGGTTTCGCGGACCAGCTCGGCCAGCGCCACCTTGTTCTGGTGCCGCGCGGCCTGCCATTGTTCGCGAAAGCCCGCGTCCTCGGCATACGGCTCGAGCGCGCGGAGCTGCGCCAGGTCGGAGATCCAGCCGTCGCCGATCGCCTCCGACACCAGCCGCGTCAGGCGCGGGTTGGACAGCGCCAGCCAGCGCCGCGGCGTCACGCCATTGGTGATGCTGGTGAACTTCTCCGGCCACATCTCGTAGAAATCCTTGAGCACGTCCTCGCGCATCAGCCGTGAGTGCAGCTCGGCCACACCGTTGATGGCGTGGCTGCCCACACACGCCAGGTTGGCCATGCGCACCTGCCGTTCGCCGTACTCATTGATCAGCGACAGCCGCGCCAGGCGCGATTCGTCGCCGTAGAAGCGGATCCGCACCTCGTCCAGCAAGCGCGCGTTGATTTCCAGGATGATCTCGAGATGGCGCGGCAGCACCCGGGCAAACAGCGGCAGCGGCCACTGCTCCAGCGCCTCGGGCAGCAGCGTGTGGTTGGTGTAGGCAAAGGCATTCTGCGTGATGTGCCAGGCCTCGTTCCAGGGCAGGTCATGGTCGTCGACCAGCAGCCGCATCAGCTCGGCAATGCCCACGGCCGGGTGGGTGTCGTTCAGCTGCACCGCGAACTTCTCGTGGAAGCGCGTCACCGGGATGCCGTCGACGGCGAGCAGCCGCAGCATGTCTTGCAGCGAACAGGCGACGAAGAAGTATTGCTGCTCGAGCCGCAGCTCCTTGCCCTGGCTGGTCTCGTCGTTGGGGTAGAGGACCTTGGTCAGGTTCTCGGAAGTGACCTTCTTGCTGACCGCGCCCAGGTAGTCGCCGCGGTTGAAGGTATGGAAGTCGAACGCCTCGGTGGCGTCCGCGCGCCACAGCCGCAGGGTGTTCACGGTATTGACGCGATAGCCCAGGATCGGCGAGTCGAACGGCACACCCACCACGGTCTTGGCCGGCACCCAGCGTACGCGGTAGTGGCCGCGGTCGTCGGTGTAGTGCTCGGTGTGCCCGCCCAGGCGCACCTGCACGGCCCACTCTGAGCGCTGGATCTCCCAGGGGTTGCCGTTGCGCAGCCAGGTATCGGTGGATTCCACCTGCATGCCGTCGATGATGGTCTGCTGGAAGATGCCGTACTCGTAGCGGATGCCATAGCCGAGCGCGGGGATTTCCAGCGTCGCCAGCGAATCCATGAAGCAGGCCGCGAGCCGGCCCAGGCCGCCATTTCCCAGCCCCGGCTCGACCTCTTGCTCCAGGATGCGGTCTAGATCCAGCCCGGCAGCGGCCATGGCCTCGCGCACCTCGTCGAAGATGCCCAGGTTGATCAGGTTGTTGCCCAGGTGCGGGCCCATCAGGAATTCCGCCGACAGGTAGGCGACGGTGCGCGAGGGCTGGCCCAGGTAGGCCTCGGCGGTGCTGATCCAGCGCTGCACCAGGCGGTCGCGCACGGTATGCGCCGCTGCCTGGTAGAGATCGTTCTGGCTGGCGTGGCCGGGCAGCTTGCCCTGGGTATGGAAGACGTGGTCGAGGAAGGCCCGGCGCAGGCTGGCGCCGGACAGGGCGGTACGGGTGTCATCGGCATGCTCGGGCCGGACAGATTCCTTCATGGCGAGGCTCCTGCGCATGTACGTGGGTCAAGCTTAGTGGATGGAGCAATCCCTGCAGGGAGATCGCGGAGCTGGTCTTGCAAGCGGCACTTTTTGCGGGCGAGCCGTGGCTACGCGCGTGGCGGCGGACGGCGTGCGCCGTGGCGGCCGCCGCGCAGGGCGTTGGCGCGCGCCCGCACCATCGGGGTATCGAACAGCGCACGTACATCGGCGTCGAGCCGGCGCTGCCAGTTGGGGTGGACGCTGGTGGTGCCGGGCAGGTTGGGTTGCTCGGCCTCGCCCAGCAGGTCTTCCAGCGGCACCAGGCGCATGGCGGTGCGCGCGGTGCCCAGCCACGCCAGCACGGCATCGAGCGGGGCATCGGCGGGGTCCGGCACGGCGCCGCTGCACAGCCCCGCTGCGCACAGCGCCTGCCAGAGCGCGCCGCGCTCGCGCGCACGGCCGGCCTGCATCGCCGCGAGGGTTTCGCCCGGCGCCAGCAGGTGCAGCCGGTCGCGCCACGCAAGGTCGCGGCCGGCCCACCAGCCGGTGACTGTGGGGAGGTCGTGGGTCGAGGTGGTGGCGATGGCATCGGGCGGCCAGGCTGCGGGAGGCAGGAAGGCCGGCACGGTGTCGGGCGCCGGGGCGGGCACCCGCTGAGCTGCCTCGGCCGCATCCACTGGCGCGCTCTCTTCGCGCTGGAACCACAGCACATCGATGCCCAGCACGCCACGGGCCGACAGCGCCGCATTCAGCTCCGGCGGCACCGTGCCCAGGTTTTCGCCGATGATGATGGCGCGGTGCCGCCATGATTCCAGCGCCACCAGCCGCAACATGTCCTGCAGCGGATAGCGCAGGTAGGCGCCTTCACTGGCCGGGGCACCGGCAGGCACCAGCCACATGCGTGCCAGGCCCAGCACATGGTCGATGCGCAGCCCGCCGGCATGGGCCAGGTTGGCGCGCAGCATCTCCAGGAAGGCCGCGTAGCCGCGGCGGCGCAGCCCGCGCGGCGAGAACACCGCCACGCCCCAGTCCTGCCCGAGCGGGTTGTACAGGTCCGGCGGTGCGCCGGCATGGAAGCCCGCCAGGATTTCCTGTTGCCGCGTCCAGGCCTGA
This sequence comes from Cupriavidus sp. FW305-26, assembly GCF_058787975.1. Taxonomy (NCBI): domain Bacteria; kingdom Pseudomonadati; phylum Pseudomonadota; class Betaproteobacteria; order Burkholderiales; family Burkholderiaceae; genus Cupriavidus; species Cupriavidus sp. FW305-26. The sequence goes on from NZ_JBYTAH010000001.1 coordinate 79,258, forward strand.
CTGCCGCCAGGGTCGGCCCCCACCGCCAGGTCGGAGACGATGCCGACCGCCATGCCCGCGCCGCGCGCCGCACGCTGCGCGCGTGCCATGCCGTCGGCCGTAATCCATTGCAGGAAAGCGTGGTAGGCGACCTCATCGGCATGGGCCTGTGCAAAGGCCGCCACGGCGGCATCGCCGGGCGCGCGCAGCGTGACCGGCCAGCAGCGCCAGTCAGGCGCGGGGTTGTGGTTCATGCCGTTGGCGCTGTCGGCCAGGCGCCGGGCCTGGATCGCCTCGTAGCATGCGTGCGCGTGCAACGCGGTGCCGCCGCGCGCGCGAAAGGCGGCGCAGTCATCGAGCGCCGCGCGCGGCAGCAGCGCATCGCTGCGCTCCCATAGCCACCGCAGGATGGCGTAGCGCAGCGGCGTCAGCTTGACCCAGTCGATCTCGCTGCGGGCTTCCAGCGCTTGCAGCGACTCGCCCGCGCCGAGCGCGGCGACGGCCCAGTCTACCGCGGCCTGCCCGAATTGCACGGCGGGGTCGGCATAGAGCGGATTCAGGAACAGGCGGCTGGACGGCGCATACGGGCTATAGCGCTCGGGCAGGGCGGCAAAGCCGGCGTGCAGCGGGTTGATGGCGACGGCGTCGGCGCTGGCGCCGGCTGCGCTGATGCAGCACTGGGTCAGCGCGCTCAGGTCGCCCAGGCCGCAGGGCGCGCCGCGGCGCAGGCCGTAGAGCTGCACTGCCAGGCCCCAGGGCCGGGTCAGTTCGCCCGCGCGGCCGGCGTGCCGCAGCGCATCGGCAACGCCGTAGCAGCGCGGCGGAGCGATTGCCAGCACGGTGTGCGCATCGCCGAGTTCCAGGCGGTGGTAGCCGCATACGTCGATGGCGGGCAGCAGCATGGTGCCGTCGCTGTCGCGCGCGCTGCCATCGTTGCCACGCTCCGCGGTGCCGGTGACGATGGCGCCGTCTTCCAGCGTCAGCCGGTAGGACCGCTGCGGCAGGGTATGTGGCCACGGCACCGCCACCGGCTTGCCGCGCTCGGCGGTGACCAGCGGCGGCAGTGCATGCGCGGCGTCATCGGAGGCAAGCCATGCGCGCGACGCTTCGCACTGGCCAGTGGTGGCGCAAGGCAGGCCCAGGCCGTCCAGGACGCGCCGCAGTGCGGCGTCGGACACGGTCTGGGGCTGGTTCCAGGCATCCGTCCACCGGGGCAGCAGGCCCGCGCGCAGTGCCAGCGCATGCAGCGCCGTGGGCGTGTCGTGGCGGGTGGCGCGCCGGCTCATGCCTGTGCCTCCTGCGGCGCGCCCAGCGGCGGGCTTTCCTGGGGCGCGCTCTGGCGGCTGCGGGCCTGGGCCGCCAGCAGCACCAGCGAGTGGCCCGCCACCGCCTGGCTGTCGGCGACCGCCTCGCCCGCGAGTTCGGCCTCGGTGGCGTCGGGCCGGCTGCTGTCGAACAGCAGTTTCCAGGCCAGCGTGGGCCCGGGCAGCAGGAAGGAGGCCTCGGCATCGCCGGCGTTGAGCAGCAGCAAGGTTACCTGCACGGCGCCGGCATCGTTCTCTTCGTCCTGCGCCAGCGAGCCCAGCTGCGCGCGCTCCGGTTGGGGCGGCGCGGCCGCGCGGCGCAGCGCGAGCGTGCGGATCTCCGGGTCGGCCCATTCCTCGGGGGTGGGCGGTTTGCCGTCGGTATCGAACCAGGCAATATCGGCAATGCCCTGCGCCGGTTCCTCGCGCCCGTGCGCGAAGCGGTCGCCGGCCAGGGAGTGCAGCCGCCGGCGCAGGTCCAGCAGGCGGCGCACCATGTGCTGCAGCGGCTGGGCGCCGGGCGTCTGGGCCTGCTTCCAGTCCAGCCACGAGATCTCGTCGTCCTGGCAGTAGGCGTTGTTGTTGCCTTGCTGGCTGCGGCCCCATTCATCGCCGGCGGTCAGCATCGGCGTGCCCTGCGACAGCAGCAGCGTGGCCATCAGTGCCTGCGCCACGCGCGCGCGGCAGGCCAGGATGGCGGGGTCGTCGGTGGGGCCTTCGATGCTGCCGTCGGGGCTCCAGTTGGCGCTGGCGTTGTCGTCGGTGCCGTCGCGGTTGTCTTCGCCGTTGGCCTCGTTGTGCTTGCTGCTGTAGCTGACCAGGTCGGCCAGCGTGAAGCCGTCGTGTGCGGTGATGAAGTTGATGCTGGCCCACGGGCGCCGGTGGCGGCGGTCGAAGAGGTCGGCCGAGGCCGCCAGCCGAGCCGCCAGTTCGCCGCGGTGGCCGGCGTCGCCGCGCCAGAAGCGGCGCGCCACGTCGCGGAACTTGTCGTTCCACTCGGCAAAGCCGGGCGGGTGGTTGCCAAGCTGGTAGCCGCCCGGGCCCAGGTCCCACGGCTCGGAGATCAGCTTGACGCGGCTCAGCACCGGATCCTGCATCAGTGCATCGAAAAAGCCCGAGCCCGCATCGAAGCCGTTGCCCTCGCGCCCGAGGGTGGTGCCCAGGTCGAAGCGGAAGCCATCGACGTGGTAGCAGTGCACCCAGTAGCGCAACGAGTCCATCACCATCTGCAGCACGCGCGGATGCGACAGGTTGAGCGTATTGCCGCAGCCGGTGTCGTTGATGTAGTGGCGCTCGTCGCCCGGCACCAGCCGGTAGTAGCTGGCGTTGTCCAGCCCGCGCCACGACACCGTCGGCCCCAGCTCGTTGCCCTCGCAGGTATGGTTGTAGACCACGTCCAGGATCACTTCGATGCCGGCCGCGTGCAGGCGCCGCATCGCCACCTTGAACTCCTGCAGTTGCCCGGTGCCCAGGTAGGCGGGCTCCGGCGCGAAGTACGCCATGGTGTTGTAGCCCCAGTAGTTGCGCAGTCCGCGCTCCAGCAGGAAGCGGTCCTGCAGGATGGCATGGACCGGCAGCAGCTCGACGGTGGTGATGCCGAGCTGCACCAGGTGGTCGATAAAGCGCGGGTCGCACAGCGCGGCGAAGGAGCCGCGCAGGTTGGGCAGCAGATCGCCGCGCAGCATCGACAGGCCCCGCAGGTGGGCTTCATAGATGACGGTGGACGGCCACGGCACCGCGGGCGGGCGGTCGTCGCCCCAGTGGAAGCTCTCGTCGACCACCACCGCCTTGGGCATGGTGGGGGCGCTGTCGCGGCGGTCCGGTGTCAGGTCGCCGCGCGCGCTTTGCAGGCGGTAGCCGAACAGCGCATCGGACCAGCGCACCGGGCCGCTCAACTGGCGCGCATACGGGTCGAGCAGCAGCTTGTGCGGGTTGAAGCGGTGGCCGTGCGCGGGATCGTAGGGGCCGTGCGCGCGGTAGCCGTACAGCGTGCCGAGCGCCGCATCGGGCAGGTAGCCGTGCCAGATCTCGTCGGTGCGTTCCGGCAGCTGCAGGCGCGCCAGCTCCTTGCGCCCGTTGTCGGAGAACAGGCACAGGTCGATGCGCGAGGCATGGGCCGAGAACACCGCGAAATTGACACCCAGGCCGTCCCAGTGGGCCCCGAGGGGATACGGCTTGCCCGGCAGCAGCCGGTCCGCGAACTGTCGGCTCATGTCGATGCGCCCTGGATGCCGCCACCAGGATCGAAGCGCAGCACCAGCGTGGCCAGCGGCGGCAGCGTCAGCGCGAGCGAAGCCGGCTGCCCGTGCGAAGGCACGTCCACTGCCGCTACCGCGCCGCTGTTGCCGACATTGGTGCCGCCATACACGGCGGCATCGGTATTCAGGCATTCCTGCCAGGCGCCGGCATACGGCACCCCGAGCCGGTAGCCATAGCGCGGCACCGGGGTCATGTTGACCACCACCAGCACCACTTCGCGGCTGTATGGGCCCGCGCGGCGCAGCCACGCAAACACGCTGTTATGGTTGTCGTCGCCCACCACCCACTGGAAGCCTTCCGGGCGGTGGTCCAGCGCATGCAGCGCGGGCAGCTCCCGGTAGAGGCGGTTCAGATCCCGCACCAGCGTGTGCATGCCGCGGTGCATGGGGTGGTCCAGCAAGGCCCAGTCAAGCTCGGCATCGTGGTTCCATTCCTGCCACTGCGCCAGTTCGCCGCCCATGAACAGCAGCTTCTTGCCCGGGTGCGCCCACATGAAGCCGTAGTAGGCGCGCAGGCCGGCAAAGCGCTGCCACTCGTCGCCGGGCACCTTGCCGATCATCGAGGCCTTGCCGTGCACCACCTCGTCATGCGACAGCGGCAGCACGAAGGCCTCGGACCACGCATAGACCAGCCCGAAGGTCATGTCCTGGTGGTGCCAGGCGCGATGGACGGGCTCGTGACCGAGATAATGCAGCGTGTCGTGCATCCAGCCCATGTTCCACTTGAAGTCGAAGCCAAGCCCGCCGCTGGCGACGCTGGCGGTCACGCCGGGCCAGGCGGTGGATTCTTCGGCGATGGTCAGCGCACCGGGGCAGCGTTCGTGGACCACGGCGTTCAGTTCGCGCAGGAAGTCGATGGCTTCCAGGTTTTCCCGGCCGCCGAAGCGGTTCGGCACCCACTGGCCGGGCTCGCGGCTGTAGTCGCGGTAGAGCATGGATGCCACCGCGTCCACGCGCAGGCCGTCGGCGTGGAAGTGCTCCAGCCAGTGCAGCGCGCCGGCCAGCAGGAAGCCGCGCACCTCGTTGCGGCCGAGGTTGTAGATCAGGGTGTTCCAGTCCTGGTGGAAGCCTTCGCGCGGGTCCTCGTGCTCATACAGGGCGGTGCCGTCGAAGCGCGCCAGCCCGTGCGGATCGGTCGGGAAGTGCGCGGGCACCCAGTCCAGGAGCACGCCGATGCCGGCCTGGTGGCAGCGGTCGATAAAGGCGGCGAAGGCCTGCGGCGGCCCCAGCCGCGCGGTGGGCGCATACAGCGACAGCGGCTGGTAGCCCCACGAGCCGCCGAACGGATGCTCGGTGATCGGCAGCAGTTCGATATGCGTAAAGCCCAGTTCCTGCACGTATGGCACCAGCCGCTCGGCCAGGATCTCCCAGCCGCGCTGCGTGTCGTTGGCCGCGCGCAGCCACGACAGAGCGTGGACCTCGTAGACCGACATCGGCGCTGCGTAGGGATCGGCGCCGCCGCGGCGCGCCATCCAGTCGGCGTCATGCCAGGCGAAGGGGGGCGCGCCCTGGCCCGGTCCGGCCACCACCGAGGCGGTGGCGGGGGGCGCCTCGGTGGCCAGCGCGAGCGGGTCGGCCTTGTCCGGCAGCTCGGTGCCGTGCGGGTCGAGCAGGTCGTACTTGTAGCGGCTGCCGGGCTGCGCGCCCAGTGCGGCGGGGATGAACAGCTCCCAGATGCCGCTGGGGTGGCGCAGCCGCATCGGGTGCCGCGCCGGATGCCAGCCGTTGAAGTCAGCGATCACAGAGACCCGCCGCGCGTTCGGCGCCCATACGGCAAAGCGCACGCCGTCGATGCCGTCCACGCGCTGCCACTGCGCGCCCAGGCAGGCGCCGAGCTCGAAGTGGCGGCCCTCGGCGATCAGGTGCAGGTCCAGCTCACCCAGCAGCAGGCCAAAGGCGTAAGGGTCGGCGCCGCACTGCCCGCTGCCGTCGGACCATTGCACGCGCAGCCGGTAATCGGGCGCACCGCCCTTGTATTCGCGCGGCAGCCGCGCGGCGAAGACGCCGCCGCCATGCAGCCGTGCCATCTCCGCCAGTGGCGTGCCGCCGGCATCGGTCAGCTGCACCGACGCCGCCCCTGGCAGGCAGGCGCGCACCAGCGTGCCGTCGCCGTCAGGGTGCGGGCCCAGCACGGCAAACGGATCATGGTGGCGCGCACCAAGCAAGGCCTCGAACTCGTGGCCCGGCAGCATGCCGGGCTGCGTGCCATGGGCGGGGGTCATGGCTGGTCTCCCGGCGCCAGCAGCTTGCGCACCAGGCGCGCCAGGCCGCTGACCGGCAGGTCGATCCAAGCCACGCGGTTGGCGGCTTCGTAGTCGACCTCATAGGCTGCCCGTTCCAGCAGGAACAGGTCCAGCAATGGCTGCAGCTGGCCGGGCGCGGCCCAGGGTGTGCCCGAGTCCTGCATGTGCAGGTGGTAGCAGTTCAGGAGGGCTTCGCTGGCGGTGCTGCGGAAGCGCTCCAGCAGCACCGCGCGGCGTTCGGCCAGCTGCGGCGGCAGTTCGCTGTGGGTGCGCTCCTGGCGGTCGGTGCCGACCGTGGCCGCGGCGTAGTCAAGCGAGCGCAGCAGCCCGGCCACATCGCGCAGCGGCGAGGTCTTGCGCCGGCGCCAGTCCAGCGGCAGGCCGGGCTCGCCTTCGAAGTCGACCAGGTAGGTGTCGTTCTGCGCAATCAGCACCTGGCCCAGGTGGAAGTCGCCGTGGATGCGTGTCTGCAGGCTGCCCGGCGCGGCAGCGGCGAGCTGTTCGACCAGCGCGGGCAGCGCGTCGCGCGCGGCCAGCAGGGTCTGCACGTCGGCCTCGAAGCCCTGGCGCACCGGTCCCGGCACGGTGGCGGGCGCGGACTCCAGCCGCGTCAGGGCGCGCTGCAGCGCACGCAAGGCTTGCTCGGCCCACGCGCGCGCATCGCCTTCGGTGGCCGGCAACGGCGCGAACGCGTCGTCGCCGCTGGGCCGTGCCAGCACCGCATGGAGTTCGGCGAGCCGGCGGCCGAGCGTGCCAGCCAGCGCGGCATAGCCGTTCATGGCCTCGGCAAACTCGTCCTCGCTCTCCTGCGAGGGCAGCGCGTCATCGATGGCGCGGCCCAGGTAGTCCAGGGTCCAGTCCCAGCCATTGCCCTGGTTCAGGACATAGCCCTGCAGCAGCATCAGCGTATGCGGCACGCCATCCGGTCCGGTGCGCACCACCTCGCCCAGCAGCGGCGCCGCGTGCGCATAGCCCTGCACGGTCAGGTAGCGCGTCATCTCGGCCTCGGGGTGGATGCCGCCAGAGACCCGGCGCACCATCTTGAGCACGGCGGTGTTGTTATAGGACAGCGAGCTGTTGGACTGCTCTGCCGACATGTATTCGATCGGGTCGCGCTCCAGTTCCAGCGCGGCCAGGCCGGCTTCGGCGCGGAAGTGGATGATGTCGTTGCCGGCGTGCATCTGCACGTCATTGCGCAGCGCGCGCACCACCTCGCGCGCAAAGGGCTCGACCACGAAACCGTCGGTGGCCAGCCCCACGCGGCTGCCCTGGCGCACGCGCGCCATCGACAGTCCATGTGCCAGCTGCGACACGCTGTCGGCGCTCTCGCGGTCCCACAGGATGCCCAGCGGCAGCTGGTAGCGTTCGGTGCGGCCAGGCAGGGTCACCTCCACCTCGCCCAGGTAGACATCTTCGCCGCTGCTGCCGCGCGCAAATGGCAGCAGGTACGCCAGGTCGATGCGCTCGATGCGCTCGTGCTTGGCGCCGAACCAGCGGCGCCGGCTGATGTAGTGCGGCAGCACGTCGCTGGCCATGATGCGGCGCGAGGCGTCGGTCAGCTCCGGCCGGCTCGTGTTCTGCATCACCAGGGTGATCTGGTCCGGCATCTGCTCGGGTGCTTCCACGTGCCATGACGGGGGCTGCGCCTCGTCACTGAGTACGAACCAGTAGAAGCCGTAAGGCGGCAGCGTGAGCAGGTAGGTCAGCGTGCCGATGGCCGGGAACGGCGTGGCGCCCATCATCTCCACCGGCACGCGGCCGTTGAAGGCGGACAGGTCCAGTTCGACGGCCTGCGGCGCGCGCGACAGGTTGGCCACGCACATGATGTGCTCGTCCTCGTATTCGCGCAGGTAGGCCAGGATCTTGCGGTTGCCCGGAAACAGGAAGCGCAGCGTGCCGCGGCCGAAGGCGCGGTGCTTGCGCCGCAGCGCCAGCATGCGCCGCATCCAGTTCAGCAGCGAATGCGGGTCGCGCGCCTGCGCCTCGACGTTGACGGCTTCGTAGCCATACAGCGGGCCTTGCAGCGGCGGCAGCACCAGGCGCTCGGGGTCGGCGTGCGAGAAGCCGCCGTTGCGGTCGGGTGACCACTGCATCGGCGTGCGCACGCCGTCGCGGTCGCCCAGGTGGATGTTGTCGCCCATGCCGATCTCGTCGCCGTAGTAGATCACCGGCGTGCCCGGCATCGAGAACAGCAGGCTGTTCATCAGCTCGATGCGGCGGCGGTCGCGCTCCATCAGGGGGGCCAGCCGGCGGCGGATGCCCAGGTTGATGCGGGCGCGCCGGTCGGTGGCGTAGACCTCCCACAGGTAGTCGCGCTCGCTGCTGGTCACCATCTCCAGCGTCAGTTCGTCATGGTTGCGCAGGAAGATGGCCCACTGGCAGTTGGGCGGCACCTCCGGCGTCTGGCGCATGATGTCGGTGATCGGGAAGCGGTCTTCGCGCGCGATCGCCATGTACATGCGCGGCATCAGCGGGAAGTGGAAGGCCATGTGGCATTCGTCGCCTTCCGGCTCCGGCCCGGTCAGGCCAAAGTACTGCTGCGCGTCCTCCGGCCACATATTGGCTTCTGCCAGCAGCATGCGGCCGGGGAAGCGCGCGTCCAGGTGGGCACGGATATGGCGGATGACGGCATGGGTCTCGGGCAGGTTCTCGTTGCTGGTGCCTTCGCGCTCGACCAGGTAGGGCACCGCGTCCAGGCGCAGCCCGTCGACGCCCATGTCGAGCCAGTAGCGCATCACCGACAGCACCTCGTTGAGCACCTGCGGGTTGTCGAAGTTCAGGTCCGGCTGGTGCGAGTAGAAGCGGTGCCAGAAGTAGGCGCCCGCCACCGGGTCCCAGCTCCAGTTGGACTTCTCGGTGTCGCAGAAGATGATGCGGGTGCCGGCGTAGGCCTGGTCATGGTCCGACCACACGTAGTAGCGCCGTGCCGCCGAGCCGGGCTTGGCGGCGCGCGCGCGCTGGAACCACGGATGCTGGTCGGAGGTGTGGTTGATCACCAGCTCGGTGATCACGCGCAGTCCGCGCGCGTGCGCCGCGGCGATAAAGCGGCGCGCCTCGGCCAGCGTGCCGTAGTCGGGGTGGACGTTGCGGTAGTCGGCGATGTCGTAGCCGTCGTCGCGGCGCGGCGACGGATAGAACGGCAGCAGCCAGACCGTGTCCACACCCAGGTTGACCAGGTAGTCGAGCTTGGCCAGCAACCCGGCAAAATCGCCCACGCCGTCGCCGTTGGCGTCGTAGAAGGACTTGATGTGGAGCTGGTAGATGATCGCGTCCTTGTACCAGAGCGGATCGGCGTTGAGCAGGGCGGCACTGCCGGTTTCGGTAAGGCGTTTCATCCGTGTCTCCACGTATGCCTGTCAGGCGCCGTGCGGGTCGGTCGAGGCCGGCGCCGAGGGTGGGCGGGGAGCGGGGCGCTCCAGCGGGCGCACATGCCAGACCGTGAACGGCAGTTGCGCCGGATCGAGCCGGATGCGCTGGTGCTTGCCGCGCAGCTCGAAGCGCCGGCCGTGCATCAGGTCGTGCACCGCCAGGCCGGCCTGGTCGGGCAGCCCCCATTCCCACAACGGGATTTCGATGTCGGTCTCGTGCGCCGTGCGCGGATCCAGGTTGATCGCGGCCAGCAGCACGTCGTCGCCGAACAGGTAGTCGGTGCCCGGCATGAAGCGCGCGAACCACAGCACGGCGTCGCTGCCGGCATGGTAGAAGCGCAGCCCCAGGTGGTTCTGCAGCGCCGGGTGCCCGGCGCGGATCTCGTTGAGCCGTGAGATCTCCGCGACGATATTGCCGGGCTGCTGCCAGTCGCGCACGCGCAGCTGGTATTTCTCGGAATCGAGATATTCCTCGCGCACCTTGCCGTTCAGCACAAAGGGCGCGCTCTCGCACAACTCGAAGCCGCTGTACATGCCCCACAGCCCCGACAGCAGCGTGGCCAGCGCCGCGCGGATCAGGAACGCGGGGCGCCCGCCCTGGTGCAGGAAGTAGGGGTTGATGTCAGGGGTGTTGACGAAGAAGTGAGGCCGGAAGAAGTCGCGCAGCGGGCTTTGCGTCAGCTCGGTCAGGTATTCGGTCAGCTCCCACTTGGCATTGCGCCAGGTGAAGTACGTGTATGACTGGCTGAAGCCCAGCTTGGCCAGCCGCGCCATCATCTTGGGCCGGGTGAAGGCCTCGGCCAGGAAGATGGTGTCGGGGTGGCGCGCGCGCACGTCGGCGATCATCCACTCCCAGAACGGCAGCGGCTTGGTGTGCGGGTTGTCGACGCGGAAGATGCGCACGCCCTGGTCGGCCCAGAACATCACCACGTCGCGCAGGGCCTGCCATAGCGCGGCGCCCGCGGGCGCTGCGGCGTAGAAATCGACGTTGACGATGTCCTCGTACTTCTTGGGCGGGTTCTCGGCATAGCGCAGCGAACCGTCCGGGCGGTGTGCGAACCATTCCGGGTGGTCGCGCAGCCACGGATGGTCGGGCGAGCACTGGATGGCGAAGTCCAGTGCCAGCTCCAGGCCATGTCTGGCCGCCGCGTCGCGCAGGCGGCGGAAGTCTTCAAAGGTGCCGAGCTCGGGATGCAGCGCATCGTGGCCGCCTTCCTTGCCGCCGATGGCGTAGGGGCTGCCGTGATCGCCCGGCTCGGCGCGCAGGCTGTTGTTGCGGCCCTTGCGGTGGGTGCGGCCGATCGGGTGGATCGGCGTGAAGTAGAGCACGTCGAAGCCCATCGCGCGAATCGCGGGCAGCCTGGCGATGACATCGTCGAAGGTGCCGTGGCGGGTCTCGTCGTTGCTTTGCGAGCGCGGGAACAGCTCGTACCAGCTGGCGTAGCGCGCGGCCAGGCGATCGGCCTCGACCGGCATGGCCACCGGATGACGCGAGGCAAACGGGCGACCCGCCGGGGTTGCCATCACTGCCTGCATCGCGGCCTCGGTGCGTGGCGACAGCAGGATCTCCTGCCGGCGAGCGTCATCGCCGGCAGCGGTGATCAGTTCGTCGACGATGGCTGAGAGCTCGGTGTCCGCGGTTGCCGTCCGGGTGTTCTTCCCGCCATTGCCCTGCTTCCCGTTCCTGGCAGGCTGCAGCAGCGCATCGGCCACCAGCCGCGCGCCTTCCTCGATCTCCAGCGCCACGTTGAGGCCGGCCGCGCGCTTCTTGCCGATCTCGTCGAGCCAGCTGGCGAAGGTGTCGCGCCAGGCCTCGACCGTGAATTCATGCCGGCCCAGCGCCACCAGCGGGAAACTGCCTTCCCAGCGGTCGTTGATCACGGGCTGCATCGGCGCCTGGTGCCAGCCAGTCTCGCCCGGCGCACGCCACAACACCGTGGCGGCAAGCTTGTCGTGGCCATCCATCCAGATATCGGCACTGACGGTCACGCGCTCGCCCACCACGCGCCGCACCGCGAAGCGGCCTTCGTTGCAGGCGGGCTCGACGTGCTCGATGGCGATCCGCGGGGCCTCCATTGCCGCCACCACGCTGCCCAGGCCGGTGGCGGCCAGCGTTTCATGGCCGTGCGGCGCGCGCGCGTCGGCTGCCGGCATGCCGGGCCGCGTCAGGGGCACCGGGGGCACTTCGTAGAGGCGGATATCGGCCGGTGCCAGCGTGATGCTGGCCAGCGCATCGAGCCGGTGGTTGGCATCGACCGTCCCGCCCGGGCCGCCCAGTGACGATTCCAGGTGCGCGCTGGCGTGCGGCAGCGCGCTCAGCACGCGGTCGGCGCCCAGCGTGCCGGGCGCCGCGGGGTCTGGATTGAGCACCACTGCCAGGGCGGGGGCACCGTCCGGTACCTCAGGGTCGCTACGGGTACCGGCGGCGTCGGGAGCGGGGCAGGCGCCGTCCGGCACAGGCAGCCGTGCCAGCACCGTCAGCGGCGCGTCGGGTCCGCTCAGCAGGCGCACGGCCAGTGCCGGCGCCGGATCGCGCGCAGCCAGCCAGGTATTGGTTTCCAGCAGCTCGTGGGTGATGTCGTACGGCGCGCCCTGATGCGGGGCACCATCCGTGGCCAGCGGGTCGCGTGCCAGCGCGCCGCCGGTCTCGAAGCCGGCCGGCACCAGGATGCCGTCGCCGATCGCCGCGGCGGTCCACAGCGCACGCCGCGCGCTGAGTGCGTCATGGCTTGCCGGCGTCAGCGCTGGGGCGGCCAGCACCCGGCCGAAGGGGCGCAGCCGCGCGATTTCCTCGGTCAGCCAGGGGCTGCGAAAATCCCACCACGGCAGCGAGCAGAATGCGCCGTCGAAGCCGGCGGGCGCGAGATCGTCCAGTTGCGCCGGCGTCAGCCCGGGCGTCCATGCCAGGAAGCATGGCGCACCGCGCGCCTGTGCCGGCACAGCATCGCTGCGCAGCGTGCCGGTCACCGCGGCCCAATGCCTGCCGTGCACGCGTGCCGGCGCACGGCAGCAGAAGCCCGCCGCGCCTGCCACCCAAGCCTGGCGCAGCCGGGCCGCCCACCACTGCACCAGCGCCTCGGCCGCTTGCTGGTCATGCCAGCGCAGGCGCGCGCCGGGGATGTGGCTGTCGGTCTCGTGTGGGGCGAAGGCTGGGAGCGCACTGTCGATCCAGCCAGGGTCGGGTGCTGGCCCGGTGCCGTCGGCGGGGTCGACCGCATAGCGGTCCAGTGAGATGTCGAGCAGCGGGGCCAGCCCGTGCCGGGCGCAAGCCGCGAAAGCGTCTTCGCCGGGCAGGTGCGGCCAGCCGCCGATCAGTACGTGGTCGAAGCCCAGTGCCGCCACGCGCTGGAGCGCGTGTTCATCGGCATCGGACGTTCCGGTCAGGTCGATCTGGCAGATCCGCACAAAATCCTCCCGGTGTTTCGCTCCGACGGAGCAACAAAATCCCGCTCCGGCGCCTTGCGGCCAGCCGGCGGGATGGCACAGCCATGCGAAGTGCGTGCCAGCGCGCCCGGCCAGTCTCCAATTGCGCGCCCAGCCAAGGCACCTCAAGGGCAAGCGCCGCGGCATCTCATGTGCGCGATGCCTTACTGCTTGTAAAAACTACCGGCGCGCGCCGTGCCGATGGAAAGAACGCGCAGGGCAATGGGGCCGATGCGGGCGCGGTGTCCAGCCGGTACGCTTCTTGCCGCTGTCTGGCAGCGCGTGTTGTTCCCGGCACGGTGGGAAGGCCGCGGAAGGAGACGCATGGACTGGTGGCTGGAGGCAGCGCAATGGCCTGCGATGGTGGTGACGGTGGTGGCCACCTGGCTGGTCGGCTCACGCCGGAGCGCGCGCCGGCGCGCCGGCTTCTGGGTCTTTCTTGCCAGCAACGTGCTGTGGATTGCCTGGGGCTGGCACGGTGGCGCCAATGCGCTGGTGGTCCTGCAGCTGGCGCTGATCGCGATGAACCTGCGCGGCATGCGCGAGGCCCGCAAGGCGTGGCCGCCCGCCTCGCAGTGCGCGCTTGCGGCCACTGGCGGCGCGCGGGACGAGCCGCTATCCTTGCACGAGCCCGGCGTGCGGCGCACGTCCGGCGCGAGCGAGCAACCGCCGGCGGCAGCCGGCCCCGATCGGTGACTTCACGGGTCCGCGCGCGGACCAGGGCAGGTGTGTCATGGCGAAGAAGAAGATCCTGTTGCTCAATGCGCTGATTGCGGCATCGCGCGAAGGCGAGCTTGGCTGCCGCGTCGCAGCGCTGGCCGCGGCCAATCCCCACCTGAAATCGCTGCTCACCAGCCGCGCCAATGCGTTTGCGCAAGCGGCGCGGGAGCTGCAGGCGTGCCTGCTTGACCTGGGGCAGCTGCCCGACATGACGGCAGCCCCGGCTGCGTCGGCCGGAAGCGCGATCGGCAAGCACGGCTCGGACCGGTCCATCCTGCAGGCGGTCAGCAAGCGTGAACACGCCGTGCAGCGACGCTATGCGCGGGCGCTGCGCACGCAGGTGCTGGGCTCGCGCCTGCGCGCCCTGGTGCGCCGCCAGTACCGTGGGGTGCAGGTCAGCCACGAGTTGTTTCGCGTGCTGCAGCAGCAGTACCGGACGCCGCAGGCAAGCCCGTAGCCGCCGGCCGAGACCGCATTTCTTACAAGGCAACGAACGAATTGCACGCGCGGCCGGCCGCCACGCAGGGCGCGGCGCGCAATGCATGCCCGCAGGGGATGGCGCTCATCTTGCATGTCTGCGGGACATGCATCCCGTACGGAGACCGTCATGCCCGAGCACCCGCCCACGCCAGCCCGGCCATCGCAGGATGCGCCGCGTGCGCCGCGCCATCCCGGCAACCCGGAAGATGTGCGCAAGGGGCAGGTGACCACTCCCCTGGCGCGCGACGCTTTCCGCCAGCGCTTTCTTGCGCGCTTCGCGGATCCCGCATACCGGCAGGAGGATGAGGCGCTGGACCGCCTCGAACACATTGCCTGGGATGCCTATCAGGAAGGCCGCAAGGCACCCCGCACGCATAAGGCCGGGCCAGGCTATGCCGATCCGGACTACGAGCTCTCCGACGAGTGGCGCGCCGCCAGCGAGGCCGTGCGCAGCGCACAGCAGCGCCAGGCAGATCCCGCCACACCGTCGCGCGTGTTGCTGGTGTGCGCCGCGGCGCGCAACGACTACACCTGCCCGGGCGAGGTGTCGAAATCCTGGCGCCTGGCCGGGCGCGCACGGGAACGGCTGGAGGCGGACGGCATCGAGGTCGACCTGCTCGACCTGAGCCACCTCGCTTCAGATGCCGACCTGCGCATCCATCCGTGCAAGGCGTGCGTGTCGACCGCAATGCCGTTGTGCCACTGGCCGTGCAGCTGCTATCCCAACCATGCGCTGGGCCAGGTCAACGACTGGATGAACGAAATCTATCCGCGCTGGGCGGCCTGCCACGGCGTGCTGATCGTGACGCCGGTGTACTGGTACCAGGCCGCCAGCCCGCTGAAGCTGATGATGGACCGGCTGGTCTGTGCCGACGGCGGCAATCCCGACCCCACCACCACGCATGGCAAGGACGTGGTGCGCGCCAAGGCGATGGAGCTGTCCGGCTGGGACTATCCCAAGCATCTGTCCGGGCGCGCCTACGGGCTGGTGGTGCACGGCGACGTGGCCGGCACCGAGGGCGTGCGCCGCGCGCTGGCCGACTGGCTCGACTGGATGGGCCTGATCGACGCGGGCCCGCAGGCGCGGCTGGACCGGTATATCGGCTACTACGAGCCCTATGCCACCAGCCACGTGGCACTGGACCAAGACACTGGCGTGCAGGGTGAAGTGGACAACGTGGCGCGCGCGCTGGCGTGCGCGGTGCGGCAGTTGCGCAAGGGCGAACTGCGCGCACCGGACCGCGGGCTGGTGCCGCCGCGGCAGAAGTAGCGGCACGCTGACTGACTGACGAATCGGGGCAAGCGGAGACGACGATGGATCGCAGAGACAACTGGCGCGGCCAGCCATGGCACGAGAGCGCGGTGCCTGAAGCCGATATGCGCAGTCACTACGTGGGCGCCTACGGGGTCTACGATTATGACGAGCCGGTGGACCCGGACGAGTCTGGCGGGCGCCGCGGGGCGTGGGAATGGCGGCCGGAGCGCTTGCCGCCGGACGCGCCGGCGCCGCGCGCCCGGGGCCAGACCGATCCTTACCGCCAGTTCACCGGCTACAACGAGCGCATGGATCTCTACCGGGGCGGGCCGCAGCGGGCGCGTCCGGTGGGGCCGCGCAATTACCAGCGCACGGACGAGCGCATTCTCGAAGACCTGTGCGAGCAGCTCTCGCGCAGCGCGCGGCTGGACCTCAACGATGTCGAAGTCCGGGTCGAGCAGGGCGTGGTGACGCTGGAGGGAAGTGTGCCGGACCGGCTGCAGAAGTACCGGATCGAGGATATTGCCGACGAGGTTTTCGGCGTGAAGGATCTGGTCAACCACTTGCACGTGGCGCGCACTGGCGCAGCGCAAGCGCATCCGGGCCACGGCATGCGTACCTACTGAGGCGTTGTTCCCACGGACGGGAGAGTGCGCGCATGACCGGTTCCCCGAACCCAGCCAATCACCGTGGCAATGCCGCGACGGCAGCGGATATGGCGCTGCAGGCGGCCCTGTGCTCGCGCCTGTGGGACGCCGGCCTCGACGTGAGCGAGGTTGCCGTGGACGTGGCGCAAGGCCGCGTGACGCTGCGCGGCGCGATCGGCGCGCAGGCCGACTGCGATGCAGTCGAAGCCTGCGTCCGCGGCTGTGACGGTGTGCGCGAGATCGTCAATCGCATCCAGGTTGCGCCGGACCGCACCGGCGGATGAGCGTCCGTGCAAGCGACAAGGCGGCCACTTCAGAGCCCGTAAGGCCAGGTCTCCGGCGCGCCCGGCGCGGGCTCCGCCGGCAGCGCCGGAACCGCGCGCGTACGGTCGAACCACAACAGCAGATCGAATTGCCGCGTCAGCGTGGCGCGCGCATAGTGGCTCTGCAGTTCGGTCTCGGGGCGGTAGATCACCCCGATAAAGCGCTCTTGCCGTGCCGGCATCAGCAGCTGACGCACTTCGGCCTGCACGCCGCCGTTGGCGCCGTCGGACGGGCCGCGCAGGTCGATCCAGGCTTGCGCATGGCCGGCCGCATGGAACAGATGCTCGTAGCTGTCGGCACGGGCAGGGCGCACTTGCTTGATTTCCATCGGGCCGTCCCACGATGTCGCCGCGGCGACGGTGCCGTCGTAAGTGCTCAAGCCAACCAGCGCGGCGTCGTCGCCGAAGGACTCGCGGCACAGCTGGCCGATACTCAGCTGCCCCTGGCTGGCGCCCATCTCGGTCTGCGAAGCATCCCCGATATGCGAGTTGTGCGCCCATACCACCGCGCGCGCTTGCGGGCCATGCGCCTGCAGCAGATGCGCCAGGGTTTCAAACATATGCGTGTCGCGCAGGTTCCAGCTGTCGTCGCTGCCGTGATACATCACGCGGTAGTAGCGCTCGGCTGAAGCGACCAGGCGCGCGTTCTGCGCGGCATCGAGAAAGTCCTCGTGACCCGCCCGGGCATAGGCCAGCCGTTTGTCCAGCAGCGCCTGCAGCTGTGCGACGACGGCATCCTCGCAGTCGGCATGCGTGCCGTGCAGCACGGCGCGCCCATAGCGCGCCGGATCCCGGCCCCACGGTTCCAGGCAGCCATAGCGCTCGCGCGCCGCTCGGGCGGCCTGTGGATCTACGCCCTCCAGGTAGGCCAGCACTGCAGCCATGGAAGCGCGCAGGCTGTAGATATCGAGGCCGAAGAATCCAGTGCGCTGCGCAGGCGCCAGGGTTTCATTGTGCGTGTGCAGCCAGCGGATAAAGCGCGCCACCTCCAGGTTGCGCCACATCCAGACCGGGAAGCGTGTAAAGGCTGCGCCGGGCGATTCGGCCGGCTGTGGCGGGCGGCCGCGCACGTGGCGGTCGACTGCCGCGGCATCTGGCCAGTCTGCCTCGACCGCGATGATGCGGAAGCCGTGCCGGGCCACCAGGTGCGCTGTCAGGGCAGCGCGGGCATGATAGAACTCGGCGGTGCCGTGCGTACTTTCGCCCAGGAGCACCACGCGGTGTCGGGCCAGCAAATCGGCCAGCACGCCGGTGGCATTGGCAAACGGACCGCGGAACGGGCTTGCCGCCGGGTCGTCGATGGGCGGCAATGGAACCGCCGCGGCCGCAATCGCGGCGGCGGCGCGGGGGTCAGCCCGGTGGTGTGGCATCTCGCATCGGTATCCGGGATTAGCAGCGCCGGAGTCTTCAGCGGGGCCTGACGAGTGGCCGGCGATCAGCCCGGAATGGTGCGCGGATCGTGGCCGAAGCTGCTGCGCGAGCGGATCTGCCCGTCGCGGCCGTGGATCAGCAACTCGACGTGCTCGCTTTGCGCCTTCGTGGTGCCGGCCGCAACCGCTTCTTCCTGGGTGGCGTGGTGCGATTCCGCATAGCGCGCACCCTCGTGGATCACATCCCAGCCTTCGTCGTGCGGTACGACGTGTATGTTGCTGCCCATGTCGGGTCTCCTCGATGATCGGTGCTTTCATTGTGGCGCATCTGCGCGCGCTGTCTATCCGGCGCCGTCTGACAGCCGCAAAGGGCACCGGGTTCCACTTTTCGATGGAAATCCCTGGTTATTTGTCGGGCCTCTTGTAAGCTGGACTTGGATCGCAAAAAGAGGAGCGGACCATGCGTGCAAGATTTGCCAGGGGGCTGACGCAGTCGCCGGTGACCGTGGTGGCCCGGGCGTTCGACGGAGAAGCGGTGCGCACTCCCCAGGTGGGCGACCTGGTGACGGTGTATAGCCAGGATCAGGACACCGAATTCAATATCCGCCTGTGCGAGGCCGTCGAGCCCGGCCGCTGGCGCGGCGTGGTCTACGCGATCGGCCGCGGACAGGACGTGCTGGTCACCGCCGAAGGGCTGGAGATCGACGACGTTGTCGAGGTGATGCGCGAGGAAATCGCCTCCGTCATCCCCTGCGGCCGATCCCACTGAACGCTGCACCCCGTGGGTGCGGACATTCCGGTTTTGAAGACGCCTGCGGCCCGGTTCAGGCCGGCCGCGCGGGCTGCCTTGGCACACCCAGCCACATGGCCAGTCCGCTGGCCAGCAGCAGCGCCGCCAGCAGGTAGAGGGCATGGTCCAGGCTGCCGGTCCGGGTCTTGATCTGTCCAATCACCCACGGGCTGACGATGCCGCTGGTGATGCCGATGCTGCTGATGAAGGCGATGCCGGCGGCCGTGCCCGCGCCCGGCAGGTAGCTGGGCGGCAGCGACCAGAACACCGGCAGCGCGGCAAAGATCAGCACCGCGGCCACCGACAGGATGGCCAGCATCAGCGCCAGGCTGGGCAGGTGCAGGGTCAGCGCCGCCAGGGCCAGCGCGCCGCCTGCCGTGCACAGCAGGAAGTGGCGGTGGCGCTCGCCGGTGCGGTCGGAGTGGCGCGCGATCAGGAGCAGGCCGACCGCGCCCACGGCATTGGGTACCACCGAATACAGGCTGACCGACATCACGTCGGTGATGCCGAAGTCGCGGATCATCAGCGGCATCCAGAAGCTCAGCGCCAGCGAACCACAGGTCAGCGAAAAATAGATAAACGCGAACAGGTACACGCGCGGGTTGCGCAGAACCTGCCGCAACGCGTGCAGCGAATGGCCGCCGGCATGTGCTTGCGCGGCCGTGTCGCGCGCCAGGTGGGCACGTTCGCCGTCGGTCAGCCAGCTGGCCTGCTGCGGGCCATCAACAAGGCAGCGCGCGGCCAGCAGGCCCAGCAGCACCGCGGGCGCGCCCTCGATCGCAAACATCCACTTCCAGCCCTGCAGCCCGAGCACGCCGGCCATGTCGCGCATGATCCAGCCGGACACCAGCCCGCCCAGCACACCCGCCACCGCCACGCCGGCAAAGAAGATCGCCATCACCGCGGCGCGGCGGCGCGCCGGGAACCAGTAGGTCAGGTAGAGCACGATGCCGGGGAAGAAGCCGGCTTCGAACACGCCCAGCAGGAAGCGCAGCGTATAGAACTGCGCCGGGGTGGAGACGCCCATCATCGCCACCGAGGCCAGGCCCCACAGCACCATGATGCGCGTGAACGTGCGCCGTGCGCCAAAGCGCGCCAGCAGCATGTTGCTGGGCACTTCGCACAGCACGTAGCCGACGTAGAAGACCGCGGCGCCCAGGCCGTACATGGCGTCGCTGAAGCCCAGGTCCTGCTTCATCTGCAACTGGGCGAAGCCGATGTTGATGCGGTCCAGGAACGACACCACGTAGCAGACGAACAGGAACGGGATGATGCGCAGCCAGACCTTGCGGTAGAGCGCATCCTCATCGTGCGCAGCCAGTGCTGCGGGAGGCAGGGTGGGGGACGTCAGGCTGGATAGGGACGAAAGATCCCCTGAGACCGGATGGCTCATGAACGTTGTCTCCGTACGGTGGTGGCTGCGGCGGCGGGCAGCCGGAGGGTTCCGCCAGTGGGCAGCGTCTTGCGCGCGTTGGCCCGCGATGGTGCCGGGAAAAGAACAGGACAGGCGCGGCGGTACCGCGCCTGTGTCAGGTCAGGCTGGCGTGGTGGCCGGCATTTCGGTCACGCCTTCGCGCGCGGCGGCCATGGCGGCCAGGAGCACATCGTGGTCGCCGATATGGTTGGCCAGCAGCAGGATCAGCTGCGCATTGGCGGCCTGGCTTTGTGCCTCGTCGAGGTCGCGGTGCATCTCGATCAGCGCTTCGTAGAAGTCGTCGGGCCGCGCCAGGTTGGGTTGGGTGTTGAGCGTATTGGGCATGGGAGTCTCCGCGGTGCAGGTCTGGCCGGTCTCAGGCGGCCATGCGGCCGGGCTGCGGGGCGCGCAGGTCGGCACCGGTGGCGCGCGCCAGCGCGGCGCGGATCGCGGCCGGGTCGGGGTGGTGCCAGCGGGCGCAGACATGCTGGTCCGGGCGGACCAGGTAACAGGTGCCGGGCGTGGCACCGTAGCGCGCGGCGGCCAGGCCCTCGTCGTCGCGCAGCACGGTGGCATTGGTGCAGGTCACCGCCGGCTGCGCGGCGTCGGTCACGTAGACCAGCCGCAGCGGCACGCCGCTGTCTTTCAGCGCGGCGAGGCCGGCGAGCGTGGCTGCATCGATGGTGTCAGGGCTGCCGAACACCAGCACCGTGAAGTCCCCGCCCAGGTGCGACAGCAGCCAGCCCGCGCCCTGCGCGCCGGATACCGGCGCGTCGCAGCAGACCGCGCCAGGCACCAGCTTGCAGGCATAGTCCTGGGCATCGTCAGCGGTGTTCAGCGGCGAATCCTGCAGCACCGCGGGCACCGACAGCCGCCCGCTGTTGACCAGGGTGCGCGCAAACGCATGGCGCCTGGACAGGGTCAGCACCGCATCGCGGAACACGCGGCTGACCGCGCTCTTGGGCGTGATGAAGTCGGTGGAACGTGTGGAGTTGCGCAGGTTCTCGTCGGCGGCGTATTCGCGCTCGCTGGCGTAGGTGTCCAGCAGCTTGTCGCAGGCATGGCCCTGCAGCACATAGGCCAGCTTCCAGGCCAGGTTCTCGGCGTCCTGGATGCCGCTGTTGGCGCCACGCGCGCCGAACGGCGACACGCCATGCGCGGCATCGCCGGCGAACAGGATATTGCCGTGGCGGAAGCTGTCCATGCGAAGGCAGGAGAACGTATAGACGCTGACCCATTCCAGCTCGAACTTCACGTCCTTGCCCAGCAGCGCCTGCACCCGCGGGATCACGCGCTCCGGCGTTTTCTCCAGCTCCGGGTCGGCGTCCCAGCCGAGCTGGAAGTCGATGCGCCAGACGTTGTCCGGCTGGCGGTGCAGCAGCACCGACTGGTTCGGGTGGAAGGGCGGGTCGAACCAGAACCAGCGCTCGCTCGGGAAATCCGCTTCCATCTTCACGTCGGCAATCAGGAAGCGGTCGCGGAAGGTGCGGCCCTTGCTGTCCAGGCCCAGCAGCTTGCGCATCGGGCTGCGCGAACCGTCGGCGGCCACCACGTAGCGCGCCGCCAGCGGGTAGCTGCCGTCAGGCGTCTCGATGGTCAGTATCACGCCGTCCTCGGACGTGCCGCGCTGTTCCAGCCCGACCACCTTGTTGCGCCAGCGGATCTCGATATTGGGCAGCGCCTGCGCGCGCTCCAGCAGGTAGCCTTCGAGGTAGTACTGCTGCAGGTTGATGAAGGCAGGGCGGCGGTGGCCGCTCTCGGGCAGCAGGTCGAAGCTGTAGACCTGCTGGTCGCGCAGGAACACCTTGCCGACGTGCCAGCGCACGCCCTTGTCGACCATGCGCTCGCCGCAGCCAAGCCGGTCGAAGATATCCAGCGTGCGCTTGGAAAAACAGATTGCTCGCGATCCGGTGGACAGCGTGCAGTCGTCATCCACCAGCACCACGGCCACGCCGCGCTGCGCCAGGTCGATGGCGGTGGCCAGGCCGACCGGCCCGGCGCCGACCACGACGACCGGGTGGACGGCCGGATCGGCCCCTTTCTGTTGCTCGGCGCAGGGCTGGTACTCGAACGACAGCCGCTGGTAATCGATGCTGCTCATGCCTGTGTCTCCATCCATAGCTTGTTGCCCGACTTATTCTTTTTGGAGGTCAGTCCTGCAGTGCGGCCCACATTTCCTTGTCGCGCTGGGCCGTCCAGATGCGCGGGTGGCGGACGCCGCTGGCCTCGTCATAGGCGCGCGAGACGTCGAAGGGCAGGCAGTGCTCGTAGATAAAGACCTGGCCAAACTTGGGGTCCATCGCGCGCCGGGTGTGCGCCATCGCGGCCTTCAGGTCGAGCTTCTCGGCCACGGCTTCCTTGCCGGCCTGGAACAGCGTGGTGACGAAGTCCTTGGTGTAGGCGATACCCTTGTCCACTTCCTCCGGCGTGGTCAGCGCGGGGCCGCGGCCGGGCACCAGCTTTTCCGGCTTGAGTGCCTGCAGCGCGTCCAGCGTGGCCGGCCAGTCTTCCAGCTGGGCGTCGCCGCAGTAGCAGGCGGCGTCGTACTCGACCAGGTCGCCGGAGAACAGCACCTTCTGCTGCGGCAGCCAGACCACGGTGTCGCCCTTGGTATGGCCCGAGCCCAGGTGGGCGATGCGCACTTCCAGCTTGCCCAGGAACAGCGTGATTTCCTTCTCGAACACCAGCGTCGGCCAGGTCAGGCCGGGCACGGTCTCGACGCCGGCGAACAGGCGCGGGAAGCGCTCGATCTCGGACTTCATGTCGGCCTCGCCGCGCTCGACGATCATCTCGTAGGTGCCGCGGCTGGCGATGACCTGCTGCGCGCCTTCGGCGAAGTAGGCCGACGCGCCCAGCACGCGCACCGCGTGGTAGTGCGACAGCACCACGTACTTGATGGGCTTGTCGGTGATGGTGCGGATGCGGGCGATCAGGTCCTGCGCCATGGCCGGCGTGGCGGTGGTGTCGACGATCAGTACGCCGTCGTCGCCGATGACCACGCCCGAATTGGGATCGCCTTCGGCGGTGTAGGCCCAGGCGTTCTCTGACAGTTGGGTGAAGGTGACCTGCTTGGCTTCCAGGTCGGCCTGCGATGCGAATGCCTTGGACATGGCGTCTTTCCTTTGTGTGGGGAGGCGAGACGGCACCGGCACGATGGCTGCGTTGCGCTGGCCGCGGGCTGTCTCGCCCCGTTTCTATGGATGTCTGACGGCGTGGGTCGCCGTGTTCGGACGGGGTAGTGCAATCTTAGGAAACGTTAAAAAATTAATCAATAGCGAAATGATTAGCCTATGACAAATAATTGAGGCATGCCGCGAACGCCATCGGAGGCAGGTGGAGTTTGTTCGGGTAAACCCCCGTGCGCACGGCAACGGGAGGCGTTCGATTAATATCCGGGTTTTCCGATCACACAGGATGGCAATGGCCAGGCGCAAGGCTGGGGAAGCAGGAACGCAGGCGGACGAGCCCGCTGCGCGTGCCGACAAGGCGCAGCGCGGCATCCAGAGCGTGGAGGTGGGCGGGCGCCTGCTGGTGGCGCTGGCGGTCGCGCGCGCGCCAATGCCGCTGGCCGCGCTGGCCGAGGCGGCGCAGCTGGCGCCGGCCCAGGCGCATGCCTACCTGGTCAGCCTGACGCGGCTGGGCCTGATCAAGCGCGACCACCTCTCCGGCCGCTACGAGCCCGGGCCGCTGTCGCTGCAGCTGGGCATGCTGCACCTGGAGCAGGACGCCGCCTGGCGCGCCGCGCAGCCCCGGGTGGATGCGCTGGCGCAGGCGTCCGGATTCAGCGTGGCAATCAGCATTGCCGGGCCGCAGGGCCCGACCATCGTGCGCTATGTGCCGGCCAGCGCGCCGCTGCATGTCAACCTGCACGTGGGCACGGTGATGGCACTGGCCGCCACGGCCACCGGGCGCGTGTTCTGTGCCTTCCAGCCGCCGGCACTGTGGCAGCCGCTGTGGCGCGCACAGCAGCCGGGCGCGGCCGAGTCCGACCTGGCCGCCTTCAGCGCCAGCCTGGGAGAAATCCGAGCGCGCGGCATCGAGCGCAGCATCGACACGCCCAGCCCGGCTGTCAGCAGCCTCAGCGTGCCGGTGCTGGACGCCGCTGGCGTGCTGCGGCTGGTGCTGACGCTGGTGGGATCGACCGGTGCCATCGAGGTGGACTGGCGCGGCGCTGCGGCGCAGGCCCTGCTGGCCGCGGCGGCGGACATCGGCGCCGCGCTGCGCGATGAAGAGGGGCGCCTGGCATGAGCAGCGCGACCGAAGCCCAGCAAGACCTGGAAGGCGGCAAGCCGCAGCGCGGCATCCAGTCGCTGGACAGCACCGGCCAGCTGCTGGTGGCGCTGGTGGCTGCCGGCCGGCCGCTGGCGCTGCGCGACCTGGCGCTGGCCGCGGGCATGCCGCCGGCCAAGGCGTTCCCGCATCTGGTCAGCCTGCAGAAGACCGGCCTGCTGGCGCGCGATGCCGCGGGCAACTACCTGTGCGGACCGCTGGGACTGGAACTGGGGCTGATCGCGCTGCAGCGGCTGTCGCCGACGCGTGAGGCGGAACCGGAGGTGATCGAGCTGGCCGGCGCCACCGGCCTGAGCGTGGCCATGGCAGTGCTGGGGCCGCTGGGGCCCACGGTGGTCCGGCTGGAGGAATCGGCGCGGCCCCAGCACGTAAGCCTGCGCGTGGGCACGGTGCTGTCGCTGGTCCATACCGCGATTGGCCGCACCGCCGCTGCGTACCTGCCAGCCAACGTGCTGGCGGGCTTGCTGGAAAAGGACGATTTGCGCATGGCCGGCGCCGCCGCGGCCGAAGTGCTTGAACCCGGCGGCAAGCTGGCGCCGGCCTACGCCGGGCGCCTGGCGCAGGTGCGCGCGGCCCGGCTCGACAATGCGCTGAGCCACCCGGTGCCGGGCATCGACACGCTGGCGGCGCCGGTATTCGACCACACCGGCAGCCTGGCGCTGGTGATCGCCGTGATGGGCTCGAGCGGCAGCTTTGACAGCAGCACCGCGGGCGCCACTGCCGCGCTGGTGCGGCAGGCGGCGCGCCGGCTGTCGTGGCGCTTCGGCGCGCCGGACACGGCCTGGGCTCAGGCTATCAGTTGTCCAGCTTGATGTTGGCCGACTTGATCAGGCTGTCCCACTTCTCGAACTGCGCGCGGATATAGCTGCCGAACTGCGCCGGCGTGGCGGGGAAGGGCACGGTGCCCTGGCTGGCCAGCCTGGCGGCCAGGTCAGGCTGCTTCAGCGCCGCCACGATCTCGCCGTTGAGGCGGTCGATCACTGCCTTGGGCGTGCCGGCCGGCGCGGCCACGCCAAACCACGCGGTCAGCTCGTAGCCGGGCACGCCGGCGGCGGCCAGCGTGGGCACGCCTGGGAGCTGGTCAGAGGGTTTCTGCGTCGTCACCGCCAGCGCGCGCACGCGGTTGTCGCGGATATACGGCAGCGCGGTCGAGACGCTGTCGAACATCATGGTGATGCGCCCGCCGATCAGGTCGGTCATCGACGCGGCGCTGCCCTTGTACGGAATGTGCGTGATATTGACAGCCGCCAGGTGGGTGAAGAGCTCGCCCGCCAGGTGCGACGACGAGCCGTTGCCGAACGAGCCATAGGTCAGCTTGCCCGGCTCCTTGCGCGCCAGCGCCAGCAGCTCCTGCACGGTGCGCGCCGGCACGCTGGGATGCACCACCAGCACGTTGGGCAGGTAGGCGACCGAAGCCACCGGCGCGAAGTCCTTCAGCGGATCGTAGCCAGGCTTGTCATAGAGGCTTTTGTTGACCGCCAGCGAGCCGAAGGTGCCGAACAGCAGCGTATAGCCGTCGGCCGGGGCCCGCGCCACCGCGATGGCCGCCAGGTTGCCGCCGGCGCCGGGCCGGTTGTCGATCACCACCGGCTGGTGCAGCCGCGCCGACAGTGCGTTGCCGATCTCGCGCGCCAGCAGGTCGGTGGCGCCGCCGGGCGGAAAGGGCACCACCAGCCGCACCGGCTTGTCGGGATAGTCCGCCAGCGCGGTACCGGCGGCCGTGGCCGCGAACGCAAATACCAGCCCCGCGGCTACGCGCCTGATCCAACCCTGCATCGCTGTCTCCTTTCTGTGATCTGTTGCGATGGAATGGCCGTCAGTGTGTCGCAGCGCCGGCAGGCGCGTGTTTGGAATTGGCGAAGGTCGGGTTCGGTGCCGGAACGGGTCATTCCGGCGGGCGCAGCCGGGCGATGGTGCCGAACAGCGTTTCCAGCTCCACCGGCTTGACCAGGTGTGCGTCGAAGCCGGCGGCCTCGGTACGCTGCCGGTCCGCCGGCTGGGCGAAGCCGGTCAGCGCCACGAAGCGCGTCAGCTCGGTGCCGGCCACGAGGCGCATGGCGCGCACCACTTCGAAGCCGTCCATGCCGGGCATGGCCAGGTCGATCAGCGCGATATGCGGGCGGCAGCGGGGCGCCACATGCAGGGCCTCGGCGCCGTCGTAGGCAATGGTCACCTCGTGGCCGCATATCTCGAGCAGCATGGCCAGGCTGTCGGCGGCGTCGCGGTTGTCGTCGACCAGCAGGATGCGCTGCGCCTGCAACTCGGGTGCGACCGGACCCTGGGCCGGCAGTGCGGCTCCTGGCCGGGCGTCCTCCTTGTGCGAGGCCGTCAGCGGCAGCCGCAGCGTGAAGGTGCTGCCTTGTCCCGCCCCGGCACTGGCGGCAGAGATGGTGCCGCCATGCAGCTCAACCAGTGACCGGCACAGCGACAGGCCGATGCCCAGCCCGCCATGCAAGTCGGTGCCCGGACGGCTTTCCTGCATGAACAGGTTGAAGATCTCGTCGATGGCCTGGGGCCCGATGCCACAGCCCTGGTCCATTACCTGGACCTGCAGTGTGCGGTTCTGGATGGTGGTGGCGATCGTCACCGACGAGCCGGGCGGCGAGAATTTCGATGCATTGAGCACCAGGTTCTGCATGACCTGCACCAGCCGCGTCTTGTCGGCACGCATTGGGATCGAGCCGGCATGGGTCCGCACTTCGACGCACTGCGACTTGGCATCCAGCGCCGGCTGCGCTGCCTCGACGCCGAGCGCGATGATCTCGTTGAACTCGACCGGCTCCATGCGCAGCTCGATCCGGCCGGAGGTGATGCGCCCGATGTCGAGCAGGTCGTCCACCAACCGGCTCAGGTGGGTCACCTGGCGCTCGATCATGGCCAGGCTCCGGTTTGCCAGCACCGCATCCTCCGGCGCCAGCCGCATCGCCGCGAGCGCGCTGTGCACCGGCGCCAGCGGATTGCGCAGTTCATGCGAAAGGGTGGCCAGGAACTCATTCATGCGCTGGCTGGAGCGTTCCAGCTCTTCGCGGCGGCGGCGCTCGCTCATGTCCCGCGTCACCTTGGCAAAGCCGCGCAGCGTGCGTGACTCGTCGTATACCGCTGTCAGGGTGACATTGGCCCAGAACAGCGACCCATCCTTGCGCACGCGCCAGCCTTCGTCTTCCACGCGCCCGACGCGCTGCGCCAGTGCCAGGTGCCGTGACGGCTTGCCAGCGGCAACATCCTCCTGCGGATAGAACACCGAGAAATGACGGCCGATGATCTCGTCGCGGCGGTAGCCCTTGATATAAGAGGCACCGGAATTCCAGCTGACGATATGGCCGCCGGGATCGAGCATGAAGATCGCGTAATCCTTGACCCCCTCCACCAGCAGCCGCAGGGTTTCTTCGCTCTGGTGCAGGGCCTCGGCGGCGCGGCGCCGCTCGGTCATGTCCCGCGTGACCTTGGCGAAGCCGATCAGCCGGCCCTCGGCGTCCTTCAGGGCGGTGATGACGACATTGGCCCAGAAGCGGCTGCCGTCCTTGCGCACGCGCCACCCCTCGTCCTCGAACCGGCCCTGTTCGGCCGCGGCCTTCAGTTCGGCTTGCGGCCAACTCCGGGCGATCGCATCCGGCGTGTAGAACTGCGAGAAATGCTTGCCCAGGATCTCCTCGCGGGCATAGCCCTTGATGCGCGCCGCGCCCTTGTTCCAGCTGGAGACATGGCCGCCGACGTCGAGCGTGAAGATGGCGTAGTCCTGCACGGAGTCCACCAGGGTCTGGTAAGGCACATTGGGCAGGTCGGCCCGGATCTCTTGCGAACGCCCGCCCGATGGCTCGCCAGCGTCGGGGCGAGGTACGCTTCCGGCGGGTTGCTGCGGGTCTTCGGGGTGTCTTGTCATGGCATGTCCTGAACGGCGTCCTGCCGGCGTGGCCCGCCAGCGCATCCGGTGCTGGTCTTGTAGCAAGGATACCCCGCAAGCAGCCTGGCAGGGCCAATGGACGGGGATGCCGGTGGCCCCGGCAGCGCAGGTCCGGATCAGAAGCTTCTGTACTGCAAATCAGAATGTGCGGATTGTCTGGGGAAACTGGCTCCATAGAATGGTTGCACAAGGGCTTTCAGCTCTTCCATCCAGAGGCGCCAATGACACAGTTAGACGAATGCCACCTGCCGTGCGACGGCATGCCGTGCAGCGCAGATTGCCAACTGGCCCGCTTTTGCCTGGGAGGCGCACGGGGCTTGCCGGGCGGCGCCCGGGGCTTCCACCGCACGGTGCGCCTGCGCAAGGGCCAGTGCCTGTACCTGCTGGGCGACCCCGTGACCTCGCTCTACGCAATCCGCGTCGGCACAGTCAAGACCCACGTGACCACGGAAGACGGCCGCACGCAAGTGGTCGGCTTCCACTTCCCCGGTGACCTGGTCGGGCTGGACAGCCTGGCGCATCCGCACTATGCGTCCTACGCCACCGCGCTGGAAGACACCAAGCTGTGCATGCTCGGCATGGACGCGCTGCGCGGCGCCGCCGCCGGCATGCCGGAGCTTGCCAACCAGCTGTTCCTGGCGCTCGGCGGACAGGCGCAGCGCGCACGCGCGCTGCAGACCATGCTGGCGCTGATGACCGCCGAAGAGCGGCTGGTGACCTTCCTGCTGTGGATGGCTGAAGGCTTTGCGGCGCGCGGCTTCTCGTCCTCGGAGTTCGTGCTGCGCATGAGCCGGGAGGAAATCGGCAGCTATATCGGCCTGACGCTGGAAACAGTCAGCCGGCAGTTCTCGCGGCTGGCGGACTGCGGGCTGATCCGGGTGAGGCACCGCACCATCTCGCTGCTCGACAAGCCCGCCTTGCGGGCCATCGCCGAGCGCCCGATGATCTCCGCGCACGCGCCTGCGTGCGATCGGCAGGTGCCCCGGCGCGGCCCGCACGATGCCCGCCGGCTTGCACCGCGCACGGCCGGTGGCCAGGCTGTGGCAGCCGAATGACCAAGCCCGGCCAGCGCGAACATGCAACACCGGCCGGCACCGCGGCTGAAGAGACGGCCAGCGACCTGGTCGGCGAGAGCCTGCGGGAAATCACGGACCTGAACCTCTCCTACCTGCTGCTGGTGCAGCGGCTGATGCGCGAGAACGAGCCCGAGGCCCTGTTCCGGCTTGGCATCGAGCGCGAAGTGGGCCGTGTGCTGGCCGCGCTCACGCCGCAGCAGATGGTGGCACTGGCGCGCTCCAACCTGGTGCTGTGCCGCTTCAGGCTGGAAGACAGCATGCTGGTGGCCGCGCTGACCGGCGCCGAGCCGCTGCATGCCCTGCAGAACATGCACGCGGCCATCGTGATGGCCGCGCAGCGCGGGTAGTGGAACCAAAATCGGAGGCTGTATGACGGGCAAAGCGATGACGCAAGTCGAATGGAAGCGGATGGCGCTCGACCGCGGCCGCAGGGGGGACCACCCGCCCGGGCCAACCCGCATGGAACTCTCTGGCACGCTGCAGATGCAGGATATTGTCCAGGCACTGGGGGCGGAGCCCGATGAGCAGCGCTGTGTCGAGGCAGGCCTCGAGGTGCTCGCGATGGCCGGGCACCCGCCTGCGCGCGCCGTGGTGTCGATGGACCACGGGCGGCCGCCGGCGCTGGAATTCTATGTCGATGCCGCTGTGCCGACCTGCTGCGAACTGGACTGCACCGTGCAGCACGCGATCGCCAGCCGTTTCACCAGCGTGCTGCCGCCGGGCCTGGCAGTCACGGTGCTGCCGCTGGCCGCTTATGCACAGGAAGCCACCGACGAAGTCAACGCGTTTGACGCGGATACCTTGCGCACCTGTGCCCGCGAACTGCTGGGCCGCGGCGGGGAGATGAACCAGCGCCTGGCGGTGGTGTGCGCCTACCTGTCGGCGCTGCATGGCGCGCAGGCCGTTGCCGAGCAGCTTGGCTACCTTGAGCAGAGCCTGCTTGCGCGGGGCCAGGAGGCCTTGTCCTGGCGCCTGCGCCGGCACCGCAGCGTGGAAGGGCGGGAGCTGGCGCAGGCATTGGAAGGACTATCCCGCGCCGCGGCTGGCGCCCTGTATGAGTTCGGCGCCAGTTACAGCGCTGCGCGCGCCAGCTATCAGCTGGAGCAGATGCAGCGTGTCCATGACCGGATCGCGCGCTTTCGCGACACCTGCCGGCACGGCGGGCGCTGCCCCGAGCCCCGGCACGCCGTGTGCGCGGACACGGCGTACTGAGTCGCGGCAATCAGATGCCGGCCATGCAGGTGTACTTGATGACCAGGTAATCCTCGATGCCGTAGTGCGAGCCCTCGCGGCCCACGCCAGACTGCTTGACGCCGCCGAACGGCGCCACCTCGTTGGAGATCAGGCCGGTATTGACGCCCACCATGCCGTATTCCAGGCGTTCGGAGACGCGCCAGACCCGGCCCAGGTCGCGGGCATAGAAGTAGCTTGCGAGGCCAAACTCGGTGTCGTTGGCCATGGCGACGACGTCATCCTCGGTTTCGAAGCGGAACAGCGGTGCCAGCGGGCCGAAGGTTTCCTCGCGCGCGACCAGCATGCCGGCGCCGACGTCGGCCAGTACGGTCGGCTGGAAGAAAGAATGCCCCAGCGCATGGCGCTGGCCGCCCTGCAGCAGGCGCGCGCCCTTGCCGAGCGCGTCGGCGATATGCTCTTCCACCTTGGCCACGGCCTTGTCGTCGATCAGCGGGCCGATGCGCACGCCATCTTCCATGCCGTTGCCGACCTTCAGGGCCGCTACTGCCGCCACCAGCTTCTGCGCAAACGCCTCGTACACGCCCGTCTGCACGTAGATGCGGTTGGCGCAGACGCAGGTCTGCCCGGCATTGCGGTACTTGGACACGATCGCGCCTTCAACCGCCGCGTCCAGGTCGGCATCGTCGAACACGATAAAGGGCGCATTGCCGCCCAGCTCCATCGACACCTTCTTGATCGTCGACGCGGTCTGGGCCATCAGCACGCGGCCAACCTCGGTCGATCCGGTGAAGGTGAGCTTGCGCACCAGCGGGTTGCTGCTCATCTCGCCGCCGATGGCGCCGGCCGAGCCGGTCACCACCGACAACACCCCGGCCGGAATGCCCGCGCGCTCGGCCAGGGCCACCAGCGCCAGCGCTGTCAGCGGGGTTTGCGATGCCGGCTTGAGCACCATGGTGCAACCTACCGCCAGGGCCGGGCCGGCCTTGCGCGTGATCATGGCGGCGGGGAAGTTCCACGGCGTGATGGCTGCGCATACCCCCACCGGCTCCTTGGTCACGACTATGCGCTGGTTGCTGACCGGCGCCGGGATGGTGTCGCCATAGACGCGCTTGCCTTCCTCGGCAAACCATTCGATAAACGAGGCCGCGTAGGCGATTTCGCCGCGCGCTTCGGCGATCGGCTTGCCCTGTTCGGCGGTCATGATGCGCGCCAGATCTTCCTGGCTGGCCATGATCAGTTCGAACCATTTGCGCAGCAGCGCCGAGCGCTCCTTGGCGGTGCGGACGCGCCATGCCGGCAGCGCGCGGTTGGCGGCTTCGATGGCCTGGCGGGTTTCATCGGCGCCCAGTTGCGGGACCTGTCCCACGCGCTCGCCGGTGGCCGGGTTGGTGACGTCGATGCGGCGCTCGCCGTCGACCCAGCGGCCGTCGATATAGCACTGCTGCCGCAGCAGCGAGGAGTCCTGGAGGTTCAGCATGGTTGTCTCGGTGGATGCCGGCGGTGCCGGACGTCTTGTGGAAGCCTGAGACAACGATTGTAATCCGGCGGTCTAGGTTGAGGTCTCTGGCGGACCGGCAGGTGCTTCGATACCCCAGTCGCCGTACTCCAGCCAGTCGTCGCCGAGCAGTTCAATCGGGTGCTGCGTGCGGCTGGAGCCGTTGCCGCAGCCCATGTCGTCTACGGAGCAGTACTTGTCGCAGCCCCAGCAGATGCGCTCGGGGTGGCGGGGATGAAGGGGAAATTTCTTGGCCATGGCTTGCGGTTGGGAACTGCTGAGACGATTATGCCCACACCCGCAAGCCGTCGATTTGCGCAACCGCAAGCACAAGTCAGCCGGGAGCCATCCCGCTCAGTCCCATCCGTCGGCATCCAGCCGGGTCCAGCGGTCGGGCGCCTCGCCATCGGGCGAGGCCAGCAGCAGTGTCTGGCCGCAGTGCGCGCAACGGTACACAAACGCATTCTGGCCGCTGGCGGTGCGCAAGGTCGCCGACATCACCAGCCTGGGATGCGGCGGCACGTGGCCCGGCCGGTCCAGCTGCGACTCGCACAGGTCGCATATAGACATCATTGTTTTCCTCCGCACGATCCCCGGCGTAGCAAGAATGCTGTGGTGCAGCATTCGCTTTTCCAGTATAGCGGCGGATCGATAGTGCCGTTGGGCGATGGCGGGCGGCTATTCGCCAAGGAACTCTGCCACCACTTCGAGCCCTTCAATGTGATCGGCAACCACCTTGGCGATGGTGATCAGCGGGATGGCGAGCAACATGCCCCATACGCCCCAGAGCCAGGTGAACAGGAGCAGTGCAACAAATACGGCCACCGCGTTCATGCGCGCCATGCGGCCGGTCATCCAGGTGGTGACGACCGACCCGATCAGCGTGGCGATCAGCAGCGATCCGACCGTTGCCGCGGCTGCCATGCCGAGCGTGCCGAACTGCATGAAGGTCACCACCCCCAGGCAGACCGCGATTGCCAGGGCGCCGAAGTAAGGCACCAGGTGCAGCGCCGCGGCCGCGATTGCCCAGCTGCCGGCGTTGTGCACGCCCAGCCACTTGAGCAGCAGCCAGGTACAGGCGCCCAGGGCCGTATTGGTCACCAGCAGCATGCCCATGTAACGGCGGATGGAGCGGTTGACCTCGTCCAGCATGTGCACGCTGATCTTCTTCTCGGAAATGGTATGCCCGACCATCTTGATGAACTTGCGCTTGAAGGTATCGCCGGCCAGCAGCAGGAAGTACAGCAGGAAGACCACTACCACTGCCTGTCCGGCCATGGTGAAGATGCTGACCGAGCCGGCCAGCAGCATGTTGTGGATCTGGGCGGGCGCTTGCTCCACCACCACCTGCGTGCCGCGTGCGGGCGGGGGCTGGCCGGTGCCGCTGAGGACGGTGGCGGCGCGACGTACCTTCTGCCACATGGAATCGTCGCCGCTCATCAGCGCGCCGACCGAGCGCGACAGCTTGCTGGCCGTCTCGGGCAGGCTGTTGACGATCGATTCCACCTGCCCCTGCAGCAGGTAGGCGCCGCTGAGCAGGGCGCTCAGCACGGCCAGCAACACCACGGTGCCCGCCAGCGCGCGCGGCAGGCCCAGCCGCTGCAACGCGCAGACCAGCGGGTCCAGCAGGTAGGCCAGGACGATCGCGAGCACCACCGGAATGAGGAATTCGCGTGCGATATGCACGGCGTACAGCGAAAAGAGCGTCGCCAGCACCACCAGTGCCACGCTGGCACGGTGCAGCGAGGCGGTGACGGCATCGGCCGGCACGACTGAGTCAGCCATCTCCGCCATCGTGCGGGACCCGGCGGCGCCCTCGGTGTCGGCGCCGGCATGCGGGCTGCCGTCGGCGGGCAACGGAACGGGCGAAGCAGGGGGCAGCGAAGAAGGCGCGGAATCGGGAATGGTCGACATAGTCGGGCGCCCTGGCAAAAGGCCTGGCGCTGCTATGAAGATAGCTGGCCGGCAGGCTGCGGCTGTCGGACGCCGCCGCCTGCGCATGTCAGACAAGCGCGGCAGCGAGGCGCCTTACAAGCGACACCGCCCGGCCGGCAGCATGGCGCTGCACGACCGGGCGGTACGGTGACTGCGGGCGGGAGCGCGCAGGCTCAACCTGTGACCGTCTTGGTTTCAAGGAACTCGGCAATGCCTTCGGGGCCGTATTCACGCCCGTTGCCGGACGTCTTGTAGCCGCCGAACGGTGCGGTGAGGTCCATTGTCGCGCCGTTGATGCGCACGCTGCCGGCGCGCAGGCGGGCGGCCAGCTTGCGTGCCCGCGCCGCGTCGGACGACGCGATGTAGGCGGCCAGGCCGAACTCGGTGTCATTGGCGATTGCCACCGCCTCTTCTTCTGAGTCGTACGGCAGCAGGCATATCACCGGCCCGAAGATCTCTTCGCGCGCGATGGTCATGTCATTGCGCACGTCGGCAAAGATGGTCGGGCGCGCATAGAAGCCGCGCTGCAGCCCGTCGGGGCGGCCGGGGCCGCCTGCGGCCACGCGCGCGCCCTCCTCGATGCCCACCCCGATGAGGCGCTGCACCTTGTCGTACTGGCCGCGGTTGGAGATCGGGCCCATCTTGGTTTCGGGGTCGGACGGGTCGCCCACCTTGACCGCGTTGGCGACGGCGGCGGCAATCTGCACGGCCTGCTCATAGCGCGAGCGCGGCACCAGCATGCGCGTCGGCGCGATGCAGGTCTGTCCGGTGTTGACCGTGCACTGCGCCACGCCGCTGGTCACCGCCGCCTGCAGGTCGGCATCGTCCAGGATGATCATCGGCGACTTGCCGCCCAGCTCCTGCGCCACGCGCTTGACCGTGGGCGCGGCGCTGATGGCCACTTCCACGCCGGCGCGGGTCGAGCCGGTGATCGACACCATGTCGACGTCGCGATGCGACGACAGCGCGGCCCCCACCGCGCGGCCCTCGCCATAGATCATGTTGAAGACACCCGGCGGCGTACCCGCGGCATCCATGATCTCGGCGAAGATCCGGGCGTCCAGCGGCGCGATCTCGGATGGCTTGAGCACCACGGTGCAGCCCGCCGCCAGCGCTGGCGCCACCTTGGCCGCGATCTGGTTCAGCGGCCAGTTCCACGGCGTGATCAGCGCCGCCACGCCGATGGCCTCGCGCAGAATGCAGCTGTTGCCGCGCGTGGTTTCGAACTCGAAGTCGCGCAGCGCCTGCAGCGTTGCCTGCAGCTGTGCCAGGCCGATCGCGGCCTGCAGATTGGTGGCCAGCGTGATCGGTGCGCCGATCTCCTGGCGCACCGCCTGCGCCAGGTCGCCCATGCGCGCCTGGTAGGCGGCGATGACGCGCTCAAGCAGGGCGATGCGTGTTTCACGCGTGGACACCGACCAGGCCGGGAAGGCTGCGCGCGCTGCGCCCACGGCCTGGTCCACGTCCGCCGCGGTGCCCATGGCGAGCTTGCCCGCGACCGCTTCGGTGGCAGGATCGATGATGTCGGCCTGGGTCGCGCCCGCTGCGGGCTGCACCCACTTGCCATTGATATAGAACTTGTCGACGATGTTCATGCCGGTTGCCTCGGATTGGCTTTGGGTGGGGACGGTCAGACCGGGCGGTCGCCGATGATGGTGGCGCGGTTCATATGGCGCACGGCCGGGAAGTAATCCTGCACCGCGTAGTGTTGCGTGGAGCGGTTGTCCCAGAGCGCGATGGTGTCCGGCTGCCAGCGCAGGCGCACCTGGTACTCTGGCGCGGCGGCCTGGCGGTACAGGTACTGCAGCAGGTCCAGTTCGGCCGGGCGGTAGTCGGAGCCGATGCGATATGGCGCTTCCTTGACGAAGTTGGCGAAATGCGTGGTGAAGGCTTCGTTGACGAACAGGATCTTTTCGCCGGTTTCCGGGTGCGTGCGTACCACCGGGTGCACCATCGGCGGATACTTGGTGCGCATCTCCGCGTATTTTTCTTCGTTCAGCGCCGAGCCGAAGGTCGGCATGGCGTCGTGCACGGCCTTCAGGTTGGCGATGCGGGCCTTCATGTCCTGCGGCAGGTTTTCATAGGCCGCGGCCATATTGATCCACATGGTATCGCCGCCGACCTCCGGGCACTCCACGCAGCGCAGCATCGAACCCATCGACGGGATCTCACGCCAACTAACGTCCGAGTGGTAAAGGTTCTCGCGCCCGCGCGTCGTGCCATCGCGCCCGAATACAACCAGTTCGGGATGTTCCGGGTGGTTGGTAAACATCGGATGCACTTCCAGCTCGCCGAAGCGGCGCGCCACGGCCACGTGCTGGGCTGGCGTGATTGCCTGCTTGCGGAAGAACAGCACCTTGTACTTCAGCAGTGCGCGG
Organism: Cupriavidus sp. FW305-26; assembly: GCF_058787975.1. Classification (NCBI taxonomy): domain Bacteria; kingdom Pseudomonadati; phylum Pseudomonadota; class Betaproteobacteria; order Burkholderiales; family Burkholderiaceae; genus Cupriavidus; species Cupriavidus sp. FW305-26. The sequence goes on from NZ_JBYTAH010000001.1 coordinate 115,101, forward strand.
CGCAGTGAGAGATAGGTGTCGTCGTCCAGCGGCTCGCGGAAATCGATGCCTTCGACATCGGCGCCGATCGTCGGCGTGCAGCGGCGCACGGCAAAGGGAAAGGCTTCATTGTCCAGCGCGCGGTAGGCTTCCGGGCTGATGGTGGTTGCGGCAGTGGCTTGCATGGGGTGTCTCCTCGGTGTGGTGGTTGCCAATGCAGGGGGATAGCCGGCTTAGCGGTGCGAGGCCTTGACCAGGTCCGCAGCCTTTTCGCCGATCATGATGGCGGGGGCGTTGGTGTTGCCGCCGATCAGCGTCGGCATGATCGATGCGTCAGCGACGCGCAGGCCCTCCACGCCTTGCACGCGCAGTTCCGGGTCGACTACCGCCATGTTGTCGACGCCCATCTTGCAGGTGCCGACCGGGTGGTAGACCGTGTCCGCGTGCGTGCGCACGAAGTCGCGGATGGCGGCTTCATTGCTGCTGTCGGGGCCGAAAGCGTCGGTCAGGATTTCGCGCCCGCCGTGCTGCGCCAGCGCAGGCTGCGCAAAGATGCGGCGGATTGCCCGCACGCCTGCGACCATGCCGGCCATGTCTTCCTCAGCCGACAGGAAGCGCGGATCGATCACCGGCGTCTCGCGCATGTCGGCGCTGCGCAGGCGCACATGGCCGCGGCTCTTCGGACGCAGCACGCAGGCGTGGCAGGAGTAGCCGTGGCCCAGTTTGCCCAGGTTGCGGTTGCCGAGCAGCGCCACGGCAAAGTGCAGCTGCACATCCGGGATGTCCAGCTCGGGGCGGCTGCGCAGGAACGCACCGGCCTCGGCGATATTGGACGACACCATGCCGGTGCGGTTGCGCCGGTAGCGCATCACCTCGCGCGCCAGCCGCAACATGCCGCGGCCGGTCTTGCCGAACAGCTCGGTCGTTTGCAGCTGCTTGTTGACGATGATGTCGAGGTGGTCCTGCAGGTTCTCGCCCACGCCCGGAAGGTCATGGACCACGTCGATGCCGAAGTTGCGCAAGTGCGCGGCCGGGCCGATGCCGGATGCCAGCAGCAACTGCGGCGAGTTGAAGGTGCCGCCGCTGACCACGATCTCGCGCCGTGCGCGCAGGGTCTGCACCGCCCCGCCGCGCACGACTTCCACGCCGACAGCGCGCCTGCCTTCGAACACGATGCGCAGCGCTTGCGTATCGGTCAGCACCGCCAGGCCGCGACGGCCGCCATTGAGCGCCGTGTCCGCGGCATTGCCGTTGTGCAGGTAGGCCCGCGCCGAGTTCCAGCGCTCGCCGTTGCGCTGCGTCACCTGGTACAGGCCGACGCCTTCCTGGCTGTGGCCATTGAAGTCGTCGTTGTGAGGCAGGCCGGCCTGGATCGCTGCCTGGACAAAGCGCTGTGCAAACGGATTGGGCGAGCGCAGGTCGCTCACATGCAGCGGCCCGTCATTGCCGTGCAGCGGATGTTCCTGGCCGGCCAGGCTAGGATTGCGCTCGCTGCGGCGGAAGTAGGGCAGGACGTCGTCGAAGCCCCAGCCCCGGCAACCGAGCGCGGCCCAGTCGTCGTAGTCGCGCCGATGGCCGCGGATATAGACCATGCCGTTGATCGAGGAGCTGCCGCCCAGGCCGCGCCCGCGCGGCTGGTAGGAGCGGCGGCCGTTCAGGCCCGGTTGCGGTACCGTGTAGTAGGCGTAGTTGCGCGGGCCGGCCTTGGGCACCACCGCGGCAATGCCCACCGGCGCCCAGATCGAGAAGTGATGATCATGCGGCCCGGCCTCGAGCAGCGCCACGGTCGCACTCGGGTCTTCTGCCAGGCGCCCCGCCACGGCGCACCCCGCCGATCCCGCGCCGATCACGATGTAGTCGAACTCCGCCGCCGCGCTGGCGGTGTCTTGTGATGTCTTGGTATTCAATTTACGTGTCTCCTGAGTTGCCAGCATGCGGTGATCTGCGGGGGCGCGCGCATATCTGGTGACGACGGATACTGCCATTACCTGTTATAACAGGTCAATAGGGTTACGCCGCAGGCTGTCATGATAGGTATAATCCCTTCCACCCAGTTCGGAGCCGCCGCCAAGGCGGAACATAAGTGGCGCTGCCCAGGTTCAAAGAGATCGAAAACGAGATTCGCCAGCGAATCGCCAGCAACACATGGGGGCCGGGCGCCAAGCTTCCGTCCGAGGCGGAGCTGGTGGCGGAATTCGCGGTCAGCCGGATCACCGTGCGCCAGGCCCTGTCCGGGCTGCACAACGCCGGCCTGATCGAGAAGGTCAACGGCAAGGGCAGTTTCGTGACTCGTCCCTCAGACACGCCCAGCCTTGGCGCGCTGACCGGTTTCTATGAAACCGCACGCGCCCGTGGCCAGCTCGCCTACGGCAAGCTGGCGTCGGTACGGCTGGTGCGCGCGCCGGCCCATGTGGCGGCGGCGCTGCGTCTGCAACCTGGCGAGAAAGTGCTGAGCGTGGCCACCGTGCGGTACTGGGATGACGCGGCCGTCGCGCATTTCACCCTGATGGGTCCTGAGCCGCTGATGCGCCGCCTGGTGCAGGAGGACCTCGAAACCAACGACGCCATGTCGCTGTTTGAAAGCCGGCTCGGGTACCGGTTCAAGGAAGTGGCGATGGAAGCTACTGCCGTTGCCGCGCCCGCGGACGTGGCGCGCCGGCTCGGTGTTGCCGAGGGCGAACCGCTGTTGCGCCTGCGCAGCACGCCGCATGATATCGAGGACACACCGTTGTTCTGCGGCGAACTGCTGTTCCGCCCGGACCGCTATGCCTACAAGTGGACACTGACGCGCTAGCACGGATGCCTGCCATCTTCAGTCGATACTGAACTGCGCCGGCGCGGTAACTTTTACCCGCGGCGCGCACTTCTTACTGTGGCCGGACCGCAGTCATGTCACTTTCCCGCATTGCCGGGCGCCGCGTTTCCAACCCGGCCCGCGCCGCTCGTCGTATGGCGCCGCTGGTACGTCAGTTGCGTCTTCCGCAGCAGAGCTGCGTTCCAGCGCGCTCACCGGCAGCCTGCGCCGTGTAGCAAGGCTTGCCGCCAACCATGCTAGATGGAGGACGACATGAAAACAACACTACGCATCGGCACAGCCCTGCTCGCAATTGGCTTCCTGGCGGGTTGCACCGCCACCGGCAGCACCACCGGCTCTGGCTCGCTGTCCGGCGCCGGTTCAGTCACCGAACAGAGCCGCAGCCGCAGCAGCACCCCTAGCTCAAGCACTTCTACCGGCACGTCCGGCGCCACCAGCACGACCAGCCCGAGCGGCACCTCCAGCGGCAGCAGCGGTGCAGCCAGCGGCTCGGGCACTGCCCGCTGACGCCGGCGCACAGCCGCCGGTGGCCTGGCACCGGCGGCTGCGCGGCTTCGCTATCGGTCCCGGCCGGTAACGACGCGCGCGTCGCGGCGCGCGGGAATGATGTCTTCGTCCGCGAGCCGTTGTTGCAGGTCGTTGTTGGGCATGTGGGTGAAGTCCTTGCCAATTTCCTTCGTGATGAGGTCGGTGACGCCGGCGGGAAGGGCTTTGCGCAGCAGGCCCAGGAAACGCGGCGCCGCGATCAGCGCCAGTGAGTCAAAGCGCTGCTTGTTGCGCGCATCGGCAAGGTAGTCCGCCACGCGGCGGGCAAACAGCTGCGCTTCCTGGTGCAGTTCATCCTCGCCGGCCGACGATGTGACGGTGGACGGCCCGGCCTGGTGGGCACCGGGGTGCCCGGCGTCGCCCTGTACGGCGGCGTGGCCGCGCCGGCCGTAGGCGTCGCGACGCAGGTTGGCGCGGTCGCCATGTGCTGCCGCGTCAGTGATTTCCTCAACCAGAGCCATTGGCGCGGTTGAGGCGTGCGAGGCAAAAATGCGGGCGAGGGATTCGTCCGCCACAAGAATCCAGGTGTGTTTCATGATCGCTCCGGTTGCCGGTGCGAACACCGGTCCCCCATCCCTCGCTTCAAAGGATACGCCATCCGGGCAGGGGGACGTCACCGGACCGCAGATGACGCCGGGCGTAGTCACCACACGCCAAAGAACACGCCGGCCTGCTTGTACACATTGGTCTTGGCCGCCACCTCTTCGTTGGTTACCGTCACGCGCGGCTTGAGCGTGCAGAACCACTCCAGCAACCGCAACCGCATGGCGCTGCGCACGGCTTCGTGGCCGGGGTCGCTGCCCAGGTCGAAATACTCCTGCGGATCGTTCTGGAGGTCGAACAGCTGTGGCCGGAACCCTTGCCAGTGCACATATTTCCAGCGCGCGTCACGCACCATCCAGGCGCGGCACTCGCCGGGATGGCGGCCCAGCGCCACGCGAGCGCCGCGATAGGCATAGTCCAGCTCGGATACGACGAAATCGCGCCAGCTGCCGGCATAGGCACGCTCGCCCGCGCGCGTCAGGCCCAACAACGAGCGGCCCTCGACGCGGTGGTCGGCCGGCGGCAGGCCCAGTGCGTCCAGCACCGTCGGCACCACGTCGACCGCGCTGACCATGCTGGCCTGCGCGCTGCCGCGCGTGGCATCCGCTGCCGGCGAGGGGTCGTAGACGATCAGCGGGATGTTCTGCACAGTGTCGTAGAACTGCTCCTTCTCGCCCAGCCAGTGGTCGCCCAGGAAATCGCCGTGGTCGGCGGTGAAGACGATCAGAGTGTCCTGCCAGCGGCCCAGGCGTTCGAGCTGTTCCCAGAGCTGGCCGAGCCGGTCGTCGATCTGCTGGATCAGGCCCTGGTAGGCGGGGCGCACCGTGTCCGAGACTTCCTGGCGCATGAAGTTGGCGCATTCTTCCTGCGTGCGGTAGGCCGACAGCACCGGGTGCGGGTCTTCCAGCTCGGCGTCGTGGCGCTGCAGCGGCATGCAGTCATCGAGCGAATACGCGGCGTGGTAGGGCGCGGGCGCCAGGTAGGGCCAGTGCGGCTTGACCAGCGACAGATGCAGCACCCACGGATCGTCGCCGCGCGTGGCGATGTACCGCATCGCCTGGTCCACCGTGTACGCGGTCTCGGAATGCGGCTCGGCCACGCGCGCGGGCAGGCCGGCGTTGCGCATGTGCCAGCCGGAGACTATCTCGCCGCGTTCGTTCTCGGCGCTGATCACGTAGTCGGTCCACGGATCCGCGCTGTCGTAGCCTTGCTGGCGCAGCCAGTCGGCGTAGGCGCTGTGCGGCTCGGCGTGGTGGCCGTCATGGCGGTCGACTTCGGTGAAGTGGCCGCTGCGCAGCAGCGTTTCCAGCTCAGTGCCGCCATCCAGGTGCAGCCGCTTCAGGTTGGCGTTGTCGGGCATCACATGGGTCTTGCCCGCCAGCGCCAGCGCGCGGCCGCTGTGCTTCAGGTATTCGCCCAGCGTGACTTCGCCGACCGACAGCGGCACGCGGTTCCAGGTGGCGCCGTGGCTGCTGACATGGCGGCCGGTATAGAAGCTCATGCGGCTGGGGCCGCAGACCCCGGAGGTGACGAAGGCGCGGTCGAAGCGCACGCCGCGCGCGGCCAGCGCATCGATATTGCGCGTGCGCAGCGCCGGATGCCCGTAGCAGCCCAGGTGGTCGCGCCGCAGCTGGTCGCACATGATGAAGAGGGTATTGCGGATCGTCATGGTCGGTTTGCCGGGTTTCAGTCGCCGGTATAGCCGGACGCCTTGACCACCGGTGCCCACTTGCCGGCGTCGGCCTTGAGCACGCCGGCAAAGGCGTCGGCCGGGCCGGTTGCGGGTTCCAGCCCCAGCTTGAGGAACTTGTCGCGCACGTCCGGCGACTGCACGGCCCTGACGATGGCGGCGTTGAGCTTGTCGAGCACCGGGCGCGGCGTGCCCGCGGGTGCCAGCAGGCCGTAGCGGCCTTCACCTTCGATGCCCTTGTAGCCAAGCTCGGTGAAGGTCGGCACATCGGGCAGCGCCACCGAGCGGTGGGTGCCGGAAGTCGCCAGCACGCGGATCTTGCCGGCGCGGTGCATTTCGGTCAGGTCGGCAAGGGTGTCGACCGAAGCCGGCACCTGCCCGCCGACCAGCGCGCTCATCAGCGGCGCAGAGCCGTTGAAGGGGACGTGCAGCATGTCGATGCCAACCTGCTTGCCGATCATCAGCCCGAAGAAATGCGGGATGCTGCCCAGCGCCGGCGAGGCGTAGGAGTTGTTCTGCGCACCGGCCTTGAGCCATGCCACATAGTCCTTCAGCGTGCGCGCCGGGCTGGCCGGCCCGGTGGCGAGCGCCAGCTGGAAGTTGGCGGCCTGCGCCACGGGCGTGAAATCGCGCTGGATATCGTAGTTGAGCTTGCGGTAGACCAGCGGCGCAATGGTCATGACCGCCGAGTTGGCCACCACCAGGGTATTTCCGTCGGCCGGCTGCGTGCGCGCGTAGTCCATCACCAGCCGCCCGCCGGCGCCGGGCTTGTTCTCGATGACCACGGTCTGGTTCAGGGTCTCGCGCAGCTTGTCGCCGACCAGGCGTGCGGCGAGGTCGGCGGTGCCGCCGGCCGGGTAGCCCACCAGGATGCGCAGCGGACGGTCCGACTGCGCGCTGGCGGGCGCGGACCATGCAGCGGCAACCGCCAGCAGGCACGCGGCGAAGCGGGGAAGGAAGGTGCGAGGGCTCACGATGTCTCCAGTTTGTTGTCCGCCGGCGAGCGGCGTCGATGCAAGCTAACACCCGTCGATATAATTGACAAAGTCAACTAATTGGCAGGTGTGGCATGGCACACGACAACAGCGGCAACCGCCTGCAGCGGCCGCAGCGGCTGGCGGATTTCATCAACTACCGGATCTACCACCTGAACCGCGTCGCGCTGGGCGCCACGGCGCTGCACCTGCGCGCCAGGGCGGGCGTCACGCGGCGCGAATGGCGCATGATCTCCTTCCTTGGCGAGCAGCCAGGCACCCGGCTGACCGAACTGGCCGAAAGCGCCGGCCTGGACAAGGTGCTGGCCAGCCGCGCCGTCCACGCCCTGGTGGAACGCGGTCTGGTCCGCCGCGAAACGCGTACCCAGGACCGGCGCGCAGCAGCCTTCACGCTGACCGAGCAAGGCGAAGCCGTCTACCGTGCAGCGTTCGCACAGGCGCGGGACTTCAATACGCGGCTGGCTGCCTGCCTGACGGCGGAAGAGGCGCGCGTGCTGTCGCGCTGCCTGGACAAGCTGCAGGCGCAGGCCGGCGCGATGCTGGTCGAGGCGCAAGCGTTGCCACAGCCGGAAGGGGAAGCGCCGGCGTGGGATCTGCTGCAGGTGTGGCGGGGAGGGAAGGGCTAGCGGCTGGGCGGTGCCGGTCACGCCTGCACCGCAGCGTCGCGCAGCCACAGCGCGAAGCGCCGGATCAGCGCCTGCTTGGGATTGTCCCCACGCCAGACGATGTAGCAGTTGTGGCTCGCGGGAAAGCTGGCGGCCAACGGCTGCACCAGCCTGCCCGCGGCGATAGCCTCCCGTGCCAGCAAGGCGCGCGTCAGCGCCAGCCCCAGGCCGCTGGCGGCGGCTTCGATCAGCAGTGCGCGGCAGTCGAAGACGATGCCGTCTTCCGGCTCGTCCAGCACCACCCCCGCCGCCGCGCCCCATTGCGCCCAGCGAAAGCGCGCGTGCCGCAGCCGCGGCAGGTGCGCGGCGTCTGCGGCCGTCATGCCCGCGTGCCGCTGCGCGAAGTCGGGGCTGCATACCGCGATGATGTCGTCGTCCAGCAGCTTCACGCACTGGTAGCCGGTGAAGGGCGCGGGACCGTAGCGCAGGCTGACGTCGAGGTCGGAGCGGGCGAAGTTCGGGTCGTCGGTGCTGGCTGCGATAGACAGGTCCAGGCCGGGCAGGGCTTCGCGCAACCGCGGCAGCTTGGGTACCAGCCAGGCGCCGGCCAGCTCGGGGCTGACATTGACGCTCAGCGACTGGCGTTCACGCGCGCGGCGCTCGGTGGCACCGGCCAGCGACAGTTCGACCGCGCGCAAGGCATTTTCCAGTTCATCGGCAAGCTCGCGCCCGGTGGCGGTCAGTTCCAGTTGCCGGCCGGCGCGCAGGAACAGGGTGCAGCCCAGCTGTGCCTCCAGCGCACGGATATGGCGGCTGATGGCGCCGTGCGTCACGCACAGCGCATCGGCGGCGCGCGTCATGTTGCCCGTGCGCGCGGTGGCGGCAAAGGCCTGGAGGACTTGCATCGAGGGGAGCCTGCGGATCATGGCTGTGATCTTGCCTCACAGGTCATGGCAAAACAAGTCGATTGTCCTGCCATGCCGCGCGGCCGATACTGGGCCGCACCGAACCGGCCACTGCGAAGCCGGTGCGCGACGAGGAGACCCCCAATGAAACTGCAGCTGAAGATCAACGGCAAGCGCCATGCCGTCGATGCCGACCGCGACATGCCCCTGCTGTGGGTATTGCGCGACTACCTGGGCTATACCGGGACCAAGTTCGGCTGTGGTGCCGGCCTGTGCGGGGCCTGCACCGTGCATGTCGACGGCAAGGCCGTGCGCGCCTGCATCACGCCCGTGGGCAGCGTGGCACGTGCCGACATTACGACCATTGAGGGATTGTCGGCCGACAATTCGCATCCGGTGCAGCGTGCGTGGATTGTCGAGCAGGTGCCGCAGTGCGGCTACTGCCAGTCCGGCATGATCATGGCCGCCTGCGCCTTGCTGAAGGAGAACCCGGAGCCCGCGCCTGAAGACATTCGCGCCGGCATCACCAACCTGTGCCGCTGCGGCACCTACCCGCGCGTGGAGCGCGCCATCCTGCGCGCCGCCAGGGGACAGAACATGGCCGATACCGACGGGAGGGCGCAATCGTGAGCGAATGCCACACCAGTCGCCGCCGCTTCCTGCAGGCTGCCAGCGCCGTGCCGGCAGCGTTCGTGCTGGGCTTCCACCTGCCGCTGGCAAAGGCCGCGGATGCGCCCGCGCGCGATCCCGACGATATCAACGCGTGGCTGCGCATCGATGCCGATGGCAGCGTGACCATCATGGTGCCTTCCGCCGAGCTGGGGCAGGGCGTGATGACATCGGCGCCGATGCTGATTGCCGAAGAGCTGGAGTGCGACTGGAAGCAGGTGCGCGCGGAGCTGGCGCCCACCGATCCGGTCTACAACAACCGCATGTTCAAGGTACAGGCGACCGCCAGCAGCACCTCCGCGCGCTGGTCGTTCGAGCCGCTGCGGCGCATCGGCGCTACGGCGCGCGAGATGCTGCGCGAAGCCGCGGCGCAGGGCTGGAAAGTGCCGGTCGCGGAGTGCCGTACGGTACAGGGCGTGGTGCGTCATGAGGCCAGCGGCCGGACGCTTGGCTACGGTGCGCTGGCAGCGCGGGCTGCCGCCTTGCCGCGCCCGGCCAGCGTGGCGCTGAAGGATCCGCGCGACTGGAAGCTGCTGGGCCGCCCGACTGACCGGCTCGACATTCCGCTGAAGACGCGCGGTGCTGCGGTGTTCGGCGTCGATGTCAAGGTGCCGCGCATGCTGGTGGGCTCGGTGATGGCCTGCCCGGCATTCGGCGGCAAGCTGCACCGTGTCGAGGCCCGGCCGGCGCTGGCCGTGCGCGGCGTGCGGCGCGTGGTGCCGTTGGACGACGCCGTGGTGGTGCTGGCCGACAGCTACTGGACCGCGCGCAAGGGCCTGGCCGCGCTCAGGCCGGACTGGAAACTGCCGCAAGGCGAACCCGTCGGCGATGCTGCCTTGATGGCCGGCTACCGGGAAGCCGCGCGGAGCGCTTCGGCGCTGGCGTTGCGCAATGGCGACCCCGATGCGCACATGCAGGCCGGCCAGGCCTATACCGCCGAATACGAAGTCCCGTACCTCGCGCACGCGACCATGGAGCCGATGAATGCCACGGCCGACGTTCGCGCCGACCGTGCCGAGATCTGGGGGGCGACCCAGGTCTGCGGCGAGATCGCGCATCGGCTGGCGCCTGTGCTCGGCCTGCCGGCCGAACGCATCGTCGTGCATTCGACCTTTGTCGGCGGCGGCTTCGGCCGGCGCGAGGAGTTCGACGTCTTTTTGCAGGCGGCGCTGGCATCGAAAGCGGCAGGACAGCCGGTCAAGCTGATCTGGTCGCGCGAGGAAGATATCCAGCACGACTTCTACCGCCCCGCGGCGGCGGCGCGCTTCAGCGCCGTGCTGGCACCCGGCGCGGCAGGCATCCGCGCGCTGGATGCGCGGCTGGCGTGCTCATCGATCTACATCCGCAATTTCCCGGACCGGGTCAAGGGCGGCGTCGATCCCAAGTCGGTCGAAGGCGTGGTGGACCTGCCTTACGCGCTGCCCAATGTCGCCGTGCGCCATGCGATGGTCAATACCGCCGTGCCGGTCGGTTTCTGGCGCGGCGTGGGCTATACCCAGAACACGTTCTTTGCCGAGAGCTTCATCGACGAGCTGGCCCACCATGCCAGGACTGATCCGCTGCAGTTCCGGCTGCGCCTGCTGGCCGAGCGCCCGCGCCAGGCGGATTTGCTGCGCCGGCTGGCGCAGCAGGCCGGCTGGGGCGGCGCACCGGCGGGGCGCTTCCAGGGCGTGGCGCTGTCGCAGGCATGGGGCTCGCTGTGCGCGACGGTAGTGGAGCTGTCGGTGCGGGACAAGCGCATCACGCTGCACCGCATCGTCAATGCTATCGACTGCGGCACCGTGATCAACCCCGCCACGGTCGAGCGCCAGCTTGAGGGCGCCAGCATCTGGGGCCTGAGCGCGGCGCTGTCCGGCGTCATCACGATTGGCGACGGGCGCGTGCAGCAATCCAATTTCCACGACTACCCACTGCTGCGCCTGGCCCAGACGCCGCGCTTCGAGGCTGTGCTGGTGCAGAGCGGCGAGCGCATCGGCGGCGTGGGGGAATCGGCGGTGCCGACGCTGGCGCCGGCGCTGGCCAATGCGCTGTTTGCTGCCACGGGCGAGCGCATCCGTTCACTGCCGCTGGCGCGGCATGGGTTCGAACTGGCGTAGCCGCGGCGCCGGGCCCTCAGGACGCCATCGCCGCTGCCGTGGCGCCGAAGGTTGCGACGCAATTGCGCCCGGAGCGCTTGGCCAGGTAGAGCGCTTCGTCGCCGGCACGGAGAAAGGCGCGCAGCTCGGCGAAATCCTTTTCGTTGCCGGGGCCGTTGGCATCGGTCACCGCACCGATGCTGACCGTCAAGTGCCCGTCGGCACCGGCAGCATTCGGAATCTGCAAGGCCTGGACGGCAGCGCGGATGGCCTCCGCCATGGCGGCCGCGCCGGCAGCGTTGGTGTGCGGCAGCAGGATGGCAAACTCTTCGCCGCCATAGCGCCCCGCATAGTCGCCCGGCCGCCGCACCTGGCGCTGGATGCAGGCGCCCACCGCTGCCAGCGCATCGTCACCGGCCTGGTGGCCGTAGCGGTCATTGAATTCCTTGAAGTGGTCGACGTCCAGCATCAGCAGCGACAAAGGCTGGCTGTGGCGGCGCGCGCGCCGCCATTCCACGTCGGCGGCATCGTCCAGCGCACGGCGGCTGCCAAGGCCGGTCAGGCCATCGGTGTTGACCATCCAGCGCAGGTGCTCTTCCATCTCGACACGGCGCCGCCATTGGCGCGACAGCAATACCGAGAGCGCGATGATGGCAGCGTCCAGCGCGATGATCATCGCCCCGAACACCCAGGCGCGCTTGTGCCAGGGTGCCAGCACGTCGTGGGTGGCGCGTCCCACCACGACCAGCAGCGGAAAGCCCGGAGTGCGCCTGAAGCTGTAGAGCCGCTGCACCCCGTCGACTGCCGCGACGCCGATAAACGTGCCTTGCGTGCCTTGCAGCAGCGGTGCAAATGACGGGCTGCCGGAGATGTCGCGCCCGATCGATTCGGCTTCATAGGGCCGCCGCATGATGATGGTGCCGTCCGTGCGCAGCAGCGTCAGGGTGCCGCCCGCGCCAAGGCTTACGCCATCGAACAGCTTGCGGAAGTAGTTCAGGCGCAAGGTGCCGACCACGGTGCCGGCAAAGCTGCCGTCCGGTGCGGAAAGCCGCCGGCTGATGCCGATGGACTTGTTCTCCGGCGCCAGGCGCGGCTGGAACGGCCGGCTCAGGAACAGGCCGCTGTGATCGCCGCTGCGGTGGACCTGGAAGTAGTCGCGGTCAGAAACGTTGACCGGGCGCGGCGGCCACTGGTGCGAGTCGAACACCAGCGTGCCGTTGGCGTCGGTGACCAGCAGCGAGCCCATGTCTTCGGCGTTGATCAAGCGGTCGAACAGCAGCCGCTGGCGCAGCGCCGGCGGTTGCGCCAGCAGTGCGGGATCGTGCATGGCTTCCACTATGCCCCCGATCGCCAGCTCATGGATCTGCAGGTTGCGCGTGATGCTGCGTTCCAGCGTCAGCGCCAGGTTGGCCGAGGCCTCGCTGGCATTGTCCAGTGCATCCCTGCGCATCTGCACCAGGGCGAGCGCACCAAGGGCCGCGATCATGCAGACCAGGACAAGGCTGGCGGCAACGATCAGGGAGGCCGGGCGGGAAATGGCTTTGCGGGCCGGAAAGTGAGGTATTTGACGCACGAAGGAAAGCTGTTCTGCTTTTATGCGGCCATTGTAGTACCTGGCCGCAGCCTGGCTCAGTTGCGTTATGCGCCAGCGCATCGTCCCGGAGCTTGCGGCCCTGGGCCTGCCCGGCCAGGGCACACGTGCTGTGTGCCGCTGCGCGCGTCCGGCACTACGCTGCACGCACAGTTCTTCCCTACACTTGAGCATGGCGGGTTGCCGCCGCTGAAGGGAAGACCGCATGCAGCCAGAGCCTGCACAACCCAAGCCTGTGGCGCTCGCCCTGCAGGGCGGCGGCATGCATGGCGCCTTTACCTGGGGCGTGCTCGACCGGCTGCTGGAGGACGGCAGGCTGGCGATCGAAGGCGTCAGCGCCACCAGCGCCGGGGCCATGAACGCCACCGTGCTGGCCTACGGGCTGCTGCAGGGCGGCAGTGACGGCGCGCGCCTGGCCTTGCATGATTTCTGGGAGGCGATCGCGCACTCGGCGCAGCGCTACAACCCGTTCCGGTGGCTGCCTTGGTTCAAGAGCAGCCATACGCTGGGCCTGAACCATTCGCCGATGTATGCGATGGCCGACATCGCGCTGCGCCTGCTGTCGCCGTACCAGTTCAATCCCAACAACCTCAATCCGCTGCGCGACGTGCTCGGCAGCCAGGTCGACTTTGCGGCACTGCGCGAGCATTGCCCGATCCGGCTCTACCTGTGTGCGACCAATATCGAGACCAGCCGGATACGCATCTTCCCGCCCGAGGAACTCAGCATCGACGCCGTGCTGGCCTCGGCCTGCGTGCCCACGCTGTTCCAGGCGGTCAGCATCGACGGCCAGCACTACTGGGATGGCGGCTATGTCGGCAACCCGGCGATTTTCCCGCTGATCTATCACTGCCAGACCCACGATGTGGTGATCGTCCATATCAACCCGATCGTGCGCCACGGCGTGCCGACCACGGCCGCGGATATTCTGAATCGCGTCAATGAGGTCAGCTTCAACTCGTCGCTGATGCGCGAGATGCGCGCCATTGCCTTCGTCACGTCGCTGATCCAGCAGGGCAAGCTCGACGGCACGGAGATGAAGGAGGTGTGGATCCATTCGATCCGCTCGGACCAGACCATGGCCGCGCTGGGGGTTTCCACCAAGTACAACGCCGACTGGAATTTCCTGTGCTCGCTGCGCGACAAGGGCCGCGCAGAAGCGAGCCGGTGGCTGGAGCAGCACTACGACAGCGTGGGCCGGCGCTCCAGCATCGATATCAGCGGGGAGTTCCTGTAGGCCAGGCCGCCTGCGCCAGCCGCCACGTCAGGTTGGCGCGTGCCTGCGCCTCGTAGCGCGCCTGGAACAGGTCGGTGGTGTAGATGCGCGGGCTGGCCAGCAGCGCACTCAGGAAGGCGCGCTCGGCGGCGTCATAGGCGGCGTCGTCCAGGTCGGTGCGTTCGGCCCGCAGGTTGGCGCCATTTTCCTGGAAGCGCGCGCGGCTGCAGCCCAGCGCCGCCAGGTCGATGTCGGCGGTGAAGCGGCCGGCCAGGCTTGCCGGCACTTCGGCGTGGGTGGTTTCCAGGATAAGGGCGGCCACGCGCGCGGCGGCGGCGATGCTGCCGCCTGACCAATGGCGCAACCATGCGGCGCTGCGTTGCTCGTTGTCCGTGGCGCCGGGCACGTAGATGACGTCGTGGCACCAGAGCGCCAGTTCCACCTCGTCGGTATCCGGTATCGCGCTGCGCGCCCAGTCCAGGTCTTGCAGGCAGCGACGGACATGGTCGAGGGTGTGGTAGTGCCGCGTCGGCTCACCGTAGCAACGAGCGAGATCGGCATAGGCGTCGGCCGCGTGCGTGCCGCCCGCACGTGTCCACAGCGCGACGAAGCGGTCTTGCAGGGGGAGGCCTGGCGTCGAGGTCATGCGTGGGGGCGCTCCGGGGTATTGGCCTGGTCGGCCGCCAGCGCTGCAAGCAGTGCCTGGGCCTCCTGCCAGTCCGCGGTGTCGGTGCCCTCGCTGAAGCTGCCGTGGACCCGCGCCAGCACTTGACGCGCCGCGTCGACCTTGCCTTGTTGCCGCCACAGCCGGGCCAGGCTCAGGGTGGCCTGCAGCTCCAGCGGCTTTGCACCTTGTTCGTGGGCGACCGTGATGGCCCGGTGCAAGCAGGCTTCGGCTTCCTCCTGCGCGGCCGGCGGCGCAGGGCGCTCTGCCGACAGCTGCAGCAGCATCTCGGCGCGCAGCCGGTACACGGTTGCCTCATCCAGCCGTTCTCCGGTCTCTTCCACCAGCGCTTGTGCCTGCGTGAGCACGTCCAGCGCGGCGGTGGTCTGGCCTGCCTTGCCGCAGGCCTCGGCAACCAGGGCCAGCAGGTTCGGCATGCCCAGTCTGCCGCCGGTGGCCTCATAGGCGGCCACGCCCTGGCGCATCAGCGCAACGCCTTCCTGGTGACTGCCCAGCGCCGCCATCGCCCAGCCCTGCAGGACGGTGCCCCACGCCAGGTAGATCGGAAAACCCTGTTCGCCCGAGATGGCGATGGCGGCTTCGGCGTACTCCTGTGTCAGCCGGACTTCGTGCCGGCATTGATGCTGTTCCGCGGCAAAGACCAGGCACAGGGCAAGGTTGTACGCATCCGGGCGGGCACGGGCCATGGCCAGCGCCTCCTGGCAGCGCGCCAGTGCCTGGTCCGCCAAGCCCTGGTACCACAGGATCCAGCCCAGCGTGCTGGTGGCGTGGACGGCCGGGTCGCGCCCGTAGCCCGTGAGGAAGTCGTACGCCGGTTGC
This sequence comes from Cupriavidus sp. FW305-26, assembly GCF_058787975.1. Lineage (NCBI taxonomy): Bacteria > Pseudomonadati > Pseudomonadota > Betaproteobacteria > Burkholderiales > Burkholderiaceae > Cupriavidus > Cupriavidus sp. FW305-26. The sequence continues at coordinate 130,234 of NZ_JBYTAH010000001.1, forward strand.
TCAGGATGCGGCACCGCGAGCACCGCCTCAACATGCTTGCGCGCGGCGTCCAGCATGCCAAGGCGGAACAGCGTGGCGCCGATCGCGCGATGACCCTCCGCCAGCTGCTTGGGCTTCTGCGACTTCATGGCCAGCGCAAGCAGCCGCTTGCCCAAAGGCAGCGAGACCTCGTATTGCGCACGAAGCTGATAGAACGCCCACAACCCCAGCTGTGCGGAGAACAGGTAGGGCGTTTGCTGGCCTTGCTCGCACAAGGCCAGCGCCCGCCGGTAATTGCCCTCGACTTCGGGCGATGCCTGGCCCCGGGCCGCAATCAGGGCCGGCCCGAGCGCAAGCAGCAGCGTCAGTTCCTGGCGCGCGCGTTCGGCACTGTCGGGTTGCCGCTTGAGCAGGTCGATGGCCGTGCTCAGGTGCCGGATCGCTTCGGCCTGCGCCGAGCGCAGCAGGGCTTGCTGGCCGGCGCAGTGCAGGTACTCGACCGCCTTCGGGATGTTGCCGCTGTTGCTGTAGTGGTGCGCCAGTTCGCTGCAGTAGTCCTTGAGCCGGCCATGGAAGAGCGCCTCGATGGCCTGGGCGGAGCTTTCATGCAAGGCGCTGCGCCGCTCGGTGAGCAGCGAGCTGCCGGCCACCTCCTGGGTCAGCGCGTGCTTGAAGGCGTACTCGACCTCAGGGAATGCCGGCCGTTCGTAGATGAAATCCGCAGCCTGCAGGTCGGACAGCAGCGGATGCAGGTGGTCTTCCGGCAAGCCGGTCACGCGCAGGACCAGGCTCAGCGGGAACTCCTTGCCAATCACGGCCAGGGTCTGCAACAGCTCCTTCTGGGCCAGCGGCAGCCGGTCGATACGGGCGGCCAGCACGCCTTGCACGGTGGTGGGGATATGGAGCAGGGCCGGCGCGGTCTCGATGCGGTAGCAGCCGGGCTGGCCGAGCAGCGCGCCTTCCTCGGCCAGGGTCTGGACCACTTCCTCCATGAAGAAGGGATTGCCTTCGGTCTTGTCGAGGATCAGCCGCTTCAGCGGCACCAGGCTGCGGTCGTCCCCGAGCAGCGCGGTCAGCAGTTCCTGCGCCTCCGCCTGCCCCAGCGGCTGCAGCTGCAGCTGCGAATAATGCCCGTCCGCATTCCAGCGATGGCTGTACTCCGGCCGGTAGTTCACCAGCAGCAGGATGCGCGCGCCGGGCACATGGTCGATCAGCATATTGAGGAAGGCCTCGGTCTCACCGTCCAGCCATTGCAGGTCTTCGAAAATGACTTCCAGCGGCTGGTTGAGGCTTTCCCGGACCAGCAGCCGCGCAATCGCCTCGAAGGTGCGCTGGCGCCGGATGGTCGGGTCCATGGTCGGCAACGGCGAGTCGGGCTCGATGGTGCCGAGCAGGTAGAGCAGGTAGGGCAGGTGTTCTTCCAGCGAACGGTCCAGGGTCAGCAGCCTGCCGGTCACCTTTTCGCGGCAGCTGCGGTCGCCGTCCTGCGCCGTGATCTGGAAATAGCTCTTCAGCATCTCGATCAGCGGCAGGTAGGCAAACGCCTTGCCGTGCGAGACCGAGAAGGTCTCCAGCGCCAGGCAGCCCTGCTGCGATCTGACCTTGAACTCATGGAACAGCCGGGACTTGCCGACCCCCGCTTCGCCGACCACCGCAACAATGCGCCCGTGTCCAGCCTTGGCCTGCCCCAGCGCCGCGTGCAAGTGCGCCAGCTCATCCTGGCGCCCGACAAACCTGGCGAGGCCGCGGTGCGCGGCCACCTGCAGGCGCGTGCGCAAGGCTCCCAGGCCGACGACTTCATATACCGCGAGCGGATCCCGCACGCCCTTGACATGGGTGGTCCCCAGCGCCGTGAACTCGAAATAGCCTTCGGTGAGCTTGTGGGTCGATTCGCTGACAAGGATCGACGCCGGCGTGGCAATCCCCTCCATGCGCGAAGCGATATGGATGGTGTGCCCGACCGGATCGTAGTCGGTGTGCAGGTCATCCTTGCGGATCGAGCGCACCACGACTTCGCCGGTATGGACGCCGATCCGGATCTGCAGCGGGATGCCTTGCTCCAGCCGCACGCGGTCGCTGTGGCGATGCATCGCGTCCTGCATGCGCAGCGCCGCGTAGAGCGCGCGCAAGGCATGGTCCTCGTGGGCAATCGGAGCGCCGAACAGCGCCAGGATGCCGTCGCCGAGGAACTTGGCCACATAGCCCTCATAGTGGTGGACGGCTTCCATCATCAGCGTCACCACGGGGTCGATCAGCCGGCGCGCGTCTTCGGGGTCGAGGTCCTGCGTCAGCGCGGTCGAGCCGGCCATGTCGGCAAACAGCGCGGTGATGGTCTTGCGCTCGCCGGCGGTCTCGCCCCTGGCCTCCATTGCCGCCTGTTCGGCCAGGATGCGCCCGGCAAGGTGGGGCGGGGTGTAGAGGACCGGGGCCGTGGCCGCGGGCGGCGCTGGCGTGGCAGCGGTGCCGACCGGGGCGTCGGTCAGCGCAAAGCCGCAAGCGCGGCAGAACTTCGCGGCTGCAGTGGCTTCCTCACCACACTGCGGGCAGGCTCGGCCAAGCTTTGCTCCGCACGCCTCACAGAAGTTGGCTCCCGCGAGGTTCGCGAAACCGCAACTGGTGCAGCGCATTTCGCCTCCTGGCCGTCGTTGGTTGCCTGGACGGTACTCAAGACTATTAGAGATGGGATCGGCGGGGATGGCAAGGCGGCGCAGCCTGGCGACAGTGCGTCCAGACCCGCCCCCGGCCAAGTGACTGATCGGGGTTGTACGCTTATTCCCCGCGCTCGTCCCTGACCTGCACCTTGCCGTCCGCCACCCGGACCGGGAACGTCGCCACCGGCTCGTAGGCGGGCGGGGACAGCGCCTCGCCCGTCAGCAGGGAAAAGTGCGAGCCGTGGCGCGGGCAGACGACTTCCTGGCCTTCCACGTCGCCGCCGCAGAGCGGCTCGGCCTCATGCGAGCAGAGGTCCTCGATGGCGTAGTAATTGCCATCCACATTGAATACCGCGACCTGGACGCCATCGATATCGACGCTGCGGCAAGTGCCGGGCGCGAAGTCCTCGGCTCGGGCGACATCGATCCACTCGCTCATCTCAGAGCAGCCCCAGTTCCAGGCGTGCCGCCTCGCTCATCCGTTCTCTCGACCAGGGCGGGTCCCACACCAGTTCTACCTCGACCGCGTCCACCCCGCTGGCTTCCATCACCGCGCTCTCCACCACGCCGGGGAAGGTCTGCGCCACCGGGCAGCCCGGCGCGGTCAGCGTCATGCGGATCCCGACCTTGCCGCTGGCTTCGTCCACCGATAGCTGGTAGATCAGGCCAAGGTCGTAGATATTGACCGGGATCTCGGGGTCGTACACCGTGCGCAAGGCCGCTATCACCCGCCCCTCGAGGCTGTCCGGCTCAGCCTCGAACCTGTCTTCGTGTTCCCTGGCCTTGTGCAGCCAATCGATCATGCTCATGGGGTTCTACTCCGTTGAGACCGGCCTGGCACTGTTCTCCAAAGCGGCTTGCATGGTATGCCAGGCCAGGGTGGCGCACTTCACGCGCGCCGGGAACTCGCGCACGCCGGCCAGGACTTCCAGCTTTCCCATCGGCACTTCGGACTGCCCCGGCTTTTCGGTGACCAGCGCGTGGAAGCCGCAGAACAAGGCCCGCGCCTGCGCCTCGGTCTTGCCTTTGAGCGCTTCCGTCATCAGCGACGCAGAGGCAGTGGAGATGGCGCAGCCCGAGCCCTCGAAGCTGGCGTCTTCGATCACCGCGTCGCGGATTCTCAGGTACAGCGTCAGCCGGTCGCCGCACAGCGGGTTGAAGCCCTCGGCGCGGCGGTTCGCTGCCGCCAGCCGCCCGAAATTGCGCGGCGAGCGGCTGTGGTCGACAACCACTTCCTGGTAGAGGTTGCGCAGGTCAGACATCAGGCGAATACCTCCTGTGCCGCGCGCACGGCAGCAAACAGTGCATCCACCTCTTCACGCGTGTTGTACAGCGCGAAGGAAGCGCGCACCGTGGCGGGCACGCCGAAGCGCTCCATCACCGGCATGGCGCAATGGTGGCCGGCACGGACCGCGACGCCGTGCTGATCGAGGATGGTGCCGACATCGTGGGGATGGATGCCGTCCAGCGTGAACGAGAGGATGCTCGCCCTGTCGGCAGCCGTGCCGATCATGCGCAGGCCGGCGATCCTCGCTGCCTGCGCGCTGGCGTAGGCGAGCAGCGCGTGCTCGTGGACGGCGATGGCTTCCAGGCCGAGCGCGCGCACGTACCCGATGGCGGCGCCAAGGGCGATGACGCCGGCGATATTGGGGGTGCCCGCCTCGAACTTGTAGGGCAGCTCGTTGTAGGTGGTCTTGCGGAACGTGACCTCGCGAATCATGTCCCCGCCGCCCTGGTACGGCGGCATGGCATCGAGCAGCGCGGCCTTGCCGTAGAGCACGCCGACGCCGGTGGGCCCGTAAAGCTTGTGCCCGGAGAACGCGTAGAAATCGCAATCGAGGGCCTGCACGTCGACCTTTAGGTGCGGCACGGCCTGGGCGCCATCGATCAGCACCGGGATGCCATGGTCATGCGCCAGCTCGATGATGTGCCGCACCGGGTTGACGGTGCCAAGCGCGTTGGAGAGGTGCGTCAGCGCGACCAGTCTGGTGCGCGGGCCGAGCAATCGCGCGAACTCCTCCAGCATCAGCTCGCCGGCATCGTTGATCGGCGCCACCTGCAGCAAGGCGCCGGTGCGCTGGCACGCCAGTTGCCACGGCACGATATTGGAGTGGTGCTCCATCGCGCTGATCAGGACCTCGTCGCCCGGGCGCAGGCGCTGGCCGAAGCTTGCCGCCACCAGGTTGATGGCCTCGGTGGTGCCGCGCACGAACACGATTTCCTCGCGCCCGGCGGCGTTGATCAGGTCTCGCACTGCGTCGCGCGCGGCCTCGTAGGCATCGGTGGCGCGCTGGCTCAGGGTATGCACGCCGCGGTGGATATTGGCGTTGAGCGCGGCGTAGTAATGCGCTTCGCAATCGATCACGCTTTGCGGCTTCTGGGTGGTGGCGGCGTTGTCCAGATAGACCAGCGGCCTGCCGTTGATGGTCTGGCGCAGGATCGGGAAATCCTTCCGCAACCGCTCCACCTCCAGGCTGGCGGCCGGCACCGCGTGCTCCACGGCCATCCGTTCATGCGCAGCCGTGTTCATGGCAGCTCCTTCACAGGCTCCGGCAGCTTGCCGCGCAAGAGCGTTTCCAGCCGCGTGCGCAATGGGGCCGGGCCGAGCCGCCTGACGACCTCTTCGGCGAAGGCAAAGGTCAGCAGCGCACGCGCCGCGGCATCGTCCATCCCGCGCGAGCGCAGGTAGTAGATCTGCTCGGCGTCGAGCTGGCCGACGGTGGCGCCGTGGCCGCATTTGACGTCGTCGGCATAGATCTCCAGTTGCGGCTTGGTGTCGACCTCGGCCTGGTCGGACAGCAGCAGATTGCGGTTGGACTGGTGCGCATCGCTGTGCTGGGCATCGGCATGCACCACCACCTTGCCGTTGAAGACGGCGCGCGAGGCGCCCGCCAGTACGCCCTTGTACAACTCGCGGCTCTTGCTGTGCGGGCTGGCGTGGTCGACGCGGGTGTGGTGGTCGACATGCTGCCGCCCGGCGGTCATATACAGCCCGTCCAGCGAACACTCGGTATGCTCGGCATTCAGCCCGACATTGATGTCGACCCGCGCCAGGGCGCCGCCCAGGGCAAAGGAACTGGAGGCGCAGCGGCTACCCTGCCGCTGGTCCAGGTTCACTCCGGCGATATGGAAGGCCTTGAGGCTCTCCTGCTGCAGCTTGTGATGTTCGACCTGCGCATCACGCTCGGCAACGATGTCAGTGATGGTATTGGTGCAATAGGCCAGGCCATCCAGGCCGGCGTGGTGCTCCACGATGCAGACCTGGCTGCCGGCTTGCGCCACCACGAGGTTGCGCGCATGGGTTGCCAGTTCGGCAGCGGTGGCAAGGAACAGCAAGTGGATCGGTTGTTCCGGGACGGTGCCGGCCGCCACGCGGATATAGGCACCGTCGGTCATGAACGCCATGTTCAAGGCGGCGAAGCCGGACGGGTAGTCGCTTGTGCGACACAACAGCAGCGCTTCCAGGCAGTCCGGCGCGCGCTCCAGCGTCGCGGCGAGGCTGGCCAGCTCGATGCCCGCAGGCAGGGTGCCGATGCGCGACCATTGCGGCTGGTGCGTGCCATTGACGAACACCATCAGCTGCGCGCCGGCCAGGGCAAGCGCCTCGATCTGGGCTGCCACCGCGGGGTCCGGGCTGTCGCCGGCCTGCGGCAGTGCCACGGCAAAGCGGCTTCGCTCGAGTGCGGCCACGCTGGTGTATTTCCAGTCCTCGTGGCGCAGCGTGGGGAACCCGGCCTGGGCGAAATGATCCAGCGCCTGCCGCCGCGCGTGCGCAAGCCAGCCCAGACGGCGGCCGGGCAGTGCGGCCTCGACGCGGGCGAACTCGGCGAGATAGTGCTCCAGTCCGCTTGCGCTCATGTCGAAGACTCCATCGCGGCATAGCCGTGCCGCTCCAGTTCGCGCGCCAGCTCCGGCCCGCCGGACCTGGCGATGCGGCCTTGCGCAAGCACGTGGACCTGGTCCGGCACGATGTAGTCGAGCAGGCGCTGGTAGTGCGTGACCAGCACAATCGCGCGTTGCGGGCTGCGCATGGCCTCGATGCCCCTGGCGACGATCTTGAGTGCATCGATGTCGAGGCCGGAGTCGGTCTCGTCGAGAATGGCGAGCCGCGGCTCCAGCACTGCCATCTGCAGGATCTCGTTGCGCTTCTTCTCGCCGCCGGAGAAGCCCTCGTTCACCGATCGGTAAAGCAGGTCCTGGTCCATCTCCATGAGCTGGAGTTTGTCCTTGACCAGGGCGAGGAAATCCATGGCGTCCAGCTCCGGCTCGCCACGGTGCTTGCGGATCGCGTTGAGCCCCGCCTTGAGCAGGTAGATATTGGAGACGCCGGGGATTTCCACCGGATACTGGAAGGCGAGGAAGATGCCCGCGCGGGCGCGCTCTTCCGGCGGCATGCCAAGCAGGCTGGTGCCGTCATAGAGGACTTCGCCCTCTGTCACGGTAAAGCGGTCGCGCCCGGCCAGTACGTGGGCCAGGGTGCTCTTGCCCGAACCGTTCGGGCCCATGATGGCGTGCACCTCGCCGGCCTTCACGCTGAGGTCGATGCCGTGCAGGATGGGCTTGTCGTCTACGCTGACGTGCAGCTTGCGAATCTCAAGCATGGCTGGCTTCTTTCATCCGATACTGCCTTCCAGGCTCACGCCCAGCAGCTTCTGGGCTTCCACCGCGAATTCCATCGGCAGCTCCTTGAATACTTCCTTGCAAAAGCCGTTCACGATCATCGAGACTGCATCCTCCGCGCTGACGCCGCGGCTCTGGCAGTAGAACAACTGGTCCTCGCCGATGCGCGAGGTGGAGGCCTCGTGCTCGACCTGGCCGGTGGCGTTCTTCACCTCGATATAAGGGAAGGTATGGGCGGCGCATTTGTCGCCCAGCAGCAGCGAATCGCACTGCGAGTAGTTGCGTGCGCCGACCGCGCTCCTGGCCATCTTCACCAGCCCGCGATAAGCATTCTGGCCGTGGCCGGCCGAAATGCCCTTGGAAAGGATGGTGCTCCTGGTGTTCCTGCCGAGGTGCGTCATCTTGGTCCCGGTGTCGGCCTGCTGGTAGTGGTTGGTCAGCGCGACTGAATAGAACTCGCCGACCGAGTCGTCGCCCTGCAGGATCACGCTCGGATACTTCCAGGTGATGGCGGAGCCGGTCTCCACCTGGGTCCACGAGATCTTCGAGCGCGCGCCGCGGCAGTCACCGCGCTTGGTGACGAAGTTGTAGATGCCGCCCTTGCCGTCCTTGTCGCCCGGATACCAGTTCTGCACGGTCGCGTACTTGATCTGTGCGTCTTCCAGCGCGATCAGCTCCACCACCGCGGCATGCAGCTGGTTCTCGTCGCGCATCGGCGCGGTGCAGCCTTCCAGGTAGCTGACGTAAGCGCCCTGGTCGGCGATGATCAGGGTGCGCTCGAACTGGCCGGTGTTGCTGGCATTGATGCGGAAGTAGGTCGACAGCTCCATCGGGCAGCGTACCCCGGGCGGGATATAGCAGAACGAGCCGTCGCTGAACACGGCGGAGTTGAGCGAGGCGAAGAAGTTGTCGGTATAGGGCACGACCGAGCCGAGATACTGCTGCACCAGCGCCGGATGCTCCCGCACCGCCTCGGAAAACGAGCAGAAGATGATGCCGAGTTCGCCCAGTTTCTGCTTGAAGGTGGTGGCCACCGAGACGCTGTCGAATACCGCGTCCACGGCCACGCCGGCCAGCAGCTCGCGCTCGTGCAGCGGCACGCCCAGCTTTTCGTAGGTGCGCAGCAACTCCGGATCGACCTCGGCCAGCGTCTTCGGTCCGGCCTTCTGGGAGCGCGGCGCGGCATAGTAGGCGATTGCCTGGTAGTCGATGGGCGGGTGCGTCACCGTCGCCCAGTGCGGCTCGGACATCGTGAGCCAGTGGCGGAAGGCCTTGAGACGCCACTCCAGCATGAACTCCGGCTCGCCCTTGATGGCCGAGATCATGCGGATCACGTCCTCATCCAGCCCGCACGGCACCGTGTCCGTCTCAACGGCGGTATAGAAGCCATGCTTATAGCCATGGCTGATCAGTTCATCGAGCTTGCGTGCCGGGGTTGCCATGGTTTGCCTTCGCTTGCCACTGTCACCTGAATCACAAAATGTCAGCTTGCGGCCCGTTTGCGCGTCGGGCGCGCAAGGCGCCGATATCCACCGGGTGCAACACCGGTTGCGCCATATCCGCCAGCGTCACGCCATTCAGTGCGCTAAAGATGACTTGATTGATCGATTGCCAGTTGGCGCGGATGGCGCACAGGCTTTCCTGCGCACACAGGCCGGCAGCGACACTGCACTCGGTCATGCCCGCCGGGCCTTCCATGGCGTCAATCACCTGTGCGATCGAAATCTGTTCCGGCGGTCGCGCCAGCAGGTAGCCGCCATTGGCACCGCGCAGAGACTCCAGCAAGTGGTGCCTTGCCAGCATCTTCAGAATCTTGCTTGCCGTCGGAACCGCCACACCGATCGCGGCGGCGACCTCGGCCGCACTGTAGATCCGGCCCGGGTTGCGCGCCAGGTGCGTCATGATCACCGTGCCATAGTCAGTCAGCTTGCTAAGTCTGAGCATCGTCGCCACCAGTGTTTCTTAAATTAGAACCAATTCGGTCCTGATTTGTTCCGGCACGGAAATCCGCCTAACAAAAGTCGTAACCGACGGTGTATAGATGGCTTATCTGCGCCAGCGAGGAGGACCTCAGGCATGGCCAACCAACCCATTACCGTCATCACCGGCGCGAGCCGCGGCCTGGGCCGCGCAGCCACGCGCCGTCTGGCCACTGTTGAAGGCCATCTGGTCGTCGCCACGGCGCGCACGCCGGCGGACCTCGCTGGGCTTGAGGCAGAGCTCCGGCTCGCGGGGCATCCGATCGCATGCCACCGCCTTGACGTCACGGAAGAAGGCTCGGCGGCCGCACTGGCCAACTGGCTGAGCGAACGCTTCGGACGCGTGGACGTGCTGATCAACAACGCTGGTGTTTCGCTCGACCACTATCACACCAGCCTGCTCGAACTGCCGCTCGCGACCCTGCGCCGCACCCTGGAAACCAATCTGTTCGGCGTGCTGCGGACCACCCAGGCGCTGGCACCGCTGCTGCGCGCCAGCCGCGCCGCGAGGGTGGTCAACCTGGCTTCGGGCATGGGGCAATTGGCGGAGATGGGCCGCGGCGTGCCGGCTTACCGGATCTCGAAAACGGCGCTGAATGCCGTCACGCGCATCCTGGCCGCCGAGATGGCCGATCACGGCGCCAAGGTCAACTCCGTGTGCCCGGGCTGGTGTCGCACCGATCTGGGCGGCCCCGATGCGCCGCGCTCGCCGGAGCAGTGCATCGACACTGTGATCTGGCTGGCAACGCTGCCCGACGATGGTCCCACCGGCGGCTTCTTCCGCGATCGCCAGCCGATTCCGTGGTAGCGATCAATGCTGTGACGCGCCTTCGAGCATCCGGATAGCGGCCGATTTCCCTGCCCGCAAGGGCCGGTACGTGACCATCTTCCGCCCCAATCGGAGGTTCGGAAGCAGTAGCAAAAAGGGACGCCTTGGCGTCCCTTTTTGCATGATTGAACCCAGCGGCTCAGGTGCAGACCGTGTTGGCCGCGTCCTTCGCCTGCACTTCCGGCGGGGTCGGTACCGTCAGCGTCACGGTCGGCCGCCTGTCCGCACATACCCTCGGTTGACGGGATAATTTATGTGGGTAAAATCTAATTCACAACTATGAATAAATGCAGGTGCCAGCCATGGCTGGCCATGCCGGTGCCGGCTTCCGACAACCGCCGTCCAGGAGACAACCCGATGAAACCGAACTTGCGCCGCCGCCTGATGCTGTGCGCCGCCATGCTGGGCGCGATGCCCGCGTTGGCCTGGAGTGACACCTATCCCAGCAAGCCGATCCGCATGGTGGTGCCGTTTGCGCCAGGCGGGGCCACAGACGTGGTGGCGCGGCTGATTTCGCAGAAGCTGGGCGAAGCGCTCAAGCAGTCGGTGGTGGTGGAAAACCGTCCCGGCGCCAACGGCATCATCGGCACGGACATCGTGGCGCGCGCGGCGCCGGACGGCTACACCCTGCTGCTGAACAGCGCCGGCGCGCAGACCCTCAGCCCGGTGCTGTACAAGGCGGGCTATGAGCCGCTGAAGAGCTTTGCGCCGATCTCGCAGATCAGCAATATCGGCTTCGTGATGGTGGTCCATCCGTCGGTGCCGGCCAAGACCGTGCAGGAGTTCGTGGCGCTGGCCAAGTCCAAGACCAAGCCGCTGAGCCTGTCGGCCGGCAGCAGCATGATCGAGCTGATCGGCGCCACCTTCAAGTCCGCGGCGGGCACGCCGGACGTCGTCAGCGTGTCTTACCGCGGCACCGGGCCGCAGATGCAGGCAGTGGTGGCAGGCGAGGTCGACATGACCATCGACCCGTTCAACGGCATGGCGATGATCAAGGCCGGCAAGCTGCGTCCGCTGGCGGTGTTCGCGTCCAAGCGCTCGCCCGCGCTGCCGGACGTGCCGACCATGCATGAGGCCGGCTATGACGGCATGGCCTTCAATTCCTGGGCGGGGCTGCTGGCACCGGCTGGCACGCCCAAGGAAATCGTCACGCGGCTGAACCAGGAGGTGAACCGCATCCTGGCGCAGCCCGAGATCAAGCAGCGCCTGGCAGCGATCGACTATGAGGTGGTGGGTGGCACACCGGAGCAGTTTGCCGCGACCATTGCCGAGGATGCGGCAAGGTGGGCGAAGATCGTCAAGGATACGAACTACAAGGCGGGTTCCTGAGCGATCAGGCTGGTGCAGGCGTCGCCTGCCGCACCAGCCAGCTGCGGAACGCGCGCGCCGCGGCCGGTTCCATCCGGTCGCGCGGCCACACCGCGTAGTAGCCGCCGCCCAGGCTGGCGCTGGCCTCGCTGGCGCGCACCAGCAGGCCTTCGCGCAGGCAGGCGTCGATCATATGGCGCCAGCCCAGTACGATGCCATGGCCTTCCATGGCCAGCTGCAGCAGGATCGGGTACTGGTTGGAGGTGAGCACGTTGCGCAGCGTGGCGTCGGGCAGGCCCTGGTTGGCCAGCCAGGTCTGCCAGGACATCCACTGGCGCTGGCCGTCGTCGAGCATCAGCAGCGTTTCATTGGCCAGCGCGGCCGGGGCCAGCGTGCGGCCGTTCAGGTAGCCCGGCGCGCACACCGGGAACACTTCCTCGCCATACAGCCGTCGTGCTGCCAGTCCCGGCGGCGGGCCCTCGCGCAGATAGTACATGCCGATATCGAACTCCGCCGGCGACAGTGACGCCAGGCTGTCGTTGACGGTCAGGCGCAGCTGGATCTCGGGGTGCGCCTCGCGGAACGAGGCCAGCCGCGGCGTCAGCCACAGCACCGCCACGCCGCTGGAGCACGCCACCGTCAGGGCGGTATGGCTGCGCACCTTCATCACGTCTTCGGTCGCTTCGGCGCAGCCCACCAGCAGGCGCTGCACCACCTCGGCATAGCGCTGGCCGCTGACGGTCAGGCGCAGCGCGCGCGGTTCGCGGATAAAGAGCTTGCGCCCGAGAAAGTCTTCCAGCTGGGCCACCTGGCGGCTGATCGCGCTTTGGGTCAGGTGCAGTTCGGCCGCGGCGCGGGTGAAGCTGCCGTGGCGCATCGCGGCTTCAAACGCGACCAGGTTGGGCAGGGGCGGGAGCGGGGAAATGCGCATGGGGTTTCCGGTCAGAGAAGCCGCCATGATAGACCGCCGGCGCATCCAGCTGGAGGCCAGCGGGAGGGGCGCGCCGCCCGGATCAGCCGGCGCGGCGGTGGATGCGGCCGGCCTGCATCACCACGCTCAGGCGCTCGCCCTGGCCGGCGATCAGGCCGATATCGGCCAGCGGATTGCCGTCGACCAGCAGCAGGTCGGCCAGCGCGCCGGCGCGCACGGTGCCAAGCTCGCCTTCGCGCTGCAGGATGGCGGCCGCGATCGAGGTGGCCGAGCGGATCGCTTCCAGGTTGCCGAGCAGATCGGCGCGGATGCGGAACTCTTCGGCCTGGTGGTCGTGCATCTCGCCCAGCAGGTCCGAGCCATAGCCCATCGGCACGCCGGCATCGGCATAGATGCGCAGCGAGTCGCGGCCGGCCTGGCGCACGGTCTCGATCTTGGCCACGGAGTCGGCCGGCAGGCCCAGGCGGGCGCCGTCGCGCGCAAGCGCGTCGTAGGTGACCAGCGTCGGCACCACGAAGGCGCCGTGCCTGCGCATCTCGTCGGCGCTGTCGCGGTCGACCAGGTTGCCGTGCTCGATGGTGCGCACGCCACAGCGCACCGCGCGCGTGATGGCGCGGCCGGTGTAGGCGTGGGCCATCACATAGGTCTGTGCGGCTTCGGCTTCGGCAACGATCGCGCGGATCTCGTCTTCGCTGTACTGGGTGTTGCCGATCGGGTCGGTAGGCGAGGCCACGCCGCCCGAGGCCATGATCTTGATCTGGCTGGCGCCCTTCTGGATTTCTTCGCGCACGGCCAGGCGCACGGCATCGACGCCATCCACCACGCGCGCGATGGCACCGGCGCGGAAGGCACACGAACAGGGCTCCAGCACATCCGAGCGCGGACGGAAATCACCATGGCCGCCGGTCTGCGACAGCGCCTTGCCCGACGCAAAGATGCGCGGCCCCGGCACCAGCCCGGTGGCAACCGCCTGCGACAGGCCCCAGTCGGCGCCGCCGGCATCGCGCACCGTGGTGAAGCCGCGCTCCAGCATGCGCTGCATGATCGGCAGCGCGCGGATCGCCACCAGCACGTTGGGCTGCACCGCGTTCAGGCCGAGGTTGGCCAGCGAGGCCAGCACATGCACGTGGCAGTCGATCAGGCCGGGCATCACGGTCTTGCCGCGCGCGTCGATGCGCTGTGCGTTGGGGGCATCGATGGCCGGGCCGACCGCGGCAATGCGCTCGCCTTCAACCAGGACATCGTGGCCGCGCAGCAGCTCGCCCGTGCCGGGTTCGAGCACATCGCCGCCGTGGAAAAGGATCTGGGGACTCTGGGACATGTCAGCGTTGTTGCAGGTAGGAAGGTTCGCGCACGAAGCGGGTGCCGACCAGGCTGATGGCGGCGGCGATCATCACGTAGATGGCCGGGGCCATGCTGCTGCCGGTGGTGGCGATCAGCCAAGTGATGATGAAGGAGGCAAAGCCGCCGAAGATCGTCACCGCGAAGTTGTAGGCCACCGACAGGCCGGTCGACAGCACGCGCGCCGGGAACAGTTCGGAGAACGCCGCCAGGATCGGGCCGGTATAGGTGGCGATCAGCACGCCGAACACCAGTTGGAACACCAGCAGCGAAGCCAGGCCGGGCGCATGGTTGATATACGCGAACATCGGCCACGCCAGCACCAGGATCAGCAGCGCCGAGCCGCTCAGCAGCACGCGCCGGCCGATGCGGTCGGCCAGCAGGCCCACCAGCGGCGCGAACACCATGATGGCACTGCCGCCCGCCATGCCGGCGATAAAGCCATCGGCCTGCGGCACCTTCAGCACCTTGACCGCGTAGGTCGGCATGTAGAACAGCAGCACATAGGTGCACACCGTCCACAGGATCACCATCGAGAAGCTGGCCAGGGTCTCGCGCGGGTAGGCCTGCACGATTTCCTTGAGCGGTGAATCGGCGCGCTCGGCGTTGTCGCGGAAGGTCGGGGTTTCATCGAGGTGGTGGCGGATGTAGTAGCCCACCGGGCCGATCACGATGCCCAGCAGGAACGGCAGGCGCCAGCCCCAGCTGTTGAGTGCCTCGGTGCTCAGCGAACTGGTGACGAAGGTGCCCACCGCCGCGCCCAGCAGCACGGCCACGCCGATGCTGGCCTGGATCCAGCTGGAGTAGTAGGCACGCTGGCGCGCCGGGGCGTACTCGGTCAGGAAGGCGGTGGCGCCGCCCATCTCGCCGCCGGCGGAGAAGCCCTGCATCAGGCGCGCCACCACGATCAGCAGCGGGGCGAAGAGGCCGATCTGGTCGTATGTGGGCGCAATGCCGATCAGCGTGGTGCCGAGCGCCATCAGCAGGATGGTCAGCGACAGTGCCGCCTTGCGGCCCACGCGGTCGGCGTAGATGCCCAGCACGATGCCGCCCACCGGGCGCATGAAGAAGCCCACGCCGAAGGTGGCCACGGCCAGCAGCAGCGAGCTGAGGTCGTCGCCGGTGGGAAAGAACAGCTTCGCGATGATGACCGCGAAGAAGCTGTAGACGGTGAAATCGAACCATTCCAGGCCATTGCCGATCACCGTCGCGATGATGGCGCGGCGGCGCTGGCTGGGCTGGATGGCGGGCGCCGCTGGCGCAGCCGGTGTGTAGGGCGCGCTCGTTGGCGCAGCGCTGTTTTGCATGGGTGTTTCCTCCTCTGTGACAGCTGCCGGGGGCAAGGGCCGGTGTCGTCTCAGGCCGGCCGGGCAGATGGTGCAGCTGATGTTAGGAGAAGGCGGGGCGCAGACGGTAGCGATATCTCCGCATGAATGCATGCGCGTGGCGCATGGCTCGGGGTGATCGCGTCGTTGAGAGTATTTGCCGCCCGGACATTGCCGCCTGCTCAAGAGCAGCAGTTTCGCGGCGCTCAACCCCGGGCAGCTGCTGTGGCCGGCGTTCCTGCTGTAGTGGCAAGCGCGCCGGCCATGCAGCCAATCATGTCAGCGGACGCTAGTGAAAAGCAAGCTCAAGCTCCACGCCGCTGTAGTCAACGCGCGGAGCAAGCCTGCGGCGTGGCCCTTGTTCAAAGTGAATCAAGCCATAGCCCTCCATCGTGCGGAGTGTCCGCGACAGGTTCGACACGGCCCGTCCGGTTTTTTGCGATAGCTCTTCGAGCGATTCAGGATTCGTTTCCGCGATCAGCGCAAGCAATTGGCGATTGGCTGGGGACAGGACCTTTGCCAGCACGTCCAGCGATTGAAACCAGACCTTGGGCTCATCCTTTCCGGGCTTGAGTTTGCCGCGGGCGATCGCCATGGTGCGGGCCTTGAAGTCGTCCAGTGAGGCGATGCCAATCTTGAGGTTGCCGCTCATCATTCACTCCTTTTGCTGCAGGATCTTGTCGACCTCTGTCCAGAAATCTTCCAGCAACGTGGAAGCATCGTGGTAGTCGTAGAATCGAACGCCCGCCGCCATGTGCTGGTGGTCGTATTCAATGCGCGTCCGCACTCCTGGCCCGGATCCCTCATTGATGCCGTGCGCATTGTCAAAGCCAAGCAAACGGCAGCCAATCCTGTCATGCAGTGTCAGCGAATACCTCAGTCCGTGAGGGCGTTCCTGCGAGACAGCGCAGGTGCGCACCACGATTTTCACCCAATACAAGCTTTCGTCATCCATGACGAAGCGGAGCCCATCCAGGTCCAATAGTGTGTCGAGGCTACGGTCGCGCATAGGTATGCTATCACAGTGTGATAAGTATAGCGAGCCCGACCGCTTGCATAGTTTCGTACGTCCATAGGACGCCCGAACAACGTTTGTCTGTGGCCAAGGCCCGTCTGGTTAGCACATCACTTTGCCACCGACAATGTAACGAGGAGGTTATTTTCTGGAAATCTGGCGCATATTCAGAGCTTTCCCAAAGGGCTTTCCTTGCTGGCTCCGGCTTTTCCGTTGCTGATCGCTTGCGGCTCCTGTCGCCGGCCCTTCAGGCAGCCAGCAATTCTTCCACTTCCTCGCGCCGCGGCGGATACGCGCCGGCCCGGGTCGCAGCAATTGCCGCCGCGGCGGCAGCCAGCCGCGCCTGCGCGGCAAGGTCGCCCGCCGCGCCGGACAGCACGCCGGCCATCCAGCCGCCCATCGCCGCATCGCCACAGCCGACGGTGTCGGCCACATCAACTGCGAGCGCGGGCTGCTCGACGACAATACTGCCCTTGAGCAACGTCATGCCATGCGCGCCGCGCGTCAGCATGACGGTTGCATCGGGCGCCATGGCGCGTACCTGTGCCAGTGCCGCGTCGATATCGAGCGTGGGAAAGAGTCCGGCCAGGTCTTCGTCGGAGATCTTGACGTAGCTGGCCAGCCGCAGCATGTGTGCGAGGACGTTGGCGTAGCCCGGTGCGCGCATCAGGTCCCGGAAGTTGGGGTCGAAGGCAATGCGCTTGCCCGCCGTTGCGGCCAGCGTGGCTTCTTCACACAGCCGTGCCGCCAGCGGCTGGCGCACCAGGCTGATGGAGCCGAAGTGGATCACCTCTGCCGCCTGGCGCCAGCCCTCTGGCAGGCGCGCCGGATCGAAATGCAGGTCCGCGCTGTCGTCGCCGACAAAGAAGTACTGCGGCGGATGGCGTGACGCGACAAAGGCCAGCAACGGCGAGCGCGCCACCCGCTGCAGGAAGCGGCTGTCCAGGCCGGCGTCAGCGCTGGCCTGGGCCAGGTCATCGCCGAACAGGTCCTGGCTGACGGCTCCCGCAAAGGCGGTGGCAATGCCCAGCCGGGCGCCCACGCGCGCCACGTTCCAGCATGAGCCGCCGGGCAGGCCCAGCCAGCTGCCGTCGGCCTGGCGGACCATGTCGGTCAGGGCTTCTCCGAACACGACATAGCGGGGAAGGGGCGTGGACATCGGCGTCTCCTGTGTTGTTTGCCGCGGGTTAGCCTGCGGCCGTTGCCCGCACTGCCTGGGCGCGGCGGATCAGTGCGGCCGTCGACGCATCATGCGCGGCGGCGCCGGCCGTGCCTTCCAGTTCGCGCTGGATCGGCGCGGCCAGTTTCTTGCCGAGTTCCACGCCCCACTGGTCAAACGAATTGATCTGCCACAGCGCACCCTGCACGAAGGTGCGGTGTTCCGACAGCGCCAGCAGCGCGCCCAGGTGGTACGGGTCCAGCCGCTGCAGCAGCAGCGTATTGCTGGGCCGGTTGCCCTCGAACACCAGGTGCGGCACCAGCGCTTCGTCGCGCACGCCCTCGGCGCGCACTTCGTCGGCGGTGCGCCCGCGCAGCAGCGCCTCGCCCTGTGCAAAGCAGTTGGCCAGCAGCTTGGTATGGTGGCCGGGCAAGTCGCTCACGGGTTCCAGCGTGGCGATGAAGTCTACCGGAACCAGCTGCGAGCCCTGGTGCATCATCTGGAAGTAGGCGTGCTGGCCGTTGGTGCCGGTCGTGCCCCATACCACAGCGGCCGAGCCCGCATCGAGCGCGCCGCCGTCAAGCCGCACGGACTTGCCGTTGCTTTCCATTTCCAGTTGCTGCAGGAAGGCCGGCAGCAGTTCCAGCGGCTCGCAGTAGGGCGCCACGCAGCGGCTGCCGGCGCCGAGGAAGCTGCGGTACCAGACGTCGAGCAGGCCCAGGATCAGCGGCAGGTTGCGCTCGGGCGGTGCGCTGGCGAAATGCAGGTCCATCGCGCGCGCGCCGTCCAGCAATTGCCGGAAGCGCTCGAAGCCGATGGCCACGGCGATCGAAAGTCCCACTGCGGACCACAGCGAGAAGCGTCCGCCCACCCAGTCCCAGAACGGGAACATATTGGCCGGGTCGATGCCGAACTCGGCCACCGCATCGCGGTTGGTCGACACCGCCACGAAATGGCGCGCCAACCCGGCGCGGGTCACGCCTTGCTGCAGGAACCAGTCGCGCGCGGTGCAGGCGTTGGCCATGGTTTCCAGCGTGGTGAAGGTCTTGGAGCAGACGATCACCAGCGTGGTGGCGGCATCCAGCCCCGACAGCGTGCGTGCCAGATCGCTGCCGTCGACATTGGCGACAAAGTGCATGCGCGGGCCGGTGGTTTGTGCATCGCCCAGCGCGCGGCAGACCATGCGCGGGCCCAGGTCCGACCCGCCGATGCCGATATTGACGACGTCGGTGATCGCGCGGCCATCGAACCCGGTCCAGGCGCCACTGCGCACCGCGTTGGCAAAGCGCTCGATCTGTGCCAGCACCGTGGCTACGTCAGCGCCCACGGGCACGCCGAGCGCGCGATAGCCGTCCTCCGGATAGGCGCGCAGCGCGATATGCAGTGCTGCGCGGTGCTCGGTGGTGTTGACCGGTTCGCCGCCGAACATGGCGTCGCGCCGCTCGGCCACGCGCGCCTGGCCAGCCAGGGTGAACAGCAACGCCAGCGTTTCGTCGGTGATGCGGTTCTTGGCGTAGTCCAGCGTCAGGCCGCAGGCTTCGGCGGTGAAGCGCTCGGCGCGCAGCGGGCCGCGCGGGCCTTCGAACCAGTCGCGCATATGGGTGCCGCGCAGGGTGTCGGCGTGCGCGCGAAGGGCTTGCCAGGCGGGCAGGGAAGTGGTCATGTCAGATACTCCGCAATACGTGGGCTACATCTCTTCATGCCAGGCCATGCCGTCTCGCGACAGCAGGGCACTGGAGGCTGCCGGGCCCCAGGTGCCGGCGGTGTAAGGCTTGGGCGGCGTGGGCGAGTTCTCCCACGTCTTCAGGATGGGCGCGACCCAGCGCCACGCCTGTACCTGCTCATCGCGCCGCACGAACAGGCCCAGCCGGCCGCGGATCACGTCGAGCAGCAGGCGCTCGTACGCGCCCACGCGCCGTACACGTGGGGCGGCAGTGTTCAGCTGCAGGTCGAGGGACGCGGGAATCAGCGCCTGCGTGTCGCCCGGCTGCTTGGTCAGGAAATACAGCCGGATGCTCTCCTCGGGCTGCAGCGTGATCACCAGCCGGTTGCCGGACATGATCCCCAGCGGGTGCGGGAACAGCGGGTAGGGCACGTCATGGAAATGGATCACGATCTCCGCCACGCGCGACTGCATGCGCTTGCCGGTACGCAGGTAGAACGGCACCCCGGCCCAGCGCCAGTTGGCGATCTCGGCGCGGATAGCGACGAAGGTCTCGGTGCGGCTGTCGGGCGCGATGCCGGGTTCACTGGCATAGCCGGGCACCGGGTCGCCGCCCGCGGCGCCGCGGGAGTACTGGCCACGCACCACCTTTTCGGCCACGTCTTCCGGCCGGATCGGCCGCAGCGCCTTCAGGATCTTGAGCTTCTCATCGCGGATGGCGTCTTCCGACAGGCTCGTGGGCGGCTCCATCGCCACCATGCACAGCAGCTGCAGCAGGTGGTTCTGCACCATGTCGCGCAGCGCGCCGATGCCGTCGTAGAAGTTGCCGCGGCGCTCCACGCCCAGCTCTTCGGCGATGGTGATCTGCACCTGGCGCACCCATTCGCGCCGCCACAGCGGCTCGAACAGCACGTTGCCAAAGCGCACCGCCATCAGGTTCTGCACCGACTCCTTGCCCAGGTAGTGGTCGATCCGGTAGATCTGGTCCTCGGCAAAGTGCCGCGCCACTTCCGCGTTGATGGCCTCGGACGAGGCCAGGTCGTGCCCGAGCGGTTTTTCCAGCACGATGCGGCTGCGCGGGCCGGTCAGGCCCACGCGCGCCAGTTGCTCGCAGATGGTGACGAACAGGTGCGGGGCCGTGGCCAGGTAGAACACCACCACTGGCGCCGCGCGCGCATTGACCAGCTCGGCCAGCGCGCCGAAGCCGGCATCGGCGTTGGCATCGACCTGCAGGTACACGATGCGGTCGAGAAAGCCCTGCCACGCTGCGGCCGCGGCGTTGCCGGCCAGCGCTGGCAGCACTTCGTCGTTTAGCATCGCCAGGTAGGCGTCATGCGACAGCGGCTGGCTGCCCAGTGCCAGGATGCGCCCGCGCGGATGCAGCGAACCGGCGGCGTGGGCATCGAACAGTGCCGGCAGCAGCTTGCGCCGCGCCAGGTCGCCGGTGGCGCCGAACAGTACGAAATCGAACTCTGGAGCAGGTTCAGGTGCCGGAGCGCCGGCAGGGGGGCTAGCCATCATGGAATCAGCAAATGGAAAAGAGGGTGGAAGGACCGGCCGTGCCGCTTACCGCGGCGCGGCCCAGCCCTTGTACTGGCCTACATTGGCACGCGTCACCAGCGTGGACGGCAGCAGCACGGTCGGGTTGGGCGGGCGCTGGCCATTCATCATGCCCACGCCCAGTTGCACAGCGGTGCGGGCAATGGCCCACGGGTCCTGGCTGGCCGAGGCCTGCACCAGCGTGTCGGCCTTCAATGCCGCCTCGATGTCAGGCGCGCCGTCGACCGAGGCAATCACGATGCCGCGGCGGTTGAGCTGGCGCGCGGCCAGGTCCGCGCCCACGGCCTGCGGGTCGTTGATGGTGAAGACCGCATCCACCTTGGGAAAGCGCGTCAGGTACAGCTGCATTACGTTCAGCCCGCCTTCGCGGGAGCCCTTGGCATCCTGGTCGTCGGACAGGATGCGGATATCGGGGTGGCGCGCCAGCACGGTCTTGCAGCCCTTGACCCGGTCCAGCACCGCCGATACGGGCGGGCCGTTCTGGATGATGACGTTGCCGCGGCCCTTGAGCCGGTCGGCGATAAAGCCGCAGGCGAGTTCGCCGGCCTGGGTGTTGTCGGTCTGCACGGTGGCATCGGCGCCGGCGGCGGCCACATCGACCGCCACCACCACGATGCCGGCCTTGCGCGCCTTGCGTACCGCCGGCTCGATGGCGCGGGCGTCGGCGGCGTTGATCAGGATCAGGTCGACGCCGGCGACGATAAAGCTGTCGATGTGCATGAACTGCTTGTTCAGGTCGTAGTCCGCCGACAGCACGGTGACCTTTGCCTTCGGGTTGGCCTGCAGGGCCGCGGCCTCGGCACCGCGGGCCAGTGCGACAAAATACGGGTTGCCCAGCGAACCCAGGGTCACGCCAACCTTCTTGAGCGGGCGCTGCACGGACTGGACATCTGAAGCCGGCGCGGTCTGCGCGGGCGCTTGTGCCAGGGCCGGCACCGCGCACAGCGCTGCCAGCGCGCTCGCGGCAAGGGCTTTGAGGATGGGTTGGATCACGGTCTGTCTCCTGTGCGGCCGCAGCTCAGGTACGGGCCGAGCCCTTCTGGCGATAGCGGTCGAGCGCGACCGCGCCGATGATCACCAGGCCCTTGATGATGTATTGCCAGATATCCGACACGCCCAGCAGGATCAGCCCGTTGGACAGCACCGCGATGATCAGCGCACCCACCAGCGTGCCGGCAATCGATCCGACCCCGCCGACAAAGCTGGTGCCGCCCAGGATCACCGCGGCGATCGCATCCAGCTCATAGGACTGCCCCAGCTGCAGCCCGTTGGCCGCATACAGCCGCGACGCCGACATCACGCCGCCCAGCCCCGACAGCAGGCCCGACACCGCATAGACGAACAGAAGCACCACCCACACCTTGATGCCCGACAGGCGCGCCGCCTCGGCATTGCCGCCGACCGCGTAGATCTGCAGCCCCAGCACCGTGCGGCGCAGCACCAGCCACGACACCGCGACCACCGCAACGGCAATCACCACCAGCCAGGGGATGCCCAGCAGGTCGCCGTTGCCGATAAATGCGAACGGGATATCCGGGTTGTAGACCGTGCTGTCGTTGCCGACCAGCCGCGCCAGCCCGCGCACCGCGGTCAGGCTGCCCAGCGTCACGATGAACGGCGGCAGCTTCATGAAGGCGATCAGCGCACCGTTGACCAGTCCGAACAGCAATCCGCACAGCAGCGCTGCCGGCACGCTCAGCGCCGCCAGTTGCGGCATCAGCGAGACCAGCATCGCCACCACGGCCGACACCGACAGGATCGATCCCACCGACAGGTCGATGCCCCCGGTCAGGATCACGAATGTCATGCCCGCGGCCAGTACCAGGTTGATCGACGCCTGCTGGGCGATGATCGACAGGTTCTGCAGGCTGGCGAAGTTCTCGGTCAGCAGCGTGAAGCCAAAGCAGAGCAGCACCAGCACCGGCAGCATGCCGAGCGCGCGCAGGCGTTCCTGCGTGGTGGCGCGGCCGGTGGCGTGGCCCACCGGCGTGGCAGCCTGGGCGGTGACGCCATGGGCCGTGGATGAGAGGGGATTGCGCATATGTGTCTCCTGATGCTGCGAGGCGGGATGCCGCCCCGGTGCGGCCGTTCTTTGCCGGCCTGTACGGGAATTCAGCGGTTCAGTGCAGGACCGGGGGCGGTTGCTCGCCGGCGCCGGTCGCCAGCGCAATGATCCGTTCCTGCATGGCGGCGGCATCGGCGCAGCCCGGCACTTCGCCGGCCAGCTCGCCTTCGCGCATCACCAGCACGCGGTCGCACAGGCCGACCACCTCGGGCAGTTCGCTGGAAATCATCAGCACCGCCACGCCGGAGCTCGCCAGCTCATTGATGAGCCGGTAGATCTCGGCCTTGGCGCCGATATCCACGCCGCGCGTGGGCTCGTCCAGGATCAGCACGCGCGGCCGGGTTTCCAGCAGCCGCGACAGCATCACCTTCTGCTGGTTGCCGCCGGATAGCGATCCCACGTTGACCTGCGGGTGCGCCACGCGGATGCCGAGCGAGCGGATCGCCGCGGCGGTGCGCTGGCGCGCGCTGGCGCGGTTCAGGCGCCCGCCGCGCAGCGCATCGCGCGCGGCCACGATCAGGTTGATGTTCTCGTGCACGCTCTGGTCCAGGAACAGGCCCTGCAGCTTGCGGTCTTCGGTCAGGTAGGCAATGCCGGCATCGATCGCCTGGCGCGGGCCGGTGACGGCCAGCGGCGTGCCGGCCACGAACACGGCGCCATCGGTGCGGGCATCGGCGCCGAAGACCAGCCGCGCCAGCTCGGTGCGCCCGGCGCCCACCAGCCCGGCCAGGCCCAGCACCTCGCCGGCGCGCAGGTCGAAGCTGCAGCCGCGCACGCGCCGGCCATCGGACATATTGCGCACCGACAGCATGATCTCGCCCGGCGCGGTCGCGCCATGGGTCTTGGTGTAGAAGCCGGACAGGTCGCGCCCGACCATCATCTTGACCAGCGCCGCCTGCGTCAGAACGTCGCGCGTGAGCGTGCCGACAAAGCAGCCGTCGCGCAGCACGGTGACGCGGTTGTAACGGCGCGCTTTGTTTGGCGTTAATTTGCACGATGATTGGCTCATCACGCCACCTCACTTAACCACCCGAAACTGGCCCGGGCGGACTGGCATTGGTAAGCGATGACGGGCCCAGTGGTTGCGGTGCCTCAGGCATCGCGGGAGGGGCCAGCCGCTCGCGGAGTTGCATTTCCTGCTTCATCATCCTGCAAACGCCTTCCAGGCCGGGAAACATCGTCGCTGCTGAAAGGCCCATCAGAGCAAGATCTTTTATTGCCTCAGGTGCCTCGGAAGCTGGAATGTCAGCTGCCCAAAGATAGTCGCACTGACGATACTGTCCCCACCACCCGAGGAAGCCTTCAAGATTCCCTAGGTTCGTGACTACGAACAGTCCTTGCTGCGCATACAGGCGAGGGTTGTCCCGAGCCGAAAAGTTCGCCAGAGTTGCATAGGGCAACAGCGCAGGGATCAGCGCTTGCTGATTTGAGAAAGCTTGCGAAAACGCGGGTGTCAGCGCATAGATCCGAACACTTGGCCGCTTATTTGCGGCGTATGCAGCACTATTTAAGGCATCGGAAAAGGCGAACCATGCAGCGATATAGGGCGACCGGGTCCAATCCAGCAATGGAGTAGGGAGTCCATGATGCTGTGCAATCGCAAGCATCCTGCCAAACTCCTTCGGCTGATCCGTATCCACATGAAGCCCGGTTTGGCCTTCCAGATGGGCATGAAACTCCGGCAGAGTCTCTTGGGTATATCGGAGCAAATTAGTCCTACCGCCGCGGAACAGGGACGTTTGCAGCGGCCATTCGCTATTGGCTTGTCCTCGAAACGCTAAGGCACCGGCACGATGCACGACTTTGGCCCATGCTTTGAACTGGTCCCACGTGTTACAGGGCGTGGCTTGGACACGGTTGGACAACTTGGAAACGGGCGCGAACCGAAGGCGCCGCTGGCTCCCCACTTGCGGGTCGACCCAGGTTCCCTCCAGGACTCCACCGTCCTGTTGTCGCAACAAGCCGCTCAACCGTTGAGACATGGCAGCTTCGTCTGCAGTCAACGTTGCGGGTCCGACTCGACCATTGGTCTGCTCTAGGACGTCTTCAACTGAAAGTACCCATGACGCGGACATCCGGACAATTTTCAGATGTACGCCAATGGGGTTCGCGCCCACAGGTTGCCAGCTCAGCAACCCCCTGCTCGGAACGTCCGAGTCCAGGCTGAGCATGGCGAAGACTTCTCCGTGCTCTGTTTCAATAGTGCCGGTGTACTGAAGGTCGCTCATCCTGCTCTCGACGGTTATGGGTCATGTCGGGCGGAAGCATATCCGGCTTAACATCAAGAGGAAAGGGCCTGCGAGGCTCTCCAATCCGGATAGAGCCCTCGTCCTCGTTATCTAGTACCGCTTCCTTGCGGCAAGCGATACCGCATCCTCAGTCGTTCGCGTACCCTGCCTGAGATGACAAGTTACGAATTCGATACAATTGGCAGCCCATGACTGCACCATCAGCCCCGCTTAACCTATCCCTGCTCAAACAGGTTCCCAAAAGTGCAAAGAACAGAATGGATTGATCGTGCGAAAGGCATCGGCATCATCCTCGTGGTGATCGGTCACTCAACGCAGTACCTCTACACGGACAGGCTTGCCGCCGCGGTCACGGCGATCATCTACAGCTTCCACATGCCCCTCTTCTTTCTGCTGTCCGGCATGTACGCCGAGAGCAGCCTGGAGAGGCGCGGGACAAATGAATTTCTCGCCGACAAGCTTCGAACAATCGTGTATCCGTACGTGATCTATTCACTGTTCGAAGGGGCGTACCGATACGCGCTTGGCAAGACCACTGGCTTTACTGACTTCGTCGGCCTCCGCCAGATTGCGAGCATCTATTACAAGCCGCTGTATCACTACTGGTTCCTGTATGCACTGGCTGCGAGCTTCTTCACCTTCGCAGCCGCGGCTGCGATATTCCGTCGAAGGGGCAGGCCGATAGCGTTTCTCTCGATAATCGCTATCGCAGCCTTCATGCTATCGGGCCTCATTCAGCACAACATCGTCAGGCAATTTGCCGAGTCGTTTTTCTACTTTGTCGCCGGCATTCACTTGTCACGTGTGATAGGAGTGACGAAGAATCCCGCCAGCAACCCCACGGTAGACATTGCTATCGCACTCGGGACGATATTTATTCTTGCGAACGTACTGCATTTCAGCGGACTCGCCTCAGACGCCCCTCGGTTAGTCCAGTCGGTGGGCTTTTCTGCCATCGGCATCGCCTTTACAGCCGTGATCGCTGTAGCGCTCCCCGCGCAATCTGCGGCCAGCCGATGCCTGGCATACCTCGGCCAACTAAGCATGGCGATTTACATTTTCCACATTCCGCCAATGGCGATCGCGAAGTACCTGATGGACAGCCACGGTATTCACGGGCTAGTGCCGCACGCACTGATTGAGTGCTCTATCGGCTTGGCAGTACCCATTCTGATTGCCCGATATGTCGAGCCTCGATTGCCGAACCTGTACCGCTGGCACCCGCGAGCGAGTCGCCAGCGAAACGAACCGCTCAAGGCCAACTGACCGCCCGAACATCGTCGATCGTGATCGCCTGCTCAACCTGCCCGCGCAGATCAGCGAGCTGGCCTTGGCAAGCCTGAATATGCGACCACATATCGGCTTGCACTTGCTGCGCCTGGACTAGAGTGTGCAACGCGAGCGACCAATCTCCCAGACCATTCGTGCACCAGATTAGCCCGCCGTGCGCCGCGGCGCGATCGATGTTTCCCTGCGCGGTCGGCTCGCTCGGGTAGGTGTTCGCGCTGCCCAGTGCTGAACTACTGAAGCCCGCCACAATCGCGGTTTGACACGCTGCGGTCAGCAACGAGTTCTGGACATCGCGTGTTTGCGCGAGGGTCAGCGACGGCGGCCATTGGCCAGTGACCTCTGACCATCCCCGGCTGATCGCCTCTTCGATTAGGGCCTCTTGCAACGGGTCTGTCTCATCGTACCCAAAGGTCTGTCCGTTGGTTTGGAAGTAGCGCATCAATTTCCCCAAGATTAGCGTAGTTCGGCCCATGCGGCAACGGTCGTCGTCCCCGTCATGGATACTGAATAGGTAGCCCCGGCAGGAACCCTGAAATAGATCGAGGCATTGATGCCGACTGTGTTCTGAGCCATGCCCTGGATCGTCACGCCGTTGATCGTCGCGCTCATGAGAGCGCTGGCCGTTGTCGAATATGCCGAAACGAAAACGTCGATCGCCTTACCGGTGGAGTTGGTGTAAGTAGTCCCGAGAGCGCGTGACGCTGCGACGTTCGTCCACGACTGCCCCAGGCCGGCGACCTGACTGAAGTTCACCGCATGCTGCGACTGGGTAGCCGCCGCGACCTGCTGAGCCCCGCCCGTGCACTCAATGAGCACCCACACCCCCGCCCCGGCGTTAAGCGCACCATTCCATTCCAGCGCAGCAAAGCCTCCAGCGAACATTTCGCCGCCCTGCAGCGGCTGATGATTCCTACCCCAGATCGGCTTTGCTGCGATGGCATTCGGGGCGAACGTTGAGGCACCGGTATTGCTCGCATTAACCTTAACGCGAAGCTTCATGCCATCCGCCACAGCCGCGATGGCCGGCGCAAAAGTAGCGGCATATGCATTGGCAACGCCTGTGTCGACCGCATAGATGGGCGTCTGCTTCTGCAACAACGTCTTGATTGCCGTCGCCAACTGGTCTTGCTTCGCGCCATCCAGGACGAGTCCCAGCGCCTCGATGAATGAGGCCACTTCTTCCTGTATGTCATTGAGCCACTTGGCAATGACCACCGTGCCGTCGAGATAGCCGGCCGCCGCCGTACCGTCACTAAAACGCTTGTCTGCTGTGTTGATTCGTTCCATCGATTACCCCGAATAGGTATAGACCGCCTGCGTATGAGCGGGCCTTAACGCGTTAAACATGCTCTCAATCACAGGATCGGCGGCATAGGTCAGGCGCTCACCTGCGCGACTCATGCCCGCACGGAAGCGGTAGGCACGCGTGGCCCCGCCGGCCACATTGACGCGCCACACCCAGATGATGTCGAAGGCGGCAAGGCGCTGGCCGGCTCGGCTGCTTCCCGCCCGAAATGGTTGCGGCTCGTCGATCGTGATGGTGTAACCGAGACCCTTGGCCAGCCCCACAAAGTACGAGATGGACAGGCCACCAGTCTCGGCCAGCTTGGCGAGCACGGCCTGCAGGCGTACCTGGTACGGCGCGCCGGCCGACGGCGACAGGTCGCACACGCGCTCCCAGTCGGCCAGCAATTCCTTGGCGAAGAACGGCGTGACGCCGCCGAGCACGCCCGCCGCCCCGGCTTCTGCGCCATCGAGCGCGGCGCCCTCCGCCACGAGCTCCGAATTGATGCGGGGTGCGGACGGCGTGTAGCTGGTCGGCGGCAGCAAGCGAGCCAGCAGATCGCGGTGGCTCATACCATTTCGCTCACGGTGATCACGCCGAGGCGGCACCATTCAACCTTGGTCGCATCGACCACCGGCACCACGTTGGCGGCCGGCGCGGTGACCGAGCGATCGACCACGCCGGACAGGTCGCTCACGATGGCCTCGATCCGGCTTTTGAATACCGTTTCGCCTGGTGCTAGTGCCGCGAAATACGCGGCCAGCGCATTCGTGATCGCGGTCGTGATACTGGCAAGCGTTGTGCCCGTGAGCTTGACTGCGACGGTCACGTCGACCGACTTAACCGTCGGGGCCAGCACCAACGAGCCCTTCGCCGTGACAGGCCGCACCGCGTCGATATGCGTCTGGGTGTCCGTCACGGTCTGCGCCGAAGGCAGTCCGCCCGCCGAAGTGATGGCCACATCCACCGTGCCCAGGCCTCGACGTAGAGGATACACGTAGGCCGAGGACACACCGGCCACCTCGAGCGCCCAACGACGGTAGTCATACTGGTTGCCGCCGGCGGGAGGGCGCCGAATCAGATCCAGCAGCCGCGCGAGCAGCTCCCCATCGCTTTCCTCGTCGACACCCCCGGTCATGGAAACGATGGTGGCGGCACTGGCGATGCCATCCGGAGCGGCGGACAGCGTTGCAGCGGTATTGGCCGCGGCATTGCCGGCCACGCCCGCGACGACCGCTGCGGCTGCAACTGTCAGCGTGCCGTCGGCGCCAATGACGCCTGAGGCACTGGTCAAATACTCCCGGCCGTCGGCAGCTTTTGCGCTGAGGCCGGAGGCCGCCGGTGCGCCGACCGTGCCGGCCAGCTTCACCTGGCCAGCCGCGGCCACAGCAGGCTTGCGGCTGAGATTGCGGATGCGGGCATGCAATTCGAGATACTCGCGATCCGCGGTATCCGGGAAAATCTGCCGGACAATCCACGCCTGGTGCTGGTAGAGGCCCTCCACGGCGCTCGCCACTGAGCTCGCACGGATAAAGTAGTCCGAGTCGGCGCCAGTGTCCGCATCGGGCAGCCGATTGCGAATGTCGCGCAGCAGCGCATCGCGGATCTCAGCGAAGGTCGGCGAAGTCCAGGCCATCAGCTCACCTTCACCGGATGAATGAAATGGGAGACGCGGCCGCTGGCCTCCTCCACCTCGACCAGGAGGGTGAGCCAGCCTGGGATGGCCCTGGTCACGGAAACGGTTACGCGAGTGGCGCGGCCATCTTCAACGATGGGGGATAGGGCCTGCTCGGCGTACTGGCGGGCAAGGATCGCAACCCGTGTCAAATCCTTCTCCCTGGCGAGCTCATGCAGGCGCGATCCAAGCGTCGGATCTGCCCACCAGGAGCCCAACGGGGTCATCAGGCGCAGGTAGACCGCATTGGCCAGCGTGTCAGTGCGCTGGCCGGCGTAGTCTCCAGTGGCGGGGTCGAGAAGCGCGTCCATGCCCCGATTCTCGGGGCATGGGTCATGTCGGGGTGAGGTGGAAACGTGTCACCACAATACGACAGTGACACGCTTCACACTATGCGGCGGATCGTAAGTGATGGTACGTCAAATCGGTGTGCTGGTGACGCCGCCGGAATCACCGTTGTGCCTGTGGCCATGCAGGCTGGTGCCGTTGGCTGTCACATCCACCGTGGCATTCAGCGAGCCGGTGATTGTCGCCGCGGCTCCTGCACCGCCAGAAATCGCCATCGCGCCATTGCCGGTCAGCAGACCCTGGACCGTCAGCATCTGGCTGGCCTCCACCAGCGGCGTATTCAACTCGACCTTAACCGACGCGTTGATGCGCAGGGTGCCGGTGTTGATCTCCATGATCCGGCCGCGCTTCAGGCGCACGTAATCGCCCTCGTCGGAATACAGGGCAACCTCGCCTGGCTTGAGTTCCTTCAGCCGGTAGGTGCCGTGTTCGGTGGCGATGATGACCCCGTGGCTGGTCTTGCCTCCTACCGGCAGCACCAGGGCCATGGTGCCGGCGGGAGGGTTCGAGGTGAGCCCATAGTGCTGCATGAGTTCGTTGTCCTGGAGTCGCTCGCCGGCCAGCCCGTCCGCCTGGACGAGCTGAACGGCCGGTGCGCTGTTGACCCGACTGATCACCGCCCGGAACGCCAGGCGGATACCCCCCAGCGCTCGCGAAATCCGCTTGTCCACGTCAGCCCACATCGATGATCTCCAGTACCTCGCCTTGCTTGGTGCGCCCCTTGGCACGCTTCTTGGCGCGCTTGTGCGGATGGGCATCCAGCACCCAGACGCCGTCCTCTTTCAGGGTCAGAGTTGTGGTGGCGCCCTGGCCACGACCGTTGGAGAACTTTCGCGCCATCAGGAAAAAAACCGCATCGATCCCTTGAGGCTCGCTTAACACATGGATGCGTTGCCCAGGCTGCCACGGCAGGCCGTCGCTGGTGCGGTGCCCGCGTACGGTGGCGGTAAGCGTCATCGCCCTCAGACGAGAGTCGGACAGCAGCTTGCGCGCCCGGCCCCGAGCGGTGCTTGTATTGTCGGCATCATGGTCGACCACGATGCGGGGGCGGTAGATGTTGCGCCCCGACAGTTCCGCATCCCTAACAGCCGCCTTCAGCGCATTGCGGCCAGCCTCGACAGCAGTGCCGTGCGCCTGGGCGAGGACGGTAAATTCTGAGTAGCGCTCCGCCATGGAGCGCACCTGGTCCAACGTCATCACATTGTTGCCGCGCCCATCACGACGCATGACCAGGCTGGCCACCGGCGGCTTCGTATAGTCTGGCCCACCCACGACAAGCGTGCCGTCAGGCTCGAACCAGGGCCAGAGGCCATTTGCCTCAGCCGCGTGGACCAGCGTGTCCCATGCCGTGTCGCCAGGCTCGACATTGACCTTTTCCCGGGTGGCGACGGTGTCGGCCTCGATGCGTGTTTTGGTGATGCCGAGTGGCTTAACCACATTGGCTATGATCTCGGCGAGCGTGGCCTGCTTGGCCGTGAAGACCGGCGCGCTGCAATCGACCAGGACCGCGGCACCGTCGCGCCCGCTGATGGAGAGCGTGTGCTGGTCCTTGCCGACCCGGTGCGAGATCTCGTCGACCCGTCCCGTCATGACCGTATCCTGGCCCACCCGCACCTCCACCAAGGCGCCAGTCTGGACCGCTGGCGGAAACTCGCCCATGGGCAGACCGAGCTCGACCTGCCAGGCGTCCGACGGAATCAGCAAGTCGGAATCGATCTCGTACCGGCTCCAGTTGCTGTGTGCCTTGCCACCAATCAGCAGGCTCACGGCATCCTGTTCGCGGGAGCGATCAGCGCGAGTAGGCATTGAGGACGTCTCCAGCGATCAGGAAATTCGGGTTCCTGAGTTGGGGGTTCAATCGCACCAGTTCCGCAGCGCGGCTGTAATCGCCATACCAGCGGGAAGCGACCAGGTGCAGGTTGCCAGCGCTGTCGACCGTGCGGGTCACGAGAGGCGGCCTCGCATCGATCACGGCGACGGCTGCGACCTGGATGCTGTGCGCAGTGTCCTTGAGCGGCTCCGTGATCGGCCGTGCCTCGTCGACGGGCAGCATGTCACGGTGCACGTCGATCGCGACCTGGATCGCCTCGCGCAAATCATTGGCGATCTGCTCAATCTCCCGCGGCGAGAGCGTCGGCTCCAGGGCCTCCGCGGCGAGGATCTCGCCAGCTGCATCGGCCAGTGCGGCGGCCACTCCGAGTTGGAGAATGGCCGTGATGCGCGTGACGTCTTCCGGCATGGCCGGAATCGGCTTAACGTCGGCAATGGTGGTGCCGGAACCGCTTGTCGCACCGTCAGCCACAGCCGCGCCCCCCGCAACCTTCGCGGGCAACTGAACGACGT
Organism: Cupriavidus sp. FW305-26; assembly: GCF_058787975.1. Lineage (NCBI taxonomy): Bacteria > Pseudomonadati > Pseudomonadota > Betaproteobacteria > Burkholderiales > Burkholderiaceae > Cupriavidus > Cupriavidus sp. FW305-26. The sequence goes on from NZ_JBYTAH010000001.1 coordinate 161,849, forward strand.
TGTCGAACTGGCCAACCAGGCTTTTCCAGTCGCTTGAGAGCGTGGCCGGATCAAAGGACCGAAGATCTACCATGCCGCTCAGGATGCCCATCACATCGCCGGCAAAGGCGCGCGGGAAGTCGATCAGGTCCAGCGTCGTACCGACAAATCCCTTGAGCTGGCCACGCAGCACCCCGAGCGTGCCCGTCAGCACGTCACGCAAGGCGTTGAGCCGGGACAGGTTGCCCTTGAGCCCCTTGATGAAATCCAGCTGCTTAGCGAAGGATTCGATGCCGCCGAATCGTGCAGTCTCGGCAAGCTGGCTAACCACCGAGGCCGCCTGCGCGGGCAATTGCTGCACGAAGAAGGGGTTGCCGGGCGCTGCCTCAATGAACGACAGATCGACCGTGCAGTAGTCCGGAGCGTCGGCGTCGTGGGCGACCTGGTAGTCGAGCAGCTGGGCGCGCTGGAAACTTCCGAACACGGGGTGCACGAGCTCAGCCGGGCCGGCCTGGTCACAGGCCTTCAGGAATGCCTGCAGACGGCTCTCGTAATCCGCCCCCCAGAAGACCGCCGTGATGCTGATGCGCCGTGCCTTGCGCCCGAGGTCTTCGGTGTCCGCACCGTCGAGATACGGGTACTCGTGCACCGCCACGTCGCGCTGCGCGCTATCCTGCGTGCGCAGGCAATCGAAGGCGACGCCGCGAAACGACGCATCAAGCAGGGTGTCGGACCAGGCCATCAGTACCTCCGGCTTTCTCGTGCGTTAAGGTTGTTGGTGTACTCGGCAATCACCGAGCCATCCAGCACGACCTTGTTCTCGACAACAAACGGCTGCGGTGCCTTCGACAGGGCTTCAATCGCACTGGCTTGCTTGTCCAGCTTTTCGAGGAATGGTGTCGAGGTGGGGCCCTTGGCTTCGCTCGGGTGCAGCACGTCATAGAGCCACGAGCCGAGGCTGGTATCCTTCTGGCCCGTGGCGCTCTGGACCACCTTGTTAATCCCGCCGTTCAGCAGCGTTCCGATGCCATAACCGGCAGCGCCTGCCGCCACCACTGCGGCCACCGGCAATGCCACCCGGCCCGCCGTGGCCAGGGCCCCGCCGGCAACACCACCCGCAGCACCTCCCGCGCCGCCGCGCAGGATGGAGCCCAGCCCCGCGCCCGCAGAGGCCGCCGTGAGCGCCGTCAATGCCGTGGTCGCCCCCGCCACGGCAGCAGTCAGACCAGGATATTCGCGCGCATAGCTGGTCAGCTTCTCTGCCGTGTCGCCGACGACGCGATTGAAGCCGGAGAAGGCGGAGTTCTGCGCGAAGTCAGACTCGTTCTTGAGCTGCTCGGCCTTGAACGAGGCGGTATTGGTGATGACTGCGAAGTTCTTGTCATTGGCGCCGGAGGCCTGCAGTGTCTTGGCTTGAACGTCCTTGACATAGTCTCGGTTGTTCATCAGGGCTACCAGGGCCATCAGCGCCTGGCGATCCTGAATGAGCTTGCCGATGGCCGAGCCCTGCAGCAGGTCCGCCATACTTTCCATGGTGGCCGCGCGATCACCGCCTTTCTGGGTGGCAAGCTGCCCCTGGAGCTTCGTATAGCGCTTGTCGCGTCCCACCACCGAGTCGGTGATCCCGACAAAAGCGTCGAGCGGATCGACGCCCTTCTGGCGGGCGCGCACCAGGCTGCCGGTCAGATCGATCCCGAGCTTCTTGGCATCGTTGGCGGTGTCCGCGCTGCTGATCTTGCTCAGGAGGTTGACCAAGTTGTTGCCGGCCTCATCCTTGGTGCCCGCAGTGATGACCGCCGCCTGGTTGGCCGCGAGCAGCTTGGACAGACCAGCCAAGCCGGACAGACCGGCATTGCGGCCCGCCGCCATCTGCTGTGGCAGCCACTTGGCCATGTCCTTGAGCTCGAAGCCGCCCGCCTGGCCGGCAACCAGCGCCATGTCTAGCGCCTTCGGCAGATCCTCTTCGCGGATACGGAATGTCTGCATCGCACGGATGGCGATTTGCGCGAGTTGTGCGGGATCGGAGCCCGTACCCGTCGCATACTTCTGCAAGGTCGGCAGCATCTTGGTCGCCGAGCCAACACTGACCGCGCCGGAGGCAATGACTTGGTCAAGCGTCTCGGCAGCCTGATCCTTGGTACCGCCGCCGGTCCGAACTGCGGCCTTGACCGCCTCCTCAAGCGTACGTTGGCCAGCAATGCGGCCTTCGACGCCGCGGTCCGCAAATGCGGTATTGGCCATCGCCGCCAGGCGGCGGTCCCAGCTCATCTGCGCGCTGGCGGGCCGGGACACAATGTACGCCGCGCCGGCCAGGCCCGCGGCAACGCCGGCCGCGCCCTGCAGACCACGCACACCAGTGCCGATGGCGCCCATGGTCCGCTGCAGCGCGCTCACCTGGCCGAGTTCGCGTCGAAGCTCCGCCACCCTGGCGCGCATTGCATCGTAGGCTCGTGCCTGTTCGCGGGCCGACACGGTTCCCGCCGTGGCAAGCCGCTGGTACGCGAGCTCCGTTTGCCGGATCTCGCGCACGATGCGCTGCTCGGAGCGGACTCCCAGCGATTCGCGGGCCTGGAAAAGGCGCTGGCTCTCCGTCCTGACGGTCTGGAGCGACTGGACCGCCGGCCGCGACATCTGATCGCGGGCGGTGAGCCGCAGGGCAACGTTAAGGTCTGTCATGGATTCTTGCCGCCGCGCTTACGCCTGGTGGAGATGCGCCGGACAGTTTCTCCGGCGCCGGATCGAGGGCCTGGTGGCAGAATCGCCGCCAGGTAGCCCTCGAACTCGACCTCGGTCATGTCCCGGATGCGGGACTCGGGGATGCCGACTCTGCCGAGGGCAACGACGGCGAGGCGGAAGCCTCGGAGGCGCTGCTCGGCCTGAGTCGCTTTTTTTTGAGCTCGGCCACCTTCCCCTGGAGGACGTCCAGGTCCTCGTTGGTTAGCTGCGGTGCGAGGAGGTTGTAGGTGATGGCATCGGCCGGGATATCCCCCAGCTTCGTCAGCGCCGCGGCGAGCATGCATACCTCGATCCGCAACGCCGAAGCCGGGCCCTCCGATTGTTCGATCGCCGCGATGTTGTCGGCGATGGTCGGCAGCCGCAGCTCGAAGTCGTAGTGGATGCTGCCAGCGTACTCGACGCCATACAGGAGAGTGCCGGTCGCCTTCATTCCGTCACCCTACGGGATGCGAACAGCTTGATATCCCGGCGCGCCTCGTTGTCAGCTGAGTACTTCTCGCCGACCTCAGTGGTGTAGCAGTCCAGGTAGCTCACGCGCTGGCCGCCGGGGCTCACCGGATGGTCGGTCAGCTTTGCTCCGGCGATCGCCATCCAGTCGAGGTCGCCCGACTTCGGAATCACGACGGTGACGGCGAGCTCGTGCTCTTCGATACCCTTGGCGAATCCCTTGACCCGCCCGTTGCGGTTCATGGTTTTGACCGGCTTGGTGCCGGTGCGCGAGGTCACGGAGTACTCGACAACGTCGACCTCCTTGCCATCGACCTCCAGCACTACGGCGCCGACATATTCTTCCAGTGCCATATTGGCCTCCGAACAGTGTTAAGGGTTACAGCAGCAAGTCGATACGGCCAGCGAACACATGCAGACCGTTGACCACGTCAACCGGGATCTTGGCGTCGAGGCGGTTCGGGTCCTGGCTGTCGTCCTCGACGATCAACCCGTCCTTGTTGGCCTCCACGTTCTCGACGATCTCCAGCTCCTCGAGCTTGAAAAGCACGTCGAGCAGCTCGCTGCGCACGCGATCCTTGGTGCGCAAGGACTTCTTCTCCCGCGGGAAGCGCAGCGCGATACGCTCGCGGCAAGCTTTGCGGACGTAGTCGAGCGTGCCGATGGTCGTGATGTCCAGCAACGAGATATCGTTGATGCCCTGGGCATCGGTCACATAGGTGGAGATCGCGCGAACGATCTGGACCCGATTGCCGGGGCCGACCTCGAGCGGCGCGAGGCCATTGGCCAGCGCGTTCTCCTGCTCCGTGCGGCTGGGCCAGTCGGTGATGTCGGTGACATCCATGCCGACCAGTTCCAGCGTGTTAAGCGGACGCGCGGGGTCTTCCTCGCTTGCCATTACGGCCGCATAGGCGGCGGCGATCTCACAAGGCAGCTTGCGCGAGCCACGGTGCCAGCCAACCGTGATGCGCCCCCCGTTGATCGCCTTGGTGAGGGTGGTGCCCGCTGCCAGCGTGCCAGGGAAGCCACCGGCGCCGCGCGCGCCGCGCTGCTCCAGGGGGCCGGAGACGGCATCCAGATGAGTGCGGAGGGCCGTCAGGGCCGTTTGGGTCGCGTACGGGCACACGATGATGTCGTGACCGGAGGCAAAGACGGCAGCCAGCGCCGGCGCAATGTCGGGATCGTTCAGGCCGGCAGCCATGTCGACCACGGTCGCCACCACGCCGGCACCAACCACCGAGGCTTTCAGCTTGATGCCGTTACCGGCCTCGCCCTTGTTGCGGGCGGTGAGGTTGACCTTACTGGTCGTGACGCCATCGACTGCGGCGGTCACCGGCAGGTCGGGCTGCTGGCCGATCTGGTCGACCAGGCGCGTGGCTAGGTTAGCGGCGGTGTCACCGCTGGCGAAGGCGATATCGACGCGGGTAGCGCCCACCAGGAGGGTGACGCCGCCGGCGGCAGTGGCCGGGCCGGTGAAGCTGACCGAGCCAGCGGCCGCAACGCCAGCCGCAGCATCGTCAACGCCGATGACCGAGAGCTGGAGGTAGCGATTGGCCGTAATGGCGGCACGCGCCATCAGGTGCGCGTGGGAGCCGCGACCGAAGAGCGTAGCCGCTTCCTGGTCGCTGAACACATTGACCGGCACCAGCGCTGCCTGCGTGCCGGCGGCGAGCTTCTGGCCAACGATCAGCACCTTGAGCAGGTTTGCCGGCAGCGTCCGCACAGCGAGCTTGGTGTTGAACTCGAAGTACTTGCCCGGCTTACGGATACTCGACGGGATGCTATCGAAGCTGATATTGGGGCTGGGCATCAGGCATCTCCCTTGGTAGCCCGCTTGGCGCGGGCGGATTCTTCAATGACTTCGACCAGGTCGCCCTCGGCAAGGCGGCGCAGGTAATACGCCGTGGGCTCGACCTCGGTGACCAGGTCCTCGGTGATGTATTCGCGCGGTTGCGATTCCTTCGGAACCGACAAGCCGGGCGCGGCCTTAACCTTCATGGAACGCTCCTATTGGTGACGACATCCTGGGCATCAGCCTTGCCGTCGTCAGGCTGCAGGTGATAGTTGAGGCCGGTGCGCAGCCAGTCGGTCGGTGCCACGCCGAGCTGCGCCTGGTAACGCCCGAAGACATCGTCCGGATCGCCGTCCGGAACCGGTGTTGCGAATTCCCCGTTCGGCAGCACGTCCTCGACCCAGGCGGTGTGGAATTCCAGCGCGAAGCAGGAGAACGACTCCTGGCCAAGCAGCACATGCCGCAGGGTCCGAATCCGGCCCGGCGCCAAATGGCGTACCGGCAGCCCGAGATCCTGTTGGGACAACAGCCGGCGCACGGCGTAGATCAGCGTGTTGCTGCCGACCTCATGCAGGGCGGGCCCGCCGTGACGCGCCGCCCGCTCGTTACGCAAGCTGCGCGCGCCCACCATCACCGCGAAGAGCGCCTCGGCCTTCCATTTCTCGCGGCGGGTGGAGGTCGCCTGGGTGTCACGCACGCCGCCGAATGTGACCCAGGCCGCCGGGAAGCGGCGAATCACCTCGTCGGAGTCGTCGTCCAGCTCGCCACCGTAGGTCTCGACGGACTTAACCATCTTGCCGAGGCCTAGGCGTAGCCTAGCCACGATGGCCAGCTCGACGGCCGTGATGATGGGTGTGCTCACAGCGCACCCCGGTCACGGGCAAACGCCTTGCCGCCACTGTTAAAGATCACCGGATTGTCGGCGGCCGGCACGGCGCCGCCGGTGACCGGACCAATGGAGACGGCGCCCGAGGCGACCTTCTCCAGGAAGCGGATGGCGTTGCGGTATCGTTCGTTGATGGCTTCTGTCAGGCGGGTGTCGCTGCCGCACAGCCTGTAGCGAGCGGTATCGCAGCACAGGCCTGCGAGAAAGCGTGGCGCCTGCGCAAGCGGAACGGCATAACGGCCAGCCAGGTAGCTGTCGATCTCGGCGCTGGCGTCATCAAGGGCGCCCGCGAGGACGGCTGCATCAATCACACCCGCGCCGGCCCGGTCGGTCAGCTCGATGAGCTCACCGCTACCGAAGCGGGCCGTCATGTCGTTCTGCGTTGCGTAGGCCATGGCTTACTTGCTGCCCTTGCCGGCGGCCTTGCCGGCGTTCTGGCCAGCTGCCTGGCCAGCGGCCGCCTCACGGGCAGCCAGGCCCGTTTCGCGCTCGACCAGGGCGGCCTCAGCCGCAGCCACAGCTTCCTCGCGGGCCTTGACCTGGTCTTCACGCACGGTCAGCGCGTTGGCTTGCTCGTTGAGCTCGGTGGCCCACTCCCGCAGGCGTGCCTCCGCATCCTCCACGACGGCGCGCGGCAGCTCGACAATGCCGCCTTCCTCGTCGATCATCACCTCTGCCTCAATCGCGACCAGACTTGGGTCGCCCTTGATCGCTGCCAACTGGTCCGCAGAAAGCGTGTCCAGCGGGAGATTTTGCGGGTCGGCACTGAACTCGAATCCAGCACGGCGAAACTTGTCCTTCCGGCTGACGACGCGAAGCACCTTCACTTTCTTGGTGGCCATCATGGCTCTCCATCAAATGTGTTTAACACGCAGGAACCCCGCACTGCCGCCGAGGGTTCCGGGCTCCTTCCTCCGCGCTTACGGCGTCACGCGGCAGTTACGGGGCGGGCGGTATCCCGTCAGCTCAGCCAGGGCGTCACCAGGAGCTTCGCCGTGTTCTGGTAGATGTTGGTGGCGCCGGCGGCGTTCTTCTCGGCCTGGAGGATCTCCAAGGCCGTCTTCTCCAGGGAAGGCGGCACGACCAGGAGCGAAGGGCGCACACCCAGCGGCTTGCCGTTGTCACCCTTCATGCCCATCATCGCGGCACGGGCTGCGCCGTAAGCGTTCGCATCCAGGGCCTGCTTGGAGGCGTATGCCAGCTGCCACAGGCCGAAGCCGACGTTGGAGCGGGCATCGACGCCGTAGCGGAACTTCTTGCTGGTGAACACCTGCTCGTCGGTTTCCTGGTCCATCGCGACGAACTTGTAGTCCTTGCGCACCTGGTAGATGAGCGGCTTGATCATCTTCGAGGTGTCCAGCAGGTACCAGGCGGTGCCGGCGCCTCCACCGAAGTTCGACACGGACGCGGTGGTGCCATCGGCCTGGAGCACGGGGTGGTCGACGTCGAAGAAGTACTGGTTGTCGTAGCCGGTGCTGGTGAAACCGGCGGCGAGCAGGCTGAAGACCAGCTCGTCGGGGTGCTGCTTCGCGTCCTGCCCCAGCTGGGAAATCATCGGGGCATACACGCCGTAGGTGTCGTCCTCGATCTCATCGCGATCGATGGTGACGGTGTTTTCCCAGGGCTTGTTCTTGATGCTGAAGTCATGGAGCATCAGGTTCTGCAGCACGCGATCGCCGATCCATTCACGGAAGCGGGTGGTCTGGCCGAGCCACGGGTAGACTTCCTTGGACGTCTTGGACGGCACGCGCATGGCAATCTGGTCCCATTCAGCCGGCACGCCCTCGAAGGCCTTGTTGAAGATGACCTGGTAGCCCTGGAACAGCGCGCTCAGGCTGGCTCGGTTGATGACGATACCGGCACCGACGATGCCCAGCATGCGTTCATCGAAGTTGCCCGGCTGCAGTTGAGCCAGCGGCATCACCTCTGCGGCCGAGACGTGGCCTCCGGCCATATGGCCCAGGCACACGGCCAGGCCCACAGCCACCATTGCGACGGTGGCGAGTACCCATTGGAGTCGGGTGAGTTTCATTGATATCTCCGGGAGTGGATGGTCAAGCGCTCGCGTTAAGTCTCGCGCTCGGGTTAAAACTCGACCCAGACGCCGGTGGCGTCCACGTCGCGGACCTTGCCCGCTACCGAGCGGGTATTGGTGCCGTTGGTCTTGGCCACGGTCTGGTCATCGACCAGGTAGCAGTCGCTGCCGACATCGGCCAGGGCGATCAGGTCGGCAGCGGCCGAGTTGGCCACCTTCCAGATGCCGCGGCGCACGCGCACGCGGATATCACCCGCCAGGCCGGCGCTGTTGTCGGCAATGGCCTGGGCGATGCCCACGGTCTTGAGGGTCGTGGCCGTCGCGCCCTTCGTGGCATTGCCGGCGGCGTCGATCGCTACGATCGCGCCGGCGAAGATCTTGGCGGCGGCGGCAACGGGAAACTCGAAGTCGGTCCCGGCGCGGGACTTGGTGTCGCGGTCAGTGGTGAGCGCAGTCATGCTGGTCTCCAAACGTTAGTGATGGAACCCCGGGGCTCAGGCCTGCGGGGTCGCTACCTTGGCGTAGTCCGCCGCATCGATGCCGAGCGAGGCGCAGATGGCAAGCTGCATCTCGTTCGCGGCCCCTGCCGACGCCTGGGGCGTCGGCACTGCAGCCGGCTGGCGGCCGCCGGTCTGCGTGGCGCGCAGCGCGGCGATCGGCTGGGCCTTTTCGACGTAGGACTTGAGCGCGGCCAGATTCGACTTGCCCAGATCCCGCGCCCAGGTCTCCATGGACGGGTGCAGGCGGCCGTCCGACAGGGCGGCGGTGACCAGGCCGTCGACAGTGGCCACCTCGACCTGGATGTTGTGGGCGGCGAGCTGCGCGGTCAGCGCGGCGATATCGGCGCGCAGGCCGTCCACCACCAGGATGGGCACGAACTGGGCGGGGTCGACCTGGGTGGCCGTGAGCGCGGCGATCTGCTGGTCACGCTGGGCGAGCAGATCCGACAGGTTGACCGCGGCAGCCGCGGTGCCCTGGCCGCCGGAGATCTGGTCGATCAGCTTTTGCAATTGGGCCTTGATATCGTCGGCGGTAGCGCCCACGGGCATGTTCAGGAGCCAGCGGAGCTGCTCCAGCAGTTCGTTGATGTCCACTGTGGTTTCCTTCAAAGAAGCGACGGGCAGCCCGCCCGCCGGTAGGGGTGAATCGACCAGGAGGCGAGACGCGGCGGCAATGGAGACCTCGTCCATGCCATCGAGGGCGGGATTGTTGGTCAGTGCCGCGTGTAGCAGCTGGCCGACGTCGCCGGTCTTGGGGTCGTAGCTGAATACCGGGGAAATGAACCGGTATTCCTTGGCGGCGATCATGGCGCCGGCCTTGTCGGTCCACTGCACATCGAGGGCGAAGAGGCCTTCGCCCTCGCGCCACTCGACCTTGCTGAACCAGCCGGCGGCCGGCGCTGGGTGGCCACTGGTCGCGGCGGTCAGGGTCTGGTGCTCGTAGTCGATGACATACGGCGTCTTCCGCGCATTAACCTGCGCGACGATGGCCGCTGCCGTGGCGGCATCGATATGCCAGGCGTCGCATTCCTTCGGGCGGCCGTCACCGGCGCGGAAGGCCCCGGCCGGCATCAGCTGGATGGCGCTGGAGCCGGTGGGGATCTCGACGGAGAGGCGGGCGATGAGGGCATGGATCGTCATGTCGCCATATTGGCGGCGGCATGGTCATGCGATGAGGTGGAAACGTGTCACCCGGGGAGATGGGTGCTGTTGCGCGGGAGGGTGGCGGGTACGGATGCCGCTGGGAGCGGTTTTAACATGCCCTTAACGTGGGTGGCGGTGCCTGGGACGTACCATCGGTGCCCCAGGCATGCAAAAACGCGCTACTGGCCGGATTTCCGAAAGGGCTACCTCAGCATGCTGGCGAGGTAGTCGGAGACCGTTCGCTCGATATTGTCGGCGTCTACCTGCGTGAGCGCAAGGAACGGGCGCGCGGGGATTTTGACCTTACTGCCGTTGGTCGTGTAGCGCACGGTGCGGGCGCGCTTGTGCGAGTCCTTGGCAAACACCGCAAGGCGGGCGGCCTTGCCTTCCTTGCCTTGCCGGATCAGGTTACCCCGCGCATCCGTGCGCAGCCTGACCCAGCCCGAATGGGCGGCGCGCGTGATCTCGCCACCGAACTGGTGGATGGCTGCATAGCGAACATTCGTGCCAACGGCCGCCGATTCTCCGTCGGCTCGCGAAACGATGGAGGCGGCCAACCGACCCTTGTCCTGCAGGATCTTGCCGTCACCGCGGCGCTTGCGCGTGGCCGGCGCCAGGCCAAGCCACTTGGGGCGCCCCTCCTGAGCGAAGTTCTCCTCGACCGAGTCGGCCATGATGCCGGCGATCGCACGCATGAGCGGCCGCTTGCTGCGCGAGAAACCGGCCAGCCGACTCAGCGCCTCGTCTATGTTCTTGAAGTCAACGCCAATCTCGATCATGGCTGCGGCTTCCTATATTGGAGGAACGTGCCGCGCATGGCATCGACCGCGCGCAGCTGGTCATCGGCGGACGGCGCGCGCGCCGAGGCCACGCGGTAGCTCCAGCCGTCCTTGCTGTACTCGAAGCCGGCCGCGATCCAGTCGCCATTGTCGACCTGGTACGTCTTGACATAGCGGCGCGTGAGCCGCCAGGCGCCGTCGAACTGCTCCCATGACAGCCAGGCCTCATCGGGCGTGCGCACGGCATCGGCCAGCAGGCCGGCATAACGCTGGCCCCAGCTCCACTCGGGCGGAGCCGAGGCGAAGAGCGCATCGGAGATGGCCAGCCTGGCGCCGGTGACGTCCTCGAACGCGGTTGCCGTACCAGGCGTGACGCCAAAGCGCTCCAGGAATGCCGTGCTATACCGCTCGAACGGTTGACCAGGCGCAAGCAGTCGCTCGGCGGCAATCGGCGTGGGAGCCGGCGCCGACGGCATCGGGGCACCGTGCGGGATGCTGCGGATCAGATCGGCGCGTGGAGGCGGCGTGAGCGGCGCGGCCCAGGCCTGGCCGGTGTTGAAGCCGAATCCGGGGTCGGCGGTGAAGTTTTTCCCGGTGACGGGGTCCTTGAATGCCACGGTTGGCCGGGTTTCACCATCCCGGTTGATAACCTGGTCGACCTCAGTGAGCCGGCCATCGCTGGTGGAGCGCGGCAGATCCAGGCGGTCCATATCGGCCTGGCTGCGCGTACGCACCCGGCAGCGGCAGCGGTAGCCGTTGGGCGGGTAGAAGGTGCGCCAAAAGGGATCGTCGTACCGGTAGACGCGACCATTGAGCACCCGGTGTGCCGGGCGCGTGCGGTTATCCATCACCGCCACGTATTCCCAGTACGGGCGGTTGTCGACGTTTTCGAGCTGGGTGGCGAAGCGGCCGGCCATGTAGGCAGACTGCATATTGGTGCGGAAGATGGTCTCCAGGCGCCGCGGCGTGAGGCGCTTGCCCTCGATCTCGCCGGTCTGCTCGTCGACCAGGTAGCCCTTGCCCAGCCAGCCCTTGCGCTCCAGGAGCGGCATGAGCGCCTTCTTGAACTCGGCGAAGGTCTTACCATCCGTTAACGCACCGTCCACGGCGCCGCGGATGTCCTGGAGCACGTCGGTCTTCATGATGCCAGCGACGGTGAAGGCACGGGCGTGCGCTTCCTGCCAGACGTCCTCCCACTTGAACCCGATGGCGTAGCCCTTGCTCTCGAAGTAGCGGATGGCCTCCTCAGGCTTCAGGCCGATGGCATAGGCCAGGTCAGGCGTTGCCATTCAGGCGCCCCCAGACGTCCGCCACGAAGATGGCCCGCGCGAGCAGCTCGGCCACGGCAGATTCATCGAGATTTGGGTACGCCGCCACCAGCGCCTCGATGGCCTGGTCTGGCTCCTCGCCCGCCTGAATCGCCTGGATGGCCGGCGCCAGCAGCTTTGCCATCTCCGCGCTTAACGCCTCCGCCGGCAAGTTGCCCGCGGCGGTATCGAGGGCGTGCTGGTCCGGATAGACGATCTCGCCCTGGTCGTTCGTGAGCACGGCGCGGTAGGTCATGGCGGCCGTCCTGGGTGCCGTTTCCTTGGGGCGCAGCTCGGGCGGTACCGCCATCTCTGGGCGTGCGACGGCCAGCACGTCCTCGCCTTCCTTGGGCTCCGGGATGGCCAGCTTCTCGTGCGCCCAGGCGCGCGGCACCTTCACGCCGATGCCGACCAGCTTGGGCAAGGCATCAGCGTACAGCTTCATGTCCTCCGGCGCGCGCGTGTCGAACACGAAGTCCGGCATGCGCCGCCGGTCGCCCAGCTCGAAGTTAAGGGCGCAGATGGCGAAGATGATGTCGCGTTTGATGGTGCCGGCGAGCTGGCGTGCGTCGGAGACCATCAGGTCGTGCCGGACCTCGTTGTGCACGTTGCCCAGGGCGTTTGTCGACGACTTGCCATCGGCCTGGCTGGTCAGCGTGCCGCCCAGGATCACCTTGGATTGAATGCGATCCATGGTGCCGATCATCGTCTCGTAGGGGACCTGCGTGCCCTGCGCCGCGGCCTGGAAATCAATCTTCATGCCCTCGGGGATGATGCCGGCGGCGTTGTGGCCGATCTCGGACACGGCGCGCAGCAACGCCAGCTTCTCGTCCTTGCTTGCGCCGGCGCCGTAGGTGCCCACGCGCAGCGGCAGACCATAGATCTCAAGGAACTCGGCCAGATCGCGCACGGCGAAGTTCTTGAAGAGGTACGGCCAGGCCAGCACCCGGTGCAGGCCTGAGCGGCCGATATAGCCGGACTTGGCCTTGTGGCGGTGCACCGCCCAGCCGAACGGCCAGAGCTCTTCGCCCTGCGCGGCGTAGCCACGCAGGCGCAGATCGTCCGGCATGCCAAACGGCGTCATGAACCAGCGCTGCGGCCGGTGGGTGAACTTAACTGGCAGCCAGACCCCGTCGACACGGTCCCAGCTGATCTCCAGCGCCGAGAAGCCATGGCCGATGCCATCCAGCAGGTCGAGCAGCACGTCATCGAAGTCCTGCAGATCTCGGAACCAGCTGTCGATCAGCTCGGCCTGGCGCTTCTCCTCGGTCGAAGCGTTCACCGGCGGCACGATGTTCCAGTCGAGCGTGAGCAGCGCGCGCTTGCGCTTGCTCATCTCTGCAAAAATGTGGCCGTCCTTCTCCTCCATATCCTGGAACAGGTCTGCCTGGGCGAGCAGGTCGCCGAGCTCGGCCAACTCCAAGATGCGGGCCAGCCGCGCCGGCGTAAGCCCGCGCGAGGGGTGCCCGGCATAGTCGTGCTGCAGCGCCTGCAGTCGCGCGGACTGGGATTCGGCCAGGACAGTACGCTCAAAGGGCCGGCCGAACTGGTCTACGATCTTTGCCATGGTGGTTCCTACCAGGCGCCGCCGGCGCCGGAAATCATGTTGTCGTCATCCGCGCGTCCGTCGTCTTGCGAGCGCTTTGGCACAGCGGTGTACTCATAGGACCCGTGGGCGCGCGTGGAAGCGATCATCCACAGGATGTGCAAGGCGGTCAGGCCGTCGTAGTGGTGGTGCGATTGCTTCTCCGGCCAGGTGTCCAGCTCGTCGAGCAGCTGGCGCAAATCCGCGTGGAGCAGGATGCTGGGCGCCAGGCGGTCCGTGACGAACGGCTCCAGGGAATCAATCCGCACCTCGGCCGGCACCGTGGCCGTGACCCCGACGAGAGGCAGCGGCACGCCGGCCCGCATTCCCGCCTGGATGAAGGTCTGGCGAGAATGCTCGTAGGCGTTGTTGTTCTCGAAGCCGATCGCCCGGCACCGAAACTCCCGTTGCATGGCGACCAGGTCGGCCTCCAGCTTGGACGGCACGCGCCGCTTGATCTCGGAGTGGATCACGTGAAGCTTGCCGTTCCAGGTGTCAAAGCCGCCGACCAGGAGTGCCGACGGGTCTGATTTTTCATTGGCGCCCATGGACGGGTCACAAGCCCCAAACATCATCCAGTGATCCAGGCGCTTCACCCAGTAGGTGATGTTGCCGAAGACCTTGTCTTCGTCGGTGCGCGGGTCCCCCTGGAGCTCAGTGTTAAATGCCTTGAGTGCCTTGGCCCGCTGGCGCATCAGCCAGAAGAGCGGGCGCACCGACGGCCAGGAGATACGCGCCCCGGCATCCATCTCCAGCTTGTTCGCCAGGTAGAACCGGTACGACGGTAGCTCATCCTCGGGCACGACGCGGCCGTCCCGCGAGGCCTCTTCGATGACCGCGCGGTCGTGGTTGCGCATCAGCTCCTCGCACTGCGCCCACAGATCCATGTTGGTCGGCATCTGCTCGATCGCGCGGAAGTGATGCACGACATGGCCGATGGTCCTCTTGGCGCGCGAGATCGGATCGTCCTTGTCCAGGACGGTGCCGACGCCGGCATACTTAACGCTGCCATCTGGCGGGCCCAGATAGTCGATGGCCTTGGTCAGCCAGTTCCAGCGGTTGGCGCGCTCCGTGGGACTCTTGGCCTCGGCATCGGTTATCAGATCATCGCCCATCAGCAGTTTCGGGCGGCTGGCGCCGTGGAACGTGCCGCGGATGGCTTGGTCTGCACCGAACGATTCGAGCTTGACGTTGGTGTTGAAGACGGCTTCGCCGATCCGCCATAGCGTGGTGCTGCCGCAGGCTTCGGGGAAGTCCAGCAGCAGCATGGCGTTCGCCGTCAGCTCCGTCTTAACAACCTCGATCAGCTTGGCAGGCAGCTTGGTCTCGGCGCCCAGCAGGATGACGTAGTCGATAAACGGCGGCAGCGGACCTTCCCAGCCGATTTCCTGCTGGATCTCAGGGCGCTGCAGCAGGCCGCGCACCACGCAGTACGCCGGCCCGATCTTGGTGGCCAGGGAGGATTTGGCTTCGCCGCGGGGCGCCACCCACCATTCCAGGGCGCCGCGGGGCTGCTCCAGCAGCCGAGGGAAGCGCTGGCAGAAATGCCCCTGGAAGCTCGAAGGCGTGCCGCGGATGTGGTGCGGGAAGTAGGTGTAGGCGAAGAACTGGAAGTCGCCGTCCTTGAGCACGCGGCGCCGCCGCTTGGCGATCGCTTCGGGGCTGGCGTCCAGGCCGGATTGGTGGGCCTCAATATCGCGAAGGAGCTGGGCAGAGAGTAGCGCCAGCTCCTTCTTGAATTCGCGGTCGGTCAGGTTCTCAGCCATAGGCCTTGCTCAGCTCGGCCCCGAAGGGCTCCAGGATCTCAGCGAACGCCTTGATGTGCTGCGGGTGGCGATCCTTAACGTACGCCGCCATGCGCTGCAGCACGTCCATGGCCGTGGCCAGCTCGGACGTCTCGGGCAGGATGCGCTTGCTGGCCGAGATGGTCTTGTTGTACGCATCGGCCAGGCTGGAGAGCATCTGGACCTTCGCGCCAGGCTGCAGATCCGCGTCTTTAGCGATGGCGTCCATCGACGCCTGGTATTGGGTCACCAGGCCGGCCAGCATCTGGCGGGCGATGTCTTCGATCGCGCCGCCGGCCATCAGCTGCGCAGCCTGGGCCTTGTCCCAATCGTCGCCCGCAGTCCGCGCATCCGTCTTCCACCGTCGGGCGGTGCCATAGGAAACGCCGGCCTTCATCGATGCCACCTCAAGGGTGAGGCGATCGAACACGAATGCGCTGCGGACCTTGTCGCGGGTTGCCTTGTCGTGGGCCATATGCTGCTTACAGGCCCAGCTTGACTTTGGCCATGGCCACGCCGACCGAGGTTAAGACGGACGCCAGCGCACCGGCCACGGCACCACTGGTCGCGGCCTTAACCTCAACAGCGCGCAGGCGGCCGTCCATCTCTTCCAGCTTGTCGTCCTGGCGCTTCTGGTTCTGCAGCATCATGTCCATCTTGCCTTCGATGCGGCCGAGGGCCTGCGACTGTTCCTTGTCGTTCATCCGTATCTCCGGGGAGAGAAATGTTGTTCCAGGCGCGCCTGGCAGTCGATGCAGTAGCGGCAGCCCGGCACCGCCAGGCGGCGCGCCTCGGGAATGGGCTCGCCGCAGGTCTCGTCCTGGCAGAACTCGGCCGACGGGCCACTCCGCACACGGGCGCGAACCTCGCTGATGGCCTTCTCCCGGTCCGCCAACTCGATGGCAGCCGCATGGTCCAGGGCGCGATTACTGAGCATCCTTGCCCTCTTCGTAGTCGATCAGACGGTTCAGCTGCTCTTCCAGCTTGCGCGCGCGGGCGCCGTAGTCGATGTGGTGGCTCAGGATCGACCGGGAGTCGATGCCGGCCGCGGCGAGCTCGTCGTCTCCATCAGCGGTGACGCCGGCAGCGGGCGCTTCAGCAGGTGCGCTGGCGCCTTCGCCGGCGGCGGGCACTGCAGCGCCGATGGCGGCGTTGTAGTCCCGCAGCCAGCCGCGAGTAAAGATGCACTGAGGAACAGGCTTGAGCGCCGCGTCAGGCGCTTCACGATAGACGGTTGTGACACGGTCGACCCTCGTATGGAGATGCTGGGAAAGCGAATCAATCTGGCTCTCAGCCTGGGTAAGGTCTGCGCTCAGGCGGTTACCGCGTTCCGTCTCTTCTTTCAGGCGGTCTGCGGCTTCCTTGGTAGCCTTTCGATTGGCGTCGGCATACTGCCCCTTCAGCTCGGCGATGCGGCTATCGCCAATCGCCGTGGCGCGGCTGGTGCCGTACCACAGCCCTACGGGGGCGCCGAGGGTCAAGCCGGCCAGGAGCGCGAGAACGCCCACGACGATGGCTTCGAGGCGGCTAAGCTGGATCATTGGCCTTCCTTTCGCGCGCCACCTGGGCGAGCCGCATGATGGCGGTGTAGCCGCCGACACAGCCCAGGTATGCCCACCACACTTCGGTGGTGAGCTGGTTGAGCCAGCCGGCGCGAACGAACAGGACCGTCGCCACCAGGTTGGCCACGTTCGGCCACAGCTTGGTATGGGACAACCTGCCCGTGTTCGCGTCGGTGATGAGATCGGCCAGGCGCGTCATACGATGCCGGCCATCCGCATGGCGTTGTCGATCAGGGCCGGGCTGTAAGGCTGCTGGCCGTTTTCGTGGCGGATGATGGAGACCACCAGGCCGCGCATGATGCGGGGCTCGGTAGTGTCGATGTGGGCGTTGGGATGGACGTCCAGCGCGCGCGCCACGCTGGCGATGTACGCCTCGGTGTCGTTCTCGTTGGGCGGCGCCCAGCGGCTGATGATCTCGCGCACCGTGTCGATGCCGGGCGCGCCGATGCCGGGCTGCCCGGTCTTGCTGCCATAGTTGAGCAGGACCTTGCAGATGGCACGGATGCCGAAGCTCGGCTCGGTGAACTGGCAGAAGGAATTGTCGGTGCGCATGTGGGGCGCGACCAGACCTTGCCAGCCGTCGCCCCAGCGGATGTTGCCCGGATTGTTGTTGCGGATGCCGCGTGGTTGCACGGTATGCCCCTACATGTGACGAATGATGTAGGTGCCAGTCTGCTGGTGCGCACGCGAGGTGATTACCTCATTCGGTGTCAGCAGTCGGAAAAGACAAAGCCCCGCACGGGGCGGGGCTTAACGTCAATTTGCGGCGATCAGAACAGTGTAGCCTGCGATTGCACCGGTGGTCCATCTCGATCGGTCTGGTTCAAGATCCGCCACACTTGGCGGTCAGACATGCGAAAGCGCACGGCCAGCGTAGCCACTGCATGCAGGGCGCTGTGCTCTCGCGTGATCTGGTCGAAGTCGGCGCGGATCTCGCGATCACGCAGCTCGCGCAACGCCATCGAGCACAGCGGGACATAGATCTCTTGGCCGCCGAGCAGTTGCACAAGACGCGACGCCGCTTCCTCGCCGACCGCCTCAGCCAGGACCTGGTACCGGATCTTGCCGGCCGCGTTCTTGCGCATTGGCACCGGGAAGGTCGAACCACCGAATTGCTCCACCAGCTTGAGGGCCGCCGCGATGCCGATGGCATCAACCACGGCGCGAATCAGGGCGGGCAGCAGATTCTTAACGTCTGACAGGTCCATGTTAGCCCCGGCGGTTGGCATCAATCTGCAGCGCGGCCACGATGCGCCAGAGCTGGTCAGGAGTGCACCAGTCGATCTTGTCGACCTGGAACATGCGGCGGGCCATGGCATCGGCGTACGACCAGGGGCGCTTGCCTTCGGCCAGCAGCGCTTCGATCTTGCTGACCATCGCCTGACGATCACGCGGCGGCGTGGGGCGGCGCCCGAACTTCGCAGCCGGTGTGAAACCGCACTTGCGCAGATGCGCCAGTACCTTCTCGGCTTGCGCGACGGTCAGGTCCTTCGCGGACTGCACGCCCGCCACTGACTGGAGCATTGCGCGATAGGCGTCATCCTCCATCGCCAGCTGCTTCTTGGCGACGTGGATCTTGGCGAGAATGGCGCGATCGAGCATGTCAGTAGTGTGTTGTCGGTGCTAGCGAAGTGACAGTGAGTTGGTGGTTTCGTTCCGCATGTCACTCGGTATCGTTGCGCTCATTCTTCCTGTCGTAGCGCTTAACACCGATGACGGCGACGCCGGCAATCACAAGCATCGAGACCAGCATTGCGCCAGCGAGAATCAGCTCTTTCATTTCTTAACCCTTCTGATCTGTTGTTGTTGGCTGCTCATCAGTGCCGGGCCACCACGCCTGGCAGACACCCGCCGCGGCGGGTGTTTCGCGTCATGCCATCAGGCGACCGCTGCCTTCAGGTTGCTGCCAGGCTTGAATTTCGGGGCACGCGATGCTGGCACCTGGATGGATTCGCCGGTCTTCGGGTTGCGGGAGACACGTGCCGCACGGTTGGCCACTGCGAATGCACCGAAGCCGGTGATGGCGACCGTGCCGCCGCCGGCCAGGGTATGGGTGACGCCGCTGATGACGGCATTCAAGGCGCGCTCCGCCTCGCTCTTATTCAGCTTGGCTTCATTGGCGATGTGGGCGATCAGGTCGGTCTTGTTCATGGTGCGATTTCCTTCTAGGGTGAGAGATGTGTCCGGGTCTGGAGCCGCCCCGGTGCGGACTTAACGCTTAGCGCAGTCGGAGCACGGGGCTCGGGTTGTTCTCCAGCGTGAGGTCATCGTCAATGGGTGCCGGCCGCTGGCGGATCTGGCTTGCCTTGACGGTTTCCATGCCGACCTGGGGCTGGTCTCGGATGAGTACCTCACGTGGGTAACCGCGCGACTCGCATTCGACTGCCTTCGACATGAGTTCGACGACCTTCATGCCGACGGAGACCGTCATCAGGAAGTCCTGGTAGCCAATGCTGACGACGCACATGGGAGCATTCTTCGTGGTTGCCATGGCTTCCCTCAGATGCTGGCGATGTCGAGGGAGATCGGCTGGTACTTTTCGGTATCGCCGATTCGCTCGTAGAAGCGCACATAGGTCTTGGTGCCAATCACCTGGACGCTGTCGCTGATAGCAAACATGGCTTGCTTCCAACGGGCGTCCTGAATGTCCAGGCGGCGCAACGACAAGATGCGGCCGGTGTTCAAGTTGCCTTCCTTGTCGGTGTCGAAGGCGCCTTGGATGATTGCCTGGATCTCCGGCCGCGAGCCTTCGGTCCACTCGGCGAGGAGCTCGTCGATCATCGCCTTGGCGGCCTGCAGGCGCTCGTCGAAGGTGATGTTGTCCGCGCGGGCGATCTGCACCTTGTGCTTGCCGTCAAAGCTGTACAGCGTGACGTTGCCTTTGGCTCCGCCGACCTTGGCGCCGTACTCCTCTGCCGACATCGAGATGAAGGCTTCGGCGTCGCCAAAGACGCGCTTCTTCAACGCCGCCAGGGCTGCGTTCTCTGCCTTGGCAAGCGCAATCAGTTCGCCAACAACCTGGTCGCGGGCGCGGTCGATGGGCTTAACCATGTTCTCGGGGACCAGCCGGCCGTGGGCGTCCTGCATGTAGCCGGCCGGAGTATCAATTGCTGCGTGCGTCATTTCGATTTCCAATTCGTTGTTGAATGCTGTTAGTGGGTCGTGGCGGGAGCGGCAACGGCGCCCGCCTTAACGAAGACCGTTTGACCGGCCCATTTGGCCATGGCCTGCGCGCGCACGTGCTTGGTGTTCGCCACGAGGGCTTGATAGGAATGGTGCGAGATCCAGCCCACATTGACCGCAAAATTGGTGAGCCCAGAGGCGATCGCCGCGCACTCGTAGGCCGACAATGGGTCGTTGGTCGACACGATGATGTCGAGCATGCTCAGGTAGCCGATGGCTAGCTTTTCCAGTTCGGGCGACCAGTTGACGTTGTCGTCCATGCAGGCGCGCTGAAAGACGGCCTTGCTTTGCGTACTCATTGGTTCTCTCCGATGGTGTCCGCGCGCCGGCTTCCGGCCGCGCGGAGGAGTTCTTGACGGGCCTGCTCGGACATCGGGGTGCGCGGAGCGGGCTCGGCCACGGTCACCGGCTGCATGCGCGCAGTCGGAGTTCCCGCGCCAGCATGGCCGGCACGCTGCGCTTCGGTCCTGCGCTCGGCCGACGCCGCAGCCTTGTTCGACATGCCGGCGACGATGGCGGTCAGGTAGCCATGCGACTTGAGCGGCAGCTTGAGGCTGCCAGCATCGCGCCTGGCTACCATCTCCTCGAAGGCCTGGCGCCAGTAGTCGAGCGGCGCGGGCCAGGTCTGGCCGTGCGCATCGCAGACCGTACCGGCATGGATCATCGGAACCAGCTCGCCCAGGAGGGCCGCGACGCGCTCATAGCGCATCTCGGTCTTCACCGGCGCGAACAGGCCGACGTAGGCCAGGAGGGGCCGCAGCAGCCGGCCGGCCTCCGGGTGCGTATTGACCAGGTGCAGGATTGCGTCGCGCACGCCGTCGTGTGCGAACACGACATCGAGCGTCAGCGCGTTCCGGCACACCGGGCAGCGGAAGGTCGGCAGCGGCATCAGGCGACCCCCGCGGCCTTCATGACCTGGTCGACGTTGATGCGGTCCAGGTAGGCGATGAGATCCGCGGTCTGCGATGGCGAGAGCTGTACGGTCTTGCGGCCGTCGCTGATGTGCAGATCGCCGCGGGACGACAGCGCTGCGCTGAACGCAGCTTCGGTCGCCGGCGCCGATGCGCGCGCCTTAACCACGCGCTGGCGCGGGTTGAGCGTTTCGTCGGGCGGGAGGGCCGGGTTGATGCGGTAGGTATTGATCGGACGGCCACCCAGCTCCGATGAAATTGGCTCTACCAGGATCTCGCCGCGGTCGATCTCCATCGCGATGTAGGAGCGGGGATTGTCAATGCCCGTTTCTTCGGCGAGCTCCGGCGTGCGGATGCCGGGCCGGGCCTGGATCGCAGCGATGATGATTTGCTTGTTGGTCATGATGGGTCCTTTCAGGCGATCACACGCGGACGGGTGGACTTAACACCCTGCGTCTGGTTGGAGGTCTGGCCGAACTGATAGGCCAGCACGGCCACCAGGAGCGTCCAGACGAGGATGCCCAGGCGGGTGTGCAGGAACGCGAGGAATGAGGAGCGCGGCTTCATTGCGACACCTCGGCCAGGTGTTGCAGGCGGGCGGTGAGGATCTCACGGCGCTCACGGTGCTCGAATTCCAGCCAGGACAAGTTGCGTTCCTGCTGGACCAGCTCTTCGCGCAACCAGTCGACCTCGCGGATGGCCCGGATCTCCTCCAGGTCGATGCGGCGCAGTTCGCGGCGAATGCGCACCCGAGTTGCCATGCGGCGGATCTCTGCTGCAGCGCGGGACAGGCCGTCGCGCAGTTCCTGGGCAATCGGACCTTCGAAGCGCAGCGCAGCAGGCAGGACGATGGCGCCACGTTGGCGCTTGAGCAGGACGGTGCGGTTGGTGCGGTTCATGCGAGCTCCTCGATAGTCGGCTGGATCTGCGGTGCGCCCACTTCGGGAAGGGGCAAGGTCTTGGTGTCGAGTGCGGCCATGGGCAGCTCCTGCTTGAGCGCGCGAGGCCGGCGGATCAGTTCCACCTTCTCCTCCGGCGCCGGCTTGAACTGGCAGGCCTGGCATGCCTTCCAGTGGCCCAGTTGCAGCGGGTTGTGCGTTGGCGGCGTGCCCAGGGCCTTGATGCGGCAGTGCTGCACGCCGACGGTTGCACCGTCGTGCGGGCACAGGAGCTGCTCGAATGCCTTGCGATAGCGCAGCTCCATGCGGTCCGGCTTCGCACCGCCGTTGCCGTATTCGCCTTTGCCGTTAAGGAAAATGCTCAGCGTCACGCGGGAGATGCCCATTCGCTCGGCCACCTTGGCCTGCGTGGACGCCTTAACCTCGCGCGCCAGCTGTTCGAACCACGGCGCGCTCATGTACGCCGGGCGGGACGTGCTGTCATTCGGCATCTTCGAATTCCTTCATGTCGGTCCACACGATGCGGCCCTGGTTGGCGTCGTAGACGGTCTGCGGGCGCTGGATGATCGGCGCGCGCGGCCCCGAGTACTTCGACGGCTTGAGCCGGTAGCGCGCCTGGCGGGCGTTGGGGTTGCGGCCACCCGAGATCGCGTCCTGCGTGCGGTCGAGATAACCGGCCGCGTGCAGCGCCTTCACGTACTTCGTGGCAGACGACTCGGCAACCGTCACCGAGGCCGTGCTCGCAAAGCTGGCCAGCTCGGCACAGGAGAAGTCGTTGCGCTCGAACAGCCGGTGCATCGTCCCCCACATGGCCTGGTAACCGGCCCCATGGACGGCCGGGGTACCGTCGCGCTTCACGCGAGGTGCCTCAACACCGTTATCGCGGACGAGACGGTAGGTCTTGCGCTTGCCCAGCTTGCCGACCCTCTCTTCTGCGATAACTTCGATGATTTCGGCCGCATCGAGGGCGCGGAAGTAGTGCCCGATGCTGACTTCGAGACCGCCAACGACCTCCGCGATCGATTCCAGGGTGAAGCCCTTGCGATTGGCGCGAATGGCTTCCCAAATGCGCTGGCGGGGGGACTTGCCACCCTTCATTTCAAGCTCAGTGCGCTTACGCCCCATGCTTCTCTCCCTGTTGCCGGTGGAGCATTTCGCGAACGGCGATCAGCTGACCGATCAGTCCGTCCAGGTCAGGCGGCAGGAGCAGCACCGTGGCCATGACGCGCTGGTGCCGACGGGTGCCGGTCAGGGTCAGGTCCAGCAGGACAGCAGCCGGCTCGCTTTGCACCGTGGTCTGGATCACGCCGCGGGCTTTGAGCTCCGGTGCGTCTGTGCGTCCGATCTGGTAGCGGCAGTGATCGAACGTCGAGAGGGTCAAGGTTCCGGCGTTCATCACGCCCTCCGATCCGGCGAGCGGCCGGTGTAGATGGCGACCTGGTCGAGCTCGGCCATCGTGCAGGCCTCGGCGCCGTAGGTCAGGCAGTGCTCATGCAACTGGGTCAGGTTGACCGACACGCGGCGGACCGAGCCATTCGCGAGTTCAACCAGGCGTGCCAGGACGTTTTCGGCAATCGGCAGATTCGGGGCATAGATGGCCGCGAGCTGGACCGCGTCGGACAGGGTGACGCGCTGCGCGGGCGCCCAGGTCAGGACGCGCGAGTGGAAGCGCTCCCAGCGCTCCAGCTTCTTGGGAAGCAACTCTTCGCCCACCAGCAGCAGGGAGCCTTGCGAACCCTCGTAGATGTCGCGGGCGAGCTCGATCAGGCTGTCCGACTTGGTGGCGTAGTCGAATTCGTCGAGGACCAGCGTCCGCCCCGAGGTGCTCAACTGCTCGCATACCATGTCCAGCAGATCGGGCACCGTCGCGCGGCCGTGCTTAACACCCATCTCGAAGAGAATCTTCTCCAGCAGGGTCTTGGAGCGCCAGGCGCTGCGCATCTGGACGTAGTACGCGCGGCTCTCGATGGCCAAGACGTTGGTCGCGAAGGTCTTGCCCCAGCCGGCCGGGCCGTAGAGAACGGCCATGCCGGGCAGGCCCGAGCGGCGGGTATCCAGGCGTTCCAGGGTGGCGGACACCAGATCCAGTGTGCCGATATTGGCGACGCCGCTGGGCAGCCTGGCGGTCGCAGGTTTGCCTGCGTTGGTGTTTTTGGACATAATGAATTTGCCTTTTTGGGGTTACAGGAAGGCGTGCCGGACGGCTGCTACCGTGCCGGCACCGTTGGACGACGCCGCCTGGGTTGCTTCCAGGTGGCGTTTTTTCATGGACGCATGCTCAGGCGTCTGCGGGTACGTGCCGTACCAGCGAATCAGGCGTGGATCATCGATCGCTCCTCCGTTGGCGACGATTTGGTCCAGCTCCAGCCACTTCCGGAAGCGCAGCTGCGCGGTCTCCGGGATGGCGTGGACGTTGGTGGCCGGCGGCGGCACGTCCGCCGGGGTGGATTCGGCCCGCTTCCGGCCGTCGAGGATTCGTTGCAGGTCGGCCGGGACCGCCGCGGCGATGGTTCGGCCGGACAGCGCGCGGTGCGCGGCGCCCGCTGCGGCCAGCGCACTGGTTTCGTGCACGACCGTCGGGTTGGGCAGCGTGGCCAGCTTGCCGGCGGCTTCCGCGCGGGTGCGCAGCAGGGATTCCAACGCCTGGTCGGGGTTGACCTTGACCGCCTTCGCGGCCTTGCGCTGCTCCTGAACGTTGGCGCGTTGCAGCTCGCGAGCGTGGGCGGCGATCTCCTTGCGGGACACGCCGGTGCGCTCCGGGCAGACTGCGACACAGACGAATTCGCCGTCGTGGTAGACCACCAGCTCGCCCAGGTCTTCGCCCTGACGGACGGCGACGTCCCGGCCGACATACAGCGCCAGCTCGGGGGCGATATAGTTGGCGCCCTCGATCGTCAGACCCTTCTTCGTGACGACATAAGTGCCCTTGCCGGCCGGCTGGGCCAGCAGGATGTCCAGGGCGCGCAGGTCGGCGATGCGGCGGATCTCACCGCGATACGATGCGGCGACCGCGAACGGCGTAGCCTCCAGCCCGCCGTGCTCCCGATGCTCATAGGTGCCAGCCAGCCAATCGTTAATCAGCGCCTGCAGCTTTGCCGCAGGCAGTGCCAGCTCGACGACCTGGTCCTTCTTGAACAGGCGGTCGGCGAAAGTCCGGCGGGCCTCGATGGCGGACCGCTCAGCCACGTTGTGGCCGACGAAGTTAGAGAGCGCCTCCAGGTTGGAGTGCAGCAGGGTCTGTATGCCCCGCTCGACATGGGGCTTTTCCCAGGGCGAGAACGGATTGGTGGTGACGTGCCGGATCTGCAACTGGCGCAGCGTCTCCTGGAAGTCGGCGCTCTGGTAGTCCTTACCGTTGTCAGTGACGATCTCCTCCGGCACGCCCCAGGCCAACAGCGCCAGGCGCAGCGCGAACTTGTGCGTCTCGGTCTTCGGGGTCGGTGACAGCACGACGATCATGCGGCGGCTGAACACGTCGATGACCACCGAGGCGCTATAGCGGCGCTGACGGCCGTCGTCGTCGGTCAGCATCCAGTCTGCCGGCGTGGCATCCATTTCCCAGCGCTGGTTAAGGCGCACGATGCCAGCCGAGGCGTCGCCAAACGCGACCATCTTGGTGTTCTTCCACTCGTCGGGGTTCGTGGCCGCGACGAAAAGCTCGGCATTCTTCGCCTTCCAGGCTTTCAGGAAGCGATACGCCTGGTGGTACGTCGGCACGTTAAACAGCAGCGCGCTGGTCTTCGGATCCTTGGCGGACGCTTCGATCAGGTCCAGCAGGTTCTGCACACCCAGGTGCGGGCGCTCGATCAGCAGCGCGATCGTCACCTTCTCCAGCATCGGCTGGGTGGTGAACACGTTGACATCCTTGCGAAGACGCCCGTCGTTCTCATCAATGAGACCGGCCATGCCGTCGCGCTCGAAGTCCAGCACCCAGCGCTGGACCGAGCGGGCAGACACCTTCGGAAAGACGACGATGACTTCGTGGGCAACCGGCAGCTCACCGGCGTTGTAGGCCTGCGCATAGGCCTCCCAGCTGACTGAGCGGGTCATCGGCTGGGCCGCGGCGAACCATTGTTCCCAGCTGCGGACGACCGCGAAGCGGGCGTCCAGGCGGGACTTAACACCCTCCGACATGCTGTCCAGGAGCTTCTTGAGGTTGGCCTCGCCCTGCAGGCGGCGCTGCTCGGCCTTCTCGGCAGCCGTTTGGCGGACATGGGCAACTACAGCGTCTACAACCGCAGCAGCATCCGCACGCGCATCGATGTCCAAGCGTCGCTCAATCTTTCGCCGGATTTCGGCAGGCAGGACAGCAACGGAGAAGACCTTTTGATGGCCCCCGCGAACCGTCTGCAAGCTGAATGGCCAGCCATCCCGCATCGCAAGGCGTTCCGCAGACCGCTTGGAAATGTCCAGCGCAGCAGCGATTTGGTCAAAGCAGACATTCATGCCTGGTCCCCGCGCTGCTTCAATGCCATTTCTGCAAATCGAGCGACGATCTTCTCCACGACTCGGTCCGCAACTCGCTCCACGAGCAGTTCCACAAGGGTGTTAAGCCCAGCAGTTTGGGGTGATACTGATTGAGAGTCGGGGCGCTGATGAGTGCGATCGCTGCCCGAAGCCTGGCGCCGGATCGCCTCCTGAATGTCTGCTGGGAGGTCTGCAAGGCTAAATACCTTGCGCTGGCCACCGCGGACTGGCTCAGTTACGAATGGCCAGCGACTTTGCCTTGATCGCCTTCCCACAGCTTCAGTGGTCACGCCTAATGCCGACGCAATCTGACGGATGCTCAGCTTCATTGACGGCTCCCCTGGCGCTTCACTTCTTCGTCAATCAGGCGATCCAGCACCGACTTCGGAACCGTACGACGTAGCTCCGCCAGCCGGTCCTTAACCGTGCGCTCCTGGAGCGTCAGTGCGCCGATCTCCGCCAGCATGGCTTCCTGGCCGCGGTAGACCTTGCAGCCGCAAGCGGCGGCCAGAATCTCCAGAAGACGGTAGTCGCCGGTGGCCACCACCAGAGCCGGAATTGCCTCCGCAGGGAAACGCCAGCCTTCGGCGCTCGGCGCGCAGTAACGATCCAGCATGTTTTTGCTGATGTCGTAGTGGGCAAGCCGGGAGATCTGTGCCGCCACGTCATGCCGATCCATACCGCGGCCGGCCGCGCCAGCCAGGGTGTCGACCAGGGCCTCGCGGATGTTCATTGCAATATCCAAGCTGCCTGCCTCGTTCTTGGGTTGCGGGGGGACTTCATAGAAGGACAGCTCCAGCTGATTGCTCGCCTTCGCCTGATTTGCTCGCCGTTTCATATGTCAAATCCTTGGGACGGGACGTGGTTAAGCCGCCACCGCGCTTTCAACATTGCGATGGTTAAGTGCGCTGATAGACTTACGGGTAGACCAGCGGCCAAGGCCGCGTTGATTCCGGCCGCTCTTGGGATTGCCGTTGGCGTCGTAGCGGCTGGGCCAGATTTCGGAGGGGGGTACGCCGATTGCAGCGGCGATGAGTCGCTCGGCGCAGGGCCAGGGCTTGTCCAACGTGGCCTTGAGTGAGCCGGGGGCATAACCCTGCTGCAGGCTGAGTTGGCGCAAGGAGTACCCTGCCTTCTCCAGAGCGGCTTTGATATCGACCCGATGCCAGTCCTCGCGGTCAGCGAGGGCTGGTTTTTTTGAGGTGTTTAACGTGTCCATGGGGTCAAACATAACACTAAATTTAGTGCCATTCAACACCACTAAACGTGTCGCACTTGGTTTTTTTGAGTCGGCCGGCCGAATATTTCATATCTCCTTGAATGAAAAGGAGATTTCCGGAAGTGCGACAACGAGGCGAAAGTGCGACAAACGTGTCGCACTACGGGGGATGACGACATGAGCGATAGTGCGACGCGAACTGACCCGGTCGCGGTAGGCGCGCGCCTGAAGCAGGCGCGGATGGCGCTTCACTTGTCTCAGCAGGCTTTGGCTGACCGTATCGGTGCCTCCAAGACAGGATTACAGGCCAACGAGGCTGGAAAAAGTGTGCCAGGTGGACAGATCCTTGCGAGCATGTATTCCCTTGGGATCAGCGTGGACTGGCTGCTCTCCGGGGAAGGTGAAATGCTTCTGAGCGATGCCCGCGCTGGCGCCCATATCCCACCGAGCCCCCTGGATGTCGAACTGCTCGAGGTCGTCCTAGATAGGCTTGAGGAGAAAATCGCAGCAACCGGTAAGCGCGTGAGTTCAAAGAAGAAAGCCGAGCTGGCCGCGCTGCTTTACGACTACATCGTCGAGACTGGCAGAGCCGAAGGGCCTAGCGTCGAGCGAATTCTGAGGCTGGTCGCCTGACGTTTTCAGCATCATCGGGACCGGTTAATGCCGGCTCAACAGCAGTCGATAACAAGAACAACAACTGGCCCTTCCATAGTGCGGCCGGTGGAAGGTGCCATGCTCCTGACTTCGGCCGCTCAGGAGGTATTGCAGGTGGTAGTCGAAGAAAAAGGGCGCCGGTTCGCCGACGCCTGGGCCAGACTGGTCGGGGAAAATCCAGGGTCGGCGCACGAAGAGTCGCCAAGGCAGGTCATACCGAATGTCACCGTCAGTGGTGGCACTGTCTTTGTGGGCAACGGAAACGTACACAACGTCTACAACGTTCGCCCAAAGGTCACCGTCGTGCAGACGGGCAATGGCGTCCTAGACGCTGTGCAGAAGCGCCGGCTTCTTGATCTGCGGGACCAGATCGTAGGCGTGGCAAGGGTTCTGGACGAGCACCACGTGACGCCAGCCATGGTCATGCGCAAGCTTAACGCCCATATGGACGTCAATTCCTACGCCGAGATCTCCGCGGATCTGTTCGATCGCGCCGAGACATATCTGGTGCGTTGGCGTGCGAGGCTGGAGGGCATGCCTGGCGCAACAAAGTCGCCGGGCTGGCGCGATCGCCGCATCCAGGCGATTCACGCACGGTGCAAGGAGCTGCGGTGCGACCGCTGGCGGCTCAACTACATGCGCAAGGTATTCGGGAAGGTGTCCATGATCGACCTGTCGAATGACGAGGTCGGGAAGCTCTATCGTGCGGTAATGGACAGAAAGCCGGGGGAGTGATGCGAAAGGTGAGTGGTCCTGTGCCAAAGCGCGCGCAATCTGCGCCTATGAATGGCTCGATTCTGCCGATTTTGTGCCAAATTGCCCGGAAGCCGGTTTCGGCTGCAAATCCTTGTGTCTATTGGCTTTTTCGACTTTTCGGGCCGTTTTTGTTTTGTGCCAAACCACTCACCCCCCCACAGCGGTCGGCCAGCTCATCGATTTCCGCCATGCGGTGGCTGATATAGATGATGGCCATGCCTTCGGCGCGCAGCTGGCGGATCAGGGCGAACAGGCGGTCGGTCTCGCGGGTGGACAGCGGCGTGGTGGGCTCGTCCATCACCAGGATGCGGGTCTCGAAATGCACCGCGCGCGCGATCTCCACCAGCTGGCGCTGCGCGATCGACAGCGTATGCACCGGCGTCTGCGGCGTGAAGTCCGCGCCCAGCCGGGCCAGCGTGGCCTCGCAGGCGCGCGCCATGGCGGCGCGGTTGACCATGCCGCGGTGGTGCAGGTGGCGGCCCAGGTAGATGTTCTCGGCCACGCTCAGGTTGGGCGCCAGGCTCAGCTCCTGGTAGATCACGGCCACGCCGTGGGCGCGCGCCGTGGCCGGGCCGTCGATGGCCACCGGCTTGCCGGCGATGCGGCACTCGCCGCCCGGGTCGGCGATGTAGGCGCCGGACAGGATCTTCATCAGCGTGGATTTGCCGGCGCCATTCTCGCCCATCAGGGCATGGACTTCGCCGGCGTAGACGGTCAGCTCCATGTTGCTGAGCGCCTTCACGCCGGGGAAGGTCTTGGAGATATTGCGCAGTTCAAGCAGCGGCGCTGGGCCCGCATGGCCGCCATGCAGGTGCGCTGCCATGGGCGAGGTACGCGGTGCTTCAGACAATGGCATGGCCGGCCTCCGGAACGATGGCAGACGCGCCCCGTAGCAGTTCGGCGCGCGGCGAGAAGTTCATGAACATCGGCAGCGACGCGGCACCCACCGCGCCGGCGTTGGCGCCAAAGCAGCCGCGCACCACGGTGGCGGGCGCGCGGGCTTCGGGGGCGCTTTCATCCAGCACCTGCTGCAGGCGCGCAATCAGCGTGGCGACCAGGCCGCCGTCGATATCGGCATCGAAGATCACCAGCGGCACGTCGAGCACGGCGAGGGCGGACTGCAGCGCCGGCGCCAGCGCATCGACGCAGTCGGCAATCCATTCCTCGACCGCGGGGTGGCCCAGCTCGACCTGGCGCTGCAGGTCGGCATGGCCGTTGACCACCACGCCGTGGTGGCGCAGGTGGCGGGTCAGGGCGTTGAGCGACGCGCGCGAGATCAGGATGTCGCGCCGCTTGCCGGTGCCGGTGGCAACCGGCGCGGAGGGCAGGGTGCTGGGCGGCACCGGCATCATCGCGATATCGCCGGCATTGCCGGAGACACCGCGCACGCAGTCGCCATTGAGCACCACGCCGCCGCCGATGGCGGGGCCAAGGAAGACATAGAGGAAATGCCGGGCATGGTGGCGCCCGTAGAACAGTTCGGCCACCGCGGCGGCGGTGCCGTCGTTCTCGCCGAAGACCGGCAAGCCGGTGGCGGCGTTGAGCATTGCCGGGAAGTCAGCCTGGTCCCAGGCGCGGAAGCTTGCCTGGAAGGCTTCGCCCTGCACGTCCAGCTCGCGCAGCCAGGCACCCAGGTTATAGGGCTGCGCCACGCCGATGCCCAGCAGGCGCTTCTGTTCGGCGGGGGTGAGCAGGGCGCGCAGCTCGGCAATATCGTGCCGCACCATTTCCAGCGCCTGGTCAGGGTGGGGCAGGACCAGCTGGTGGGCGCGGCTGGCCAGGATATGGCCGGCAAAGTCCACCATCACCACCTCGATGCTGCCGCGGTCCAGCCGTACGCCAATGCCGAAGGCGCCCTTGGGCTGCAGCCGGATCAGGCTGGCCGGCTGGCCGCGCTGGCCTTCCGTGCGGCGCCCGGACTGTTCGACCAGACCTTCCTCGGACAGGGTCTGCACGATGCTCCCCACCGCCGTATTGGTCAGCTGCGCCATGCGCGCCAGGTCAGCCTTGGAGGCCTCGCCGGCACGGCGCAGCGCCAGCAGCAGCGCGCGTTCGTTGTACAGGCGCAGGCTGGCGGAATTCACGCCACGGCCCGCTTTGGATGCGGTCATCTTGTCTCCGTCCGCTATTAATTAATTCATGTTGAATTAAATGATATGGGTGCGCAGAACTCAACCGCGGGGAAACCCGGAGGGCGGATGCGCCGCCTGGGTGTCAGGTGATCGGGAAGCCACTGCCATGGCTCGGAAGGAAGAAGGTAGCGGCGGTCCGCCCGCAGGAGGACCGCCCGGGGGCGTTGCGGGGGGCGGGCTTATTGTTTGGACATCTGCATGGTGAAGTACCCGCCGGTCCCGGTGCTGGCGGCCATCACCAGCGTGCGTGCATAGCGCGTGCTGCTGCTCACGATGATGCTGCCGTCGGCCGGCATCAGGCGGATCGCGGCAAAGCCGTTGTGCGGCACGCCGGTCGACAGCGCGCAGCCGGTGCTGCCCGGCTGCGTGGAGTTTTCGGCAACGATCCTGACCGCATACAGGTTCTTGGCCGATCCCGGGGTGGCAAGCGTTGCCGTGCCCTGCAGGTCGCAAATGCGGGTGCCGCTGGTATAGGTACCGGTGACGTTGCCCGCGTCATCGATCTGCATGGCAAAGCCGTCTTGCTTCCAGTTGCCGGCGATGGCAGCCTGGTCCACGGCTAGCGCGTTGGACGGATCATAGGTACCGGATAGCAAATTGATAGGGTTGCTTGGCGTGGCGACGAAATTGCCGTCAAAGCGCTGCCCCGGGGTAATGGTGCCGGCCCCGGTGGCCGGGTAGGCAAAGCCGGTTTCGTACAGCGTGCCGGGGCCCAGCGTCCAGGCCGAGCCAGAAAACTGGAACGCGCCTGCCAGCACGCCCGTCAGTCTCGCGTGCACGAACTTTCCGCTGTTGTCGACCAGCGTGGCGTTCATGAGGCCGACCCAGAGACCTTCGCTGCCATTGCCGACCGCTGCCGTCGAGCCCGGTTGCGGTGCGCTCAGGCTCGGCGGCAGCTCGCCAGTGGGTGCAGGTTGCGGTGCTGCTTCGGGCGAGGGCTCAGGCTTTGGTGCAGGCGCCGGTGCCGGTGCCGGATTATTTTCGGACGGTGGCGTTTGTGCCGCCGGTGTGGTCGTTGCGTCGTCCCCGCCGCCGCCACAGGCGGCCAGCAGCGCGATGGCCGACAGCAGGGCTGCCGGCATTGCCATTTTTCTCATTGGATTTCACCTCCGGATTGTGGGAAAGGTCTAGCTGTCCCGTTGCATATGGGCGTCGGGCAGATCCCACTACGGAATGGTTGCGTCGGGCGACGCGGTGGGAAATGCCGGCCGGCCAAAGCTATCGATCCGGGGTCGGCAGGTAAATCAGACGGATCTGAAATACGGGGGAGAAATTGCCTGTGTGAATATCCGAGGGCAGTCACTGCAGGCGGCCGCACGTGCGGCGGGCGCCTTCGGCTGCGTCAATCCGGCAACGCCCCCGCCTGCCGCAGCGCCGCGCGCGCAATCTCCATGCGCGCCTTGGCGTGTTCGGGCTGCACCATGTCGAGATTGAGCGCAAACAGGTAGTCGTCGTCGCCACGCTCAACCCAGCCCACCAGCCAGCCCACTGCGGGCTTGGCCGAATCGGCCCACCCGGTCTTGGCGTGCAGGGTGTAGCCGGCGGTGCGCTCCATCACAGTGATGTCGTCCACGGCCTTGAAGGTGGTCGGGGAGAACGGCAGCGTGCGCTGTACCACGCCCTTCAGGAAGTCGATCTGCTGGTAGGCGGAGATCTGCAGCGTGCCGTTCAGCCAGAAGCGGTCGACCTGGCCGGAGCTGTTGGCATTGCCATAGTGCGATGCGGTCAGGTAGCGCTGGTAGGCCGCGCTGCCAACCCGCCGCGCCAGCGCCTGGTAGGCCGGCACGCACGAATTCGGGAAGGCGACGCGCAGCGGCACGTCAGCGTTGCAGGCGTCGGGCAGGACAACCTTGCCGCCGACCAGCCAGACCTTGCCGTCCCACGGCAGCTTGTCATGGTCGACGTCGGCCACGGCACCGCTCTCCAGGCCGATCATCGAGTTCAGGATCTTGAAGGTCGACGCCGGCGAGTACTGCGTGGCCGCACGCGGCTTGTTGTAGGTCAGCATGCGGTCGCGCCGCAGGTCGTAGATCACCATGGTGCCGGTGGCATCGGCCTGGCGGAACAGCGCCGCGGCATCCAGCGGGACTTCTTTCGGTGCCGCCAGGGCGGGCAGGGTGGAGGCGAGCAGGCCGAAGCCGATCGCCATCGGTGTCAGCAGACGAGCAAGATGTTTGTTCATGGCTTTGCAGAAGAGTTGAGGGGATGGCAATCCGGGCCCGGACCGTGGTGCGCAGCATAGGAGAGCGTCCGGATAAGGCCAACCGCGTTGGCTGTAACTTGCGTAACATGACGGGCGCCACCAGCGGTTTTCACTCGATCCCTGCCTACCTGATGCCAGCCACGCCTGCTCCGATCCATATCGACGTGTCGGCCCCGTACCGGGTCGACGGCCAACCCGCGCGCTACCAGTCGGTCTGGCTGCTGGCGCGCATCTGGCATGCGCATCGCACCGGGGAGGGCGGTGTCACCGCGGCGGTGGTGCGCAGCGCCTTCCCGACGGCGGCCAACCTGCGCATGCTGGTGTCGCGCGCGTTCGCGGACTTTGCGCGCTGGCAGGTGGTGGTCGGATGGGGGGCCGACCGCCAGCGCGACCCGGCCGCGGCCAATCCGGCGCAGCGCAGCCGCGGGCCGTTCTGGATCACGGCAGCGTGCGCGCGCCACCTGCGCTTTGTGGCGGACGGGCGCACGCTGGGCCCGGCCGCGCTGGCCCGCCGCCTTGGCTTTCCCACGGGGCCGCAAGCGGCGCCGGCGGGCCAGCCGGACGGCGTCGGCTACGTGATGCGCGACATGGCCTTCTGGAGCGAGCTGACCCAGGCCATGCGCGGCGCGCAGGACGGCCACGCGGGCATGCACGGCTCGGCCGTGGCCGAGTCCTTCCGCGCGGCAGGCCGCAGTGCCGGCGACGGATTCCAGCAAGCACTGTCATTGCTCAAGGAAAGCCTGGCGTGGCGGCGCTGCGGCCGCCTCGATCAGAGCCGGGCGGCACTCAGGCGTGTCGACCGCCTGGTGCAGGCGGCTGAGGCCGGCGCAGCGACGCCCGCGTTCTGCGCCATGGCGCATATCGTGCGGGCCTGGGAACGCTATACCCGCGGTGACAGCGACGGCGCGCGTGCCGGCCTGGAAGGGCTGCAGTCCGATCCGGAACTGCGCCTGGTGGTGCGCTACAACCCGCGCGTGCGCTTTGAAGTGCTGAACCTCGAAGCGCTGCTGCACAAGGCCGATGCCATGCGCGCCGGTCATGCCGGCACGGCGCGGGCCACGCAGCTGGCGCTGGATACCTTCGCCGGTGCGCTGCAGGCCGCCTACGAGGCGGATTCCGTCGACGCCGTGCAGCATGCCGCGGCCAATATCGGCCTGTGCCTGTGGCTGTTCTGGCAGCACGGCCTGGTCGATGCCGCGCGCACCTTGTCCGCCAGCGCGGTGCAGCGGCAGGCGATGCGCTGGCTGGGCTTGTCGGAGTGGATCTGCGACCGGTTCGGCGTGGGCGGTGGCACGGCGTGGAACGCAATCTTCCTGTTGCGCATCGCACGCGGCAGCTGCGGGCCCGATACCCCGCCGTCCGACCGGCCAGCCAGGGCCAACGACAGCATGGCCGCGTTCCGCCGCCAGCGCCCGCTGTCCGTTGCCGACGCTGTCGACGCACTGCGGCCGTTCCACGCGCCGTTCGCACCGGCCAAGGGCTTCGTGCGCTGGTCCGCCGTGGCTGCGTTCGCGCTGGAAGACCATGACGCCGGCCACGTCAGGCTGGGGCCGTTGCAGCTGGCCAACCTGCTGCTCGAATCGGCCTGGTACCTCACCCACGAGCAAGGCGCTACCGCCATAGCGTGTGCCGCGGTGGAGCGGCTGGCCGCCCAGTTGCCGGCGCTGCGGCCGGCCGAGCGTGCCTTCTTCACCGTGGAATTGCGTGCCTTGCCGCCTGAGTTGCGCGATGCTGCCGCGGAAGCTTCGCGGCGCCGGCGCAAGGCGGCGTGAGGGCTGGGAGCACCCAGACAGCAAGCCAACGGTTTTGGGTGCGCCAAAGCCGCCCGAACTAGCCTAAGCAAGGTGTTCTCCCTCTCCCCTCATGGGGAGAGGGCCGGGGTGAGGGGTGGTTTAGCTAGAAACGACATCAAGCCGGGCCTTCGGCCTGCGGGATCCTGGCCAAGACCGATCGGCTTGATGCGATGGTACTGGCACGCTTCGCCCTGCAGATTCGCCCGCCGGCGCGGCCGCTGCCCGACGAGGCGCAGCGCGAGTTTGCCGATCTACTGGATAGACGCAGCCAACTGGTGGCGATGCGCGCGCAGGAGAAGGCATGGGTTGCCACTGCCCCGCCAGTCGCACTTAAGAGTTTGAAGGAGCATATAGCGTGGTTGGACGCCCGCATTAAGTCTCACGACATCGACATGACGCACAAGCTGCGCACCAGCGACGTGTGGAAGAACAAGGTCGAATTGCTCGACAGCATGCCGACTTGACACGGTTGCTCTCCCGCAAGCGGGAGAGCGAGCACACAAACGTTGTGCTGGAACCAGTGGCACTAGCAATCCGGCTTCAGTCGAACAGTTCGTGCCAGATGCTCTTCTTCTTATAGTGCTTCTGCTCGCGCTCATAGTACCGGTCGCGGTCGCCATGGCCGCGCTGGTATTCCTGTCGCGGGGGCGGGGTTTGCTGCGGCATTTGCTGCATCGGCGCCGCCTGCTGTGCCGGGGCGGTTGCCACGGAGCGCTCAAGGATCTTGTCGAGTTCGCCCCGGTCCAGCCAGACACCGCGGCATTTCGGGCAGTAATCGATCTCGATGCCCTGGCGTTCGGACATCACGAGTTGCGTTTGCGGGCACACCGGACAATCCATTGCTTCTCCTCATTGCAGTGAAAACAGTCAGGGTATGACCGGCGCCAGCCCGTATGGTTCGGCCGGAGAGTGCTTTCGAAAGTGGTGCCGGGGCCGTTTGATGTGGCGCGCAGGCCCGCCTGACGGGGAATTTGCGGGGCTGGCTGCCGTCGAAGGCATATGCATGCCTCCCCTCTGTCTTCCCGTCCCCGCGCTTTCGCCGGCCTGATCTGGCTGGTGGTGAGCATCGGCCTGATCTGGCTCGCCTGGCCCTGGTTGCGGCCGCCACTCGAACGCGCAATCTACGTGGCCCGGCTCTCGGTCCGCCCCGCGCCGGTGGCATTGCCGGTGCCGGTCCAGGGCATTGTCCCGGGCGCGCTGCGCGATACCTGGCACGGCGCGCGCTCCGGCGGACGCAAGCATGAGGGCATCGATATCTTTGCGCCGCGCGGCCGCCCGGTGGTGTCGGCTACCGAGGGCATTGTCACGCGCGTGGGCACCAACAAGCTGGGCGGTAAGGTGGTGTGGGTGATGGGGCCCGGGCGCCAGCTGCATTACTACGCCCATCTTGACGACTACGCCGGCGTGCGTGCCGGCGACGTGATTGTGCCCGGCACGGTGCTGGGCTATGTCGGCACAAGCGGCAATGCGCGGGGCACGCCGCCCCACCTGCACTATGGCGTCTACACCGCGGGCGGGGCGATCAATCCCTACCCGCTGCTGAAGGCGCCCGCGCCAGGGGGCGGGGCGGCCGCGCGAGGCGGCGCACGCTAGCGCGCGCCCGCGGGCTTCAAGGCAGGCTGCTCAGGCAGCCTCGCCGACGGTGCCGTGGCCGGCTTGTTCGGCAGGCTCGTCCTTGCCGCCGGGCAGCAGCAGGTTGAGGATCACCGCCGACAGCGAGCCCACCGTGATGCCGGAGCCAAACACTTCATGGACGAAGGCAGGCAGCTTGGACAGCAGTTCCGGGCGGAACGTCACCGCCAGGCCGCAGCCGATCGACACGGCCACGATCAGGGTATTGCGCTGCGTGAACTTGACGGTGCTGAGCATCTGGATCCCGCCCGACACGATCATCGCGAACATCATCAGGCCGGCGCCGCCCAGCACCGGCTGCGGAATCGTCACCACCAGCGCGCCCAGCACCGGGAACAGCCCCGCCAGCAGCAGCATGACGCCGGTCAGCGCGACCACATGGCGGCTGGCCACGCCGGTCAGCGAAACCACGCCGACGTTCTGCGCAAAGGTGGACAGCGGCGGGCTCGACACCAGTGCCGCAAAGGCCGAGCCAAAGCCATCGCACAGGATGCCGCGCGACAGGCATTTACCGGAAATCGGCCGCTGCGTGGCCGCGCCCAGTGCCATGAACGTGCCCGTGGATTCGACGATGGTCACCAGGAAAGCGATCGACATGGCGACGATGCCGGAGATTGGGAACGACATCCCGAAGTGCAGCGGCTGCGGCACCGCGATGATCGGCGCCTGGTGAAACTGGGTGAAGTCGACCAGGCCCAGCGCCAGGCAGAGCAGGTAGCCGCCGGCAATGCCGACCACAATGGCCGAGGCCGACAGCATGCCCTTGCCCCACTGCACCACCGCGACCACCAGCGCCAGCACCGCGACGGCAATCGCCAGGTTGCCGGGTGCGCCATAGCGGCTGCTGCCCTGGCCGCCTGCGGCCCAGTCGATGGCCACCGGAATCAGCGACAGGCCGATCATGGTGACTACCACGCTGGTGACGGTATGCGGAAACAGCTTGCGGATCGCCGGCATGAAGAAGCTGCCCAGGATCATCACCAGCGAACCCGCCAGCGCCGAGCCCAGGATGCCAGCTACGCCGTGTTCGACGCCCACGCTGATGGCCGCGCCGACAAAGGCGAAGCTGGTGCCCATCACGCATGGCATGCGGATGCCCACCGGGCCAATGCCCTTGCACTGGATGATGGTGACGATGCCCGAGCCAAGCAGGGCCGCATTCACCAGGGCGATGACCTGGTCCGGCGGCAGCTTCAGCGCACCGCCAATGACCAGCGGCACCGCAATGATGCCGCCCAGGGCGGCCAGCAGATGCTGGAGCGCAAGCAAAAACGTCGTCAGCCGAGGGGGGCGGTCTTCCACTTTGAATAGCAAGGGCGCCATTCATGTCTCCTGTTGTCTGGCCGGATAGGTTTCCGGACTGTCTTGTTCTTCTGGCGCCGGGGAAGGGGCTGCCCCCGGCCCTGTCATTGCGCGCTGACGGGCAAGGCGGAGACCGCCTGCCGCGAGCGTGGCCTGGATCCAATTCCAGGCCGCAACCGGGGAGCAAGAATAGCAGGGATAAGCACTCCGTGATACAAAAATTGCATACAATTTGTATCAACTCCCTTGCGTGGGAGGATATAGGAGCGGGGGAGAGGCGCCGTGCGCCGGCGTGCCGCTTCCGCGGCCGTTGCGCCAACCCGGCGCAAACGGCGCGGCCGGTCAAGGGACCAGGCCAGCGCCGTCCGGCGGCAGCCTTACCAGCGGTGCTGGTACATCGCGGTCAGCGTGATGCCCGCAGCCGGCAGGCGGCTGGTGTTATTGCTGTTGCGCATCAGCTGGCTGTACAACGGGTAGTAGTAGCGGTTGAACAGGTTCTCGATCCCCACAGTGATCGTGTCCTTCTTGCTGACCTGGTAGCGGCTGATCAGGTCGACGGTGGCGTAGCTGCTGACCTCGCGCCGCCCGAAGCTGTTCTGGTCGTTGAGCCGGTAGTCGCGGCCGCCGTAGTAGGTCACCTGCAGGCGGTTGCTCCAAGTGCTGATCGGCCGGTACTGGACGTAGGCGGTCAGCTTCAGCGGCGGGATGCGATAGCCCGTCATGTTCTGGAAGCTGCTGCTGCCTTGCGGCTGCTCGCGGCCGTTGATCCAGGTGAACGTGCCGCCGGCGCTCCAGGTCTCGCTGTCGCTCAGGTAGTCGGCGGAAGCCTCAACGCCTGCGATGCGCTCCTTGGTCCGGGTCAGGATCAGGCCGTTGTTGAAGCTCTGCACGTCGCCCAGCTGCGAGGTGGTGTAGAACAGCGCCAGGCTCGCCATCGTATTGCCGAATGCGCCGCGCCAGCCGATTTCATAGTTGTTGGTCTTGACCGGCTCAAGGCCCGACGAATTGATATTGAAGCCCGGCCGCGCATTGCGGATCTGCAGGCCGATATCGGGCAACTGGAAGCCCTGGCCGAACGAGGCATAGAACTCCTGGTTCTTCACCGGCGCGTACGCACCGCCGATATTGAAGAGCCACGCGCCGTAGTTGACGGTGCCGCCCTGGACCGCGACCGGGTTGCTGACCCGCGATTGCGACAGCGGCACGAAGTCGTCGAACGTGGCGCTGGCGCGTTCATAGCGCGCGCCGCCTTCCATCGACCACTGCTCGTTGAACTTGTGCTGAAGCTGCCCGAAGATCCCGCCGCTGCGGGTGGTCAGCGGCGGCATGTAGGTCAGCGAACCGGTCTTGTTGAAGACCAGCCCGCCGCTCTGGTCGTAGGCGCGCGGATCGAACACGTCGAGCGGCATGTCGCTGCGCTCCTGATTGTAGTCAGCGCCCCACAGCAGCTTGGTCTTCTTGTCGGCACCCAGCGGGGTGCTGATGGTCAGGCGCCCGCCGAACACGTCGCTGTTCTGGCTGACCTGGTCCACATTGCCGCCACGCGTGGCCACCGCGCGCGCATCGAACGGGGGGAAGCGGGTGAAGTAGTCGCGGTAGTAGATCTGCGTCGACACCGTGCTGCCGAGCAGGTCCAGGTTCTGGTAGCCCAGATTGACCACGGTGTTGCGCAGTTCGTTCTGGTTTTCCAGCTGCAGCCCCTTGATCGCCCGCGCCGCGGCGGTGCCCGGCGTCAGCCTGGCCACCGACGGATCGGAGGCGTAGTCGGTGTTCTGCTTGGCCTGGTACTGGCTCACGCTCAGTTCGATGCGCTGCTGGCTGTCGATGCGCCAGCCCAGCTTGCCGCTGACGTTGTAGACGTTGGAATCGAACAGGTCGCCCTGGCTGGGCTCCGGCGCGATGCGGTGGCCGTGCGCGTCGTAGGAGCCGCCGATACGCTGCGCGCCGAGGTGGAACGCGTAGTCGATCGGCCCCTGGCTGCCTGAAAAATGCTGCTGGACATTGGCGCTGAGCCCTTCCTTGCTCAGCCGCGTCAGCGGGGTGCCGAGCGTCACCGTGGTATCCGCGCTGGGCGCGCCGCCCGCGGGCCGCGTGGTGATCGCGATAATGCCGCCGTTGGCGCCGGCGCCATAGATCGCGCTGCTGCCGCGCATGACTTCGATCTTCTCGATGTTGCTGGAATCGATGGTGGCGAGGTTGCGCGCCGAATCCCGGTTGGTGTTGAGCGGAATGCCATCCACCAGGATCAGCGTGCCGCGCCCGCGCAGCGTCTGGCCGAAGTCCGTGACCGTGCGGCTGGAGTCCGCCATGCCCGGGATCAGCTTGCTCAGCATGGTCGCGAGATTGGTGGAGCCCACCTTCAGCTCCTCGATTTCCTCGCGCTCCAGCACCGTCACCTGGCGCGTCGGGCTGACGAGATCGCTCTTGATCCGGTCGACCCTGACCTCCACCGCATTCAGCTCGCCGCCGTCGGCCTTAGCGGTCGGGCCTTCCTGCTTCGCGCCCGCACCGGACGTCCCGGTTTGTGCCACGGCGGCGCCGGCGGCCACCTCCTGTGCTTCTGACAGCAGCGGAGTGCCCGCGCCGATGGCGGCCATGAGAAGGGCGAGCGGACGGACCCGGAAGCGGCCGGCCGGCCCCTCCAGGGTGACTGAGCGCGTTGCGGTTTGCATGGTTATGGTCAGGCGAACGTAGTGATGTGTCTAATGTGCTTTTGAAAACCCCGCGAATTATAATCAGAATGATTCCTATTAACTAGAGATTGGGGAATCTGAATTTTCGTAAGGTGTGCCGGGGAACCGGCTCGGATGTGTCTTGGAAGCGAGAACAGGCTCCAAGGCCTGGGCCGTGCCGGAGAGCACGGCCCAGCGCGCGGCAGGCTCGTTCGCCATTCGCGCTCAATGGTCGCTTGTAAGCGATATGGCAGGCTTACTTGTTCTTGCCCAGCGCCTTTTGAATGGCCGCTTCGGTCTGGGCGTAATTCCCTTCGCCAAAATGCTTGTAGACCACGGTGCCGTTGGCGTCGACCAGGTAGAGCGCCGGCCAGTACTGGTTGCGCCAGGCGTTCCAGGTGGCATAGGCGTTGTCCTGCGCTACCGGGTAGCGGATATCGAAGCGCTTGAGCGCTGCCTGCACGTTGGCGGTGGACTTCTCGAAGGGGAACTCCGGGGTGTGGACGCCGACCACGACCAGGCCCTTGTCGCGGTATTTGTCGTACCACTGACGCACATGGGGCAGCGTGTTGATGCAGTTGATGCAGCTATAGGTCCAGAAATCGACCAGCACGACCTTGCCGCGCAGCCCGGCAACGGTCAGCGGTTCAGAGTTGAGCCACTTGTCGATGCCGGTGAATTCCGGCGCCTTGCCATAGTCGGCAGGGGCGGCGGCGGCATGCTGGGCGGCGACGATGGCGGTAGTGGCAAGCAGGGTACGAAGCAAGCGATGCATGGTTCAGGCTCCAGGTTGGGAGGCAGGGAAAAGGGAGGTCAGCCAGGCGACGGCAAGGGTGTCGTACTGGAAGTACATGGCGATGGCGGTCGCCACCACCAGCACGCCGAAGCCTTGCTGCAGCCGGTGCGTGTGACGCGCCAGCCGGCGCACGTGAGTGGTGGCGAACTGGCCGCCATAGGCAATGCCCAGCATCGGGATGGCCGCGCCAGCCGCGAACAGCGCCAGCAGGCCGGCGGCGCGATGCAGGTCTTGCGCCTTGGCCACCAGCGCGAGGATCGACGCCAGCACCGGCCCGGCGCACGGGGTCCACACCGCGCCCAGCGTCATGCCCAGCACAAAGCCGCCGGCCACGCCGGTGCCGGTCCGGCCGCCGGCGCCCGCCAGGCGGTCGACCACGCCGGCTAACGGGGCCGCCAGGCGCTCGAAGCCCGCCGGCCAGAGCCGTGCCAGGCCGGCACCCAGCAGCAACAGGATGGCCGCGTTGCGCACCACGCCTGGGGCTTCGCTGAAGGCGCTGGACAGTGCGCCAAAGACTATGCCCAGCGCGGAAAACGCGCTGACGAAGCCAAGCGCTATCGCCAGCGGGCGCAGCCGGCCGGATTCGCCCACCGAGCCGGCCAGCAGCATGGGCAGCACCGGCAGCACACAGGGCGAGGCAATAGTCAGCACGCCGGCGGCAAAGGCAAGGAAGGCGTCGATCATGGATGGCTTCCGTCGGCGTGCGCGGTGCCGTGGCAGGCACGATAGCAGGGGCAGGGCGGCGGCGGATGGATGGCGACGACGGACATGGCGGAGAACTCCCGGTGTTGGCGATAGACGCATTCCACCGTCCGCACGTATCCGGGTTGTTTCCGCTTCCCGGCATCCGTGCAAGCTTTCATGTCTGCCGTGGCCCGGGATACAAAGCGATACATAGTGGCGCCGGTGCCGCCCCATGGTGGCGGCACCGGGCAGTGCCAATGCTGTGCCGCCGCTTCAGCGGCTGCCGTTGAGCTCGAGGTATTCCGTGAACTCGTCGCGCACGACGGCTTCAATGCGGGCGAGCTCGTCGTCCGTGATGTCTTCGAACAGCTTGCGCTTGCGCCTGGACAGCTCGCCGTGGTTCTGGACGATCAGGTCGATCAGGTTCGACAGGCGTGACTGGCGCAGGTCGAGCCAGCTTTCCAGGCGTGCGACGCTGGCATCGTAAGCGCGCAGGTACTGGATCTCCTGCGCAAGGTCCTGCTCGACGCACTGCTCGATGCATTCGAAGACGAATTCGCACAGCGCTGTTGCATCAAAGGATGCGTAAAGCCAGCCGGGCTGTGGCGACTTGATCAGGATCGTGTCGCTGTCCGAATCCAGCGCGTAGTTGAGCAGGGCCGTCCGCGGGGCGGAATAGGACTTCAGCAGCGCGGCATAGGTATCGATCTGCTTGAGCATCCGTGCCGACACCGGCAGCACGACGCCATCTGGCGTGACACCGGCCTGGCGCAGCAAATGGTGGATGAGGAATCGATGGAGCCGGCCGTTGCCGTCGTAGAACGGGTGGGCGAAGACAAAGCCAAACGATACGCACGCCGCGGCCACGATGGGGTTCGCCGCCTGTGCCTCGACCAGGCCCGCGACCGCGGCAATCCCGTCCATCATCGCGCCAAGCTGCCCGGGCGGCGGGGGAATATAGTCAGCGATGTTGCGCATGCGCCCGCCGCGGGACAGCCAGTTCTGCTTGTCGCGGTAGGAGAATTCGGCGCGCAGCCCCGAGATGATTTCGTTCTGCCACTCGCACAGCTGGGCTTCGGTCAACGGCGCGGGATTGCCGGCATATTCCAGCAGCCGCCTGAACTTGGCAACCCGCTGGTTATCGGGGATCTCGTGCTCGATGGAGTAGGTCGATCGTGTCTCCGCGAGGTAGAGGTAGTCCACCGCGCGCGCCAGCAACTCTGGCTCGAGCCGCTTGATGGCCGCGGCCACGCGGCCGGGGAGGTCGGCGGCAATGTACTGCGCCAGCTTCTCGGTGCGGCGCACCAGGGGGCAAAACGCGGCCGGGCCGAGGTGGTTGTTCTGGATGCCGAACTGCAGGTCCGGCGTTGCCGGGCCGGTCAGGTACCGGCTCTCGTCCAGCGCCAGTACCCTGGGCGCCCCGGCCGGCAGCTTGTAGTCGAATTGCGCTCCGGCAAGCCATTTGGCATAGAACGCGCTCAGCCTCGCATAGCGCGAGGTCGGGGTGGCCGCCAGCCACTCCCGTACGGCCTGCACCGCTGGCGCATGTTCGAACAGCGCCGCCAGCACGGTCAGGTCGAGCTGCTCCTTCTTCAGCGCGAAAGTCAGGTGGTCCACGGTCGTATCGCCGCCGCGGTAGCGGTTCCTTGGGTACACGGTGCGCGTGGTGCCGTCCGGTCCGGTGTGCGTGCTGAGGACCCCGGTCTTGTCGGCAAGGGCGGACGTCGAGCGCAGCGGCGGCACGCGCAGCCCGAACTTGCGGATAAGCGCGTCGTAGCCAAGTGGCGCATGAGACATGGATGGTCGCAATTTCTGGATGCCGGTTTGCTCGGGAGCTTACCAGAGTTTCTACAGAACTTACCAAAAGATCTACTTCTATGCCTGCTGCTTTCCATTCTATCTATAGCAATGGATGGGCAACCTGGCCGCCGGGCTTCCAGGAGTTCTACAGTACTTACCGTTTCATCTACTTTCATGGGCAGCCTGGATGATCTTGTCTACAGTGCTTGCCTGCCGACCCGGGCAGCAGCGCATCTGGCCAGCAAATCGAAATCCATCATGACAAGTTGCCATCTGCTGAATCTCGCCAAATCGCGCTCAGGGTTTTTCGGTAAATCCCTCAGGGTTTTCGAGAATCCCTGACCGCCACCCCGCGCTAAGCGTTTTTATTTATTTGTCTGGCCCGAATAATCGCCTATAACTGCATCTACATGCTGCGGCTGATGTCACGCATCATGCCTACGCCCGCCAGGCTTGCCTGCGGGCATTTTTTTTGGCGCACCGGTGCGGTTTATGCCGTATTAATCGCTCTGATTTATTTCGTTCATCATTCGGTGCGGTCAAAATCATGACATTTCTGTAATCATGACATTTTCGTAATCATGCTGTTCTGGCCGGAACGGACGGCTTCCGGGTATGACAAATTTGTAATGATGGGATTTAAGTCGTTTTCCTCATCCATTCAAAACGAACCCTCATCTATCGGCGGCGACGCGCCCGGAAGTGGCTCCAGTAAAGGGTTTCATGGTTATCCGGCGGTGCTCGGCCGGGCCTCCTTCCAGGGGCGATGATGCATTTTCAGCGTGAATATCCGGAACCCATCCTTCGCAATCATAAATTCAGTGAAAACCCTGCCATGCCTTTCCCTTGACTTACCTGATATATCACATACTGTGTATCCCATCGCCACTCCGAACTTGAGAGAGGTGAGGGCGGAGACCTCAGGTCGGCGTCGGAATAAGAGGCAAATAAATGCCAATGACACAGGAGACATGAAATGCCAGCAGCCACCCTTATGCTGAGGCGCAGTGCGTCCGCATACCCGCCCGCACCCCCGCAACTGAATGGCCAAATGATTCAAGGAGCGCGCAAATGAGTAATCCGTCCGCAGCGCTGGGCGCTAATCGCCAGGTCCCGGAAGGCACACGCTGGCTGCAATTGATTGTCGGTGTGATCTGCATGATCGCCACCGCCAATATTCAATACGCCTGGACCCTTTTCGTCCCTGAAATCCAGAGTACCTACGGCTGGTCGCGCGCCAGCATCCAGATCGCCTTCACCGTCTTCGTCCTTGTGCAGACCTGGCTGGCGCCGATC
Organism: Cupriavidus sp. FW305-26; assembly: GCF_058787975.1. Taxonomy (NCBI): domain Bacteria; kingdom Pseudomonadati; phylum Pseudomonadota; class Betaproteobacteria; order Burkholderiales; family Burkholderiaceae; genus Cupriavidus; species Cupriavidus sp. FW305-26. The sequence goes on from NZ_JBYTAH010000001.1 coordinate 206,783, forward strand.
GAAGGCTACTTCATCGACAAGTTCGGCCCGCGCATGATGGTCGCCTTCGGCGCGGTCTTCATCGGCGCGGCGTGGTGCATCAACTCCCAGGCCACCACCCTGATGGGCTTCTACGTCGGCGCAGCCGTTGGCGGCCTTGGCGTGGGCTCGATCTACGCCACCTGCATCAACAACGCGCTCAAGTGGTTCCCGGACCGCCGTGGCCTTGCGGTGGGCCTGACCGCGGGCGGTTACGGCGCCGGTTCCGCGGCAACCATCCTGCCCATCGCGGCCATGATCGAGTCGCAGGGCTTCCAGCACACCTTCCTGTTCTTCGGCCTGCTGCAGGGCGGACTCGCCTTTGTCGCGGCGTGGTTCCTGCGCGCACCGAAGGGTAGCGAGGTGAAGGCATCGCAGAAGCTGGTCCAGGCCACGCGCGACTACACGCTCAAGGAAGCGATGTCCACCAAGCTGTTCTGGCTGATGTTTGTGATGTTCATCCTGGTCGTCACCGGCGGCATGATGGCCGTGGCCCAGCTTGGCGTCATCGCCAAGGACCTGGGTGTGAAGGAGTTCAAGGTCGACCTGCACTTCTTCGTGATGGCCGCACTGCCGCTCGCGCTGATGCTGGACCGGATCATGAACGGCATCTCGCGTCCGTTGTTCGGCTGGATCTCGGACAACATCGGCCGTGAGAAGACCATGGTCATCGCCTTCACCCTGGAAGGCCTTGGCATCATCGCGCTCGGCTACTTCGGCAGCAACCCGTACGCCTTCCTGATCCTGTCGGGCGTGGTGTTCCTGGCCTGGGGCGAGGTCTACTCGCTGTTCTCGGCACTGGCCGGCGATGCCTTCGGCACCAAGCACATCGGCAAGATCTATGGCGTGCTCTACACGGCCAAGGGCATCGGCGCACTGTTCGTGCCGGTCGGCAACCTGATGATGGAGGCGAGCGGCACCTGGTCGACGGTCCTCTACACGGTGGCGGCCATGGACCTGAGCGCGGCCTTCCTGGCGATCATGGTCTTGCGGCCGGTGCTGGCCAGCCATGTAGCGACTTCCAGGAGTCTTTTCTCGAAGGAGACGGCGGCGGCGGGGACGCAGGTTCCAGCCTGACCGGCCGATATACAGGCGTCTAGCAGCAAACCGGGCGGGCTTCTTCGGAAGCCCGCTTTTTCGTACCGGGGACTTGCGTCTCGGGCGGGCACTTCGATCGCGCTAGTTCTCCTGAACCAGCTGGAATGCGCTCCTGCATGCCTTGGCCCATTCCCAGGCCAGTTCCCTGCGCTGCGCGGTCCGGGTTGCCATCGCTTCGTCCAGGCCGTCCGCAAGATCCTGAACGATCACCGCGGCCGGCGCCCCGGCCGCGCCCCAGGCCGCGGCAAAGGCGACCTGCTTGCTGGTGCCAGGAGGTTGTGCGGGCCGGAGCAGGCCAAGCCGTGGCAGGAAAAAGGCGCCGGCGACAATGCCGCCGTGCAGGCTGCTGCCGACAAAGCCCTGGCTGTGCGCAATCAGCGCACAGATATCCCACAGATTGAGCGATTCGAACAGGACCACAGGCGTGCCGCGCAGCCGTGCCGCGAGGCGCTGGTAGCAAGCCAGGTCGTCGTGCCAGGGCGCGGCGCCGGCGCGAAACAGCACCACGCCCAGGGCCCTGGCCCGGGCGATACGTTCGAGCTGGGCCGCCAGCTGTGAAAGGGTATCGTCGTCGCCAAAATCCGCGCTGAACTGCACGGCCAGGTATCCGCCCGAGAACCCTGACACGATGCGGGCGCACTCGCCCTGGCGGGCGCGCCGGCGGATGCAGGGGCCGAACAACTCGGCCACCAGCACTGCCGGATCGGGCTCCAGGCGGCAGGCAATGCCGTTCTCCGCGAGCATGGCCCGGGTCTGATGGTCTCGTACCCCGACGCTGGTGGCGGCCCCGAGCTTGGCCATCACCTCGGCCCGCATGGCAGGCTCAACCGATCCAAGTTCAATGCCGCCGACGGCGTGGACAATGACACGCCGGACGTTGGCAAAGATGCCGGCCGGCAACAGGTAGGGGACCAGGTCCCGTATGCCCAGCTGCGCCTGGGCCCAGGCCGTCCGCTCGTGCGGCCGGGCATCGAGCATCGCCACTACTGCCCGGGCCTGCCCGGGAGGCTGCAGCATCACGGCCGCCTCCCAGAGCGAGCAGGTCAGGGTTTCGCCACCGACATGGATGACATCGACGGCGCTGTCGCCCACGCTGGCTGCCAGCCGCGCCAGGGTGTGGACCCGATGGCCGCCATGGATTCTCAGGTTGCGCTCGGCCAGGCCCCCGTAGAACGGGTTGGCCGGCCCGATCAGGCTTCGCATCACATGCGGCAGCAGCAAGTCGCCGAAGTTGTGGCGATCGAAAGCGCCAAACAGGATCGTGGGGAAGCCGGTGGTTCCTGAGCGGGAGGCTGGCATGGCGTTTGGCAAGAATCGGCGCCCACGGGGTTCTCAGATCCGCATTTTGTGCATTGCGCGATGGGACCCTCCTCGGGACGCCTCTCCGTCGGATTAGATTCCCCAAAGCCGTCCATCGCAAGTGGCTTCGGCCACCAGGGCAGTGGGCCGGTTGTGCGCCCAAGCTCGCAAAGCGATTTCATGGACCCGGCGCGGCGCTCCCGTCAATGATGCATGAGCGGATAGATCACCAGGCCGATCAGCGCCGCGCCGGCCACGATCACGGGTTCGGGCAGCTTCCTGAACCTGAGCAGCAGCGCCACTGTGCAAAGCGCCAGCAGTACCGTCGGCACATCCACGATCGAACGCCTGGCCAGCACGATCACGGCGCCGGTGATGGCCCCCACCGCGGCAGCGGTCACGCCATCGACAAAGGCCAGGATGGCGGGCAGCTTGCCGTATTTCTTGAAGTAGGGGGCCGGCAGGACGGTGAACAGGTAGCACGGCAGGAAGGTGGCCAGCGCCGCAACCGACGCGCCGGGCAAGCCGGCCACCAGGTAGCCGATAAAGCCGACGGTGATCACCACGGGGCCGGGCGTGATCATGGCCACCGCCACGGCATCGACGAACTGCTTTTCATTGAGCCAGTGGAAGTCGGTGACCACGCCGCCGTACAGGAACGGCACAATGGCCAGCCCCGAGCCGAACACGAATGCGCCCGCCTTGGCAAAGAACACGGCGATCTGTGCCAACAGGGGCCAGTCAATGGTGCCAGCCACGCCCCCGGCCAGGGGCAGCTGTGTCGCCGCGGCCGCATGCAGGCCGCCCTGGCGCAGCCATTTCGGCGGGGCGCGCCAGAACCACACCAGCAGCCCGGCCGCGAGGAACATCCACGCGATTTCGGATTCGGTGACCACCGTGACCGCGGCAAGCACCAGGTAGATCGCCCACAACAGGCGGTCTTTGCCCACGCTCTTGGTCGTGAGCTTGTACGCACTGATCGCAATGATGCCGATCACCGCGGCCCCGACGCCGTAGAACACGGACTGCATCCACGTCAGGCCGCCAAAGCGCACATAGGCCCAGCCCAGCGCCAGCACCATCAGGAATGACGGCAGCACGAACGCGATCCCGACCAGCGTCGCGCCCGCGATGCGGTAGTGGACATAGCCCAGGTAGATGGCCAGCTGCGCGGCCAGCGGGCCGGGTGCCAGCTGTGCCAGGGCCAGCCCCTCCTTGTAGTCGGCGTCGGTGATCCACTGGCGCCGGTCCACCAGGTCGCGATGCATATAGCCAGCCAGCGCCACCGGACCGCCGAAGCCGAGCGTACCCAGGCGCAGCATGTAGCCGACCAGCTGCCAGAGGGTGTAGCGCGGCCGTTCCGTGAGCGCGGCCTTAGGGGTTGGGGCCTGCGAGACGTTGCTCACGTCGTGGACCTCAGGGGCATGGTGCTATCGCTTTCCGGAAAAATGCACATAAAGAGAATCGAGGGTACGGCCGATTTCGGCCAGCAGCGCGTCGTCATCCGCCAGGCGCTCGCGCGCGCCGGCAAGCACAGCTTCGAAGCCGCTGGCTTCCGGCGCCTGGGCCCCGCCGATATCCAGGGCGTGGACCATGTTGGCCAGGCGGGCCAGCCCGCGGTCGGCGTCCAGCCCGAAGCTGGCCAGCAGCACCTCGAATGAAACCTTGTCGCCCACATGCGTGAAGGCGGCGCCGTCGAAGTCGAAACCCAGCGCGTCATGCGGGCAGTCCGCGGGATGCTCCAGCCACAGGAAGCGCGCATGGGGGTCGATAAAACGCTGGATCAGCCACGCGCTGGCGACCCGGTCCACCCAAAGGTGGCGCCGCGTTGCCCAATCGCGCCCCTGGTATTGGGCAGGATCCCGGCGCGGGATGCCGCCGCTTGCAGGCTGGGGCTCGCCTGGCGAACGCAGGGTTTCGATCGCACTGGTGAAGTCCCGCCATTGCAAGGAGGCGTTGACCGATGCGTCATTGGGGAAGAAATCGGTCCCGGCGATGGCATCAAAGGCACGGCCGTGCCGGCGCAGAAGGCGGGCGATCCCGGCTTCGTCCTGGCCGGACAAGTTCTTGCGGTCTTCGGAGAGGGAGGCCAGCCAGACGGCGTAGTCGGTCGTGCGGTCAAACAGGGTCCGGTAGGCGTGAGCCTCCGCCGGATCATGCGCGCGCACATTCAGCAGCCAGGCCTGGCCGCCTTCCTGGATGGCTTCATCGGCCAGGTCACGTAGTTGAGCGCTTTGCGCGCTTGGCGTCGGCAACAGATAGGCGCCGTCGCGCAGTGCAGCGCAGCCTAGTGCCTTGAGGGCCCGCCAGATGCGCATCCGGGCAGTGGCGCACTTGGTTGGCAGGCTGATGACGAGGAGGGTCCACAGTTCCGGAGCTGGTTCCATGGGCCGATACTAAGTGCTTGTAGAGTGTGGATCAACTCTGTAGCGATCTCTACAATTTCAGTCGAGTGCACTTAGTGGCACTTATTCCGGAGTCGGCTGTAGTCCATTGGGTAGATAACGATATAGGCATTCATTCGTTCCCGTGTGATGCAGGGTTCCCTATCTTGTGAGCCTGCTCATCCGCAAGGAAGGAATCCTTTATGAATGCCCCGTTGGACTTCGATGCGCGGCACGCGCTGCGCGCCGCGCTGGACGCCGTGCCGGCGCTGGCGCGGAAGATTGGCGTCGACGCGGCCGCCCGCGAGGCACGGCGGCTGCTGCCCTATGAGGCCTTCGCGCTGTTTCGCGAGTCCGGGCTTGGCGTGCTCCGGCTCCCGGTGGAGCAGGGTGGCTTGGGCGGCTCGCTGGCCGACCTGTTCGAGGTCATTGCCGCGCTTGCCGCGGAGGAATCGAACGTCGCGCACGCGCTGCGCATCCACTTCGACCAGACCGAGTCGCTGCGCCTGGCGCCGCGCTCGGCGTTCAATGACCTGCAGGTGCAGCGCATTGTCGGGGGCGCGATCTTCGGCGGTGCCTCCACCGAACGCGGCACGTCGCGTCCCGGTGAAATCAGCACGGCGCTGCGGCGCGACGGCGGGCACTACCGCCTGAGCGGCAAGAAGTATTACTCCACCGGCACAGCCTTTGCCGACTACGCCCGCATCAATGTAAAGGATGCCGATGGCGCCGATGCCTCGATCATCATCCCGACCGATCGCCCCGGCTTCAACGTCGTTGACGACTGGGACGGCATGGGCCAGCGCATGACCGCCAGCGGCAGCCTGGTGCTGGACGATGTGCAGGTGCTCGCCGATGAAGTGACGCGGCGCGCCAACAGCACGCTGGTCGGTCGTCACTGCGGCGCGCTGCGCCAGCTGCACCTGGTGGCGGTGGCGGCGGGGATCGTGCGCAATGCCTGGGCCGATGCCTTGCGCTATGTGCGCGAGCATGGCCGTCCGGTGCTGCACAGCCCGGCATCCTCGGCACGCGAAGACCATTTCATCCAGCAGGTGATCGGCGACCTGGCCGCGCACAGCCATGCCATCGACGCACTCGTGCGTGAGAATGCGCGCGCACTGGACCGCTCGGCCGATGCGCTGCTGGCACGCTCCGAAGACGCCGAAGCGCTGGTCCTGGCCGGCGCGCTGGCCACCGCGCAGACCCAGCTGGTGGTCAGCAAGCTGGCGCTGCACGTGGCCGAGCGCATGTTCGAGGCCGGCGGCGCCTCGGCCACCGCCAGGCAGCACAACTTCGACCGGCACTGGCGCAACCTGCGCACGATCTTCAGCCACAACCCGCTGCTGCACAAGGCGCGCGTGGTCGGCGCCTACCACCTGAACGGCGACACCACGCACCTGGCCGAAGGCCGGGTGTTCTGAGCCGCCGGAGGCGAACGATGACAACAAGCTCACCGCAGCGCCAGCTGCACCTGAATATCAACGCGCTCCATTCCGGCTTCGTGCCGTCGGCGTGGCGCCTGCCCGCCAGCGACCCGCGTGCGTTCGTGGACGTGCAGCACTACATCCGCCTGGCACGCATCGCTGAAGCGGGGAAGTTTGACGCGATCTTCCTGGCCGACAATGCGTCGATCGCCGACCAGATCCATTTCCGGCCGATCACGGCGCTGGAGCCGACCCTGCTGCTGGCCTGCGTCGCCGCGGCGACTACCCATATCGGACTGGTGGCCACGGCCTCCACCAGCTACAACGAGCCCTATAACATCGCGCGGCGCTTTGCCACGCTGGACCATGTCAGTGGCGGCCGCGCGGGCTGGAACGTGGTGACCACGGCGGATGCCGGCTCGGCACGCAACTTCGGCCGCGCCGCGCCGCCGGACCACGGACAGCGCTATGCGCGTGCCGACGAGTTCACGGATCTTGTCAAGGCGCTGTGGGACAGCTGGGAAGATGATGCCCTGATCGGCGACAAGCACGACGGGCGCTTTGTCGATACCGCCAGGCTGCAGCCGGTGGCGCACCATGGCACCTTCTTCGACGTGCAGGGCCCGCTGAACCTGCCGCGGCCGCCGCAGGGCCATCCGGTGCTGTTCCAGGCCGGCGGCTCCAGCGACGGGCGCGAGCTGGCCGCGCGGCATGCCGAGGCGGTGTTCTCCGCGTCGCAGTCGTTCGAGGAGTCGCTGGCCTACAAGCGCGAGATCAACGCACGTGCCGAAGCGCTGGGCCGCGGCCCGCACGCGGTCAAGGTGTTGCCGGGGCTGACCACCATCATCGGCGCCACCGAGGCGCAGGCGCGGCAGCGCCGCGACGAGCTGGTCGACCTGATTCCGTGGGACTACAGCCTGGTGCGGCTGGCCGGCACACTAGGCATCCCGGTGGAACGGCTGAGCCTGGACGCGCCGCTGCCAGATGACCTGGCGCTGCCGGCCAACGGCAACCACACCTTCTTCCGCGCCACCGTGGCGGTGGCGCAGCGCCAGAACCTGACGGTGCGGGCGCTGATCCGCGAGCTGGCGGGCGGCGGCGGCCACCGCGTGATCGTGGGCACGCCGGAGCAGGTGGCCGACGATATCGAACACTGGTTCCGCCATGGTGCCGCGGACGGCTTCAACCTGATGCCCGATGCGCTGCCCGACGGGCTGCAGGCCTTCGTCGATGGCGTGGTGCCGATCCTGCAGCGGCGCGGCATTTTCCGCACTGCGTACGCGGGTACCACGCTGCGCTCGCACCTGGGCCGCGAACGGCCCGCGGGACGGGTACCGGCGCAGGCTGCGGCGTAAGCAGAAGTCCGCATTTGCTACGTCGTATTCCTTCGTGGACTGGGCAACGGGCGTTTCTTAGACTGGTCCTTCCTTATCACTGCCCACCTGCCATGACACGACGCCCTTTCCTTGCCACCCTCGCACTCGCCGCGCTGACGGCGCTTGCCACGCTCTCCATCGGCAACGCCCACGCGCAAGCCAGCGACCGGCCACTCAAGGTCGGCGTGCGCGGCGGGGTCGACGAAGAGATCTGGGAAGTGGTGACGCGCGTCGCCGACAAGCAGGGGCTGAAGGTGCAGACCATCGTCATCACCGGCACCGCCAGCCCCAACGAGGCCCTCAACAATGGCGACCTCGATGCCAATGCCTTCCAGCACATCCCGTTCCTGCGCGACCAGGTCCGGCAGCGGGGCTACAAGATCGTCAATGTCGGCGATACGCTGATCTCGCCGATCGCGTTCTATTCGCGCAAAGTCAAGTCGCTGGAGGCGCTGCCCAACGGCGCGCGCATCGGCATCCCGAACGACCCGAGCAACCAGACGCGCGCGCTGGTGATCCTGCGCGACCACGGGCTGGTCAAGCTCAAGGATGGTTTCGATCCCTATACCGGCACGGCGTCGCTGGCCGACATCACGGCCAACCCGAGGAAGCTGGAGTTCGTGGAAAGCGCCTCGGTGGTGCTGCCGCGCGCGCTGCCAGACGTCGATGCGGCCGCCATCGTCAATACCTTTGCGTACCAGGCCGGCCTGATCGCCACGCGCGACGGCATCGCGGTGGAAAAGAGGGAGCACAACCCGTACGTGAACGTGATTGCCGTGCGCGAGAAGGACAAGGGCGCGCCGTGGGTCGCGCGGCTGGTCAAGGCCTATCAGTCCGACGAGGTGCGCAAGTTCATCCAGACCAAATACCAGGGTTCCGTGATCCCTGCCTTCTGACGAGCCAGCATGCACGCTGTCCTACCGTTGCGCGAATCCGCGCCGCATATCGTGTTCGCGGGGATCGGCAAGACCTACGCGGGGGCAGGCGCCCCCGCGCTGGCCGATATTTCCTTCACCATTGGCCGCGGCGAGCGCTTCGGCATCATCGGCCGCAGCGGCGCCGGCAAGTCGACGCTGTTGCGTACCATCAACATGCTGGAGCGTCCCGACACCGGCCACGTCCGCATCGACGGCACCGATATCGGCCTGCTGGACGAGAACGGGCTGGTGACGCTGCGGCGCCGGATCGGCATGATCTTCCAGCACTTCAACCTGCTGTCGGCCAAGACCGTATTCGACAACGTCGCGCTGCCGCTGCGCGTGGCGGGTGTGCCGCGCCACGAGATCGCGGTCCGTGTGATGGAGCTGCTGGACCTGGTCGGGCTGACCGACAAGGCGCGTGCCTATCCCGCGATGCTGTCCGGCGGGCAGAAGCAGCGCGTGGGCATCGCCCGTGCGCTGGTGCACCGGCCCGAGATCCTGCTGTGCGATGAGGCCACTTCCGCGCTGGACCCGGAGACCACTGAACAGATCCTGGCGCTGCTGCGCGACATCAACCAGCGGCTGGGGCTGACCGTGGTGCTGATCACGCACGACATGGCGGTGATCAGTGAAGCCTGCGACCGCGTGCTGGTGCTCGACCACGGCCACGTCATCGAGCATGGCACCGTCTGGAAGGTGTTTGCCGAGCCGCACGCGGAAGCCACCATCGCGCTGCTGCGGCCATTGCGGCACCGCATGGCCGCCGTGCCGGACACAACCAGACAGGAGACTGCACATCGTGCTGCTGCCAATGGCTGACAAGTATTTCAAGGCACTGGGCGAGACCCTGCTGATGACCACCAGCGCGTGCGCCGTGGTGTTCGCTGCCGGCATGGTGCTGGCCCTCGTGCTCACCATGACCGCTCCCGGCGGCCTGGCGCCGCGGCCGCGGCTGCACCGGAGCTTGTCGGTGCTGGTGAACATGTTCCGCTCGATTCCCTTCATCATCCTGCTGGTCGCGATGCTTCCGGTGACGCGCATGATCGTCGGCACCACCATGGGCACGTGGGCGGCGGTGGTGCCGCTGAGCGCCCACCTGATACCGTTCTTCGCGCGCATCTCGCAGGTTGCACTCAATGAGATCGACCCGGGGCTTGTCGAGGCGGCCCGAGCCATGGGATGCCGCCGCTGGCATATCGTGCGCCACGTGCTGCTGCCGGAGGCGATGCCCGCGATCATCGGCGGCGCCACCGTGACCGTGATCGCCATGATCGGTTCGTCGGCGATGGCGGGCGCGGTCGGCGCCGGCGGGCTGGGTGATCTGGCGATCCGCTATGGCTACGAACGCTACGAGACCGCCGTGATGTTCCATGTGATCGCGATCCTGGTGACGCTGGTCACGCTGGTGCAGTTTGCCGGTGAACGGCTGGCGCGGCGGTTCGACCACCGGCGCTAGTCGACGCTTTGTGATAAAGGTACGGCTGTCCTGTTTCCGGCGCATGCCACGACACGTCCGCTATGTTCCAGGTGATTGCTCCTTGCGCCGCCCTGGCGCCCTACGTCAACGGCTACTGGTTCGTCGAGGACCTGGCGGGTGTTTACGCGGGCAGGCGGATCGTGACCTGCCCGTACCCGGGGTCGGTGCTCTCGATCAACTTCGGACGCCCGAACGCGATGGAGGGCGGCCCGACCGTGCCGCAGGTGTCGCTGCTGGGCTTCCAGTCGACCAGCCGGCAATGGCGGTCGTGGCCGGACACCTATTTCGTCATGGCGATGCTGAGTGGCGCGGGCCTGGCGCGGCTGTTCCCCGGCATCGGGCCGGACTGCAAGGATCAGCTGCTGGACCTGGCCGGATACCTTGGCGATGGCGCGACCCATGCGCTCAGCGCCGACCTGAGCGCCGCCTGGACCCCGGCGAGGGTTGCCTGCCAGCTGGACGCGTGGTTGCTGCGACGCATGACGGCTATCCGGCCGGCTGCGGAACTGGCGACGATCAGGGCGGCGCATGCGCTGCTGCGCCAGGGACGGCAAGTGCAGGAAGTCGCCAGCCTGACCGCCGTCAACCGGCGCCAGCTGAACCGCTGGTTCGAGCGGCACCTTGGCGTTGGCCCCAAGCAGTTGATGGACCTGGAGCGACTGCAGTCCAGCATCCAGGCGGTGCAGCGCGGCGCGGGCGACGCGCTGTCAGGCTATAGCGATCAGCCACATCAGATACGGAGCTGGCGGCGGCGCCTGGCCCAGACGCCGGGCGACTATGCGCGCAACGGGCCATCGCCGCTCGCCGAGTACTTCGGACGCCTGCCAGACGATGCCCCGGCCTTCTATCTCTGACGACGCAACACCTGGCGTCCCAAACGTTCAATACAGCGTTCCCCGCCTGCCGCATGCTGGCGGCTCAAAAGGAGAATGCTATGGACGCTGGGAATCTGCCGCTGGAACAATCGTTGGTCGAATACACGGATGGCACGACTGTCTTCGAAGGGTATGTAGCGCGGCCCGCCGGGCTGGCCCAACGCACGCCGTGCGTGCTGCTGGCCCACGAATGGAGCGGACTCAACGCCGCGATGCGCTGCTGCGCCGACCGGCTTGCGGCATTGGGCTACATCTGCTTTGCCGCAGACGTGTACGGCAAGGGCGTCCGTGGTGACGAGCTGGGAGACAACGCGCATCTCATGGGCCCGATGATGGCCGATCGCCGCTTGTTGCGCCGGCGCCTGCTGGCCGGGTTCGATGCGGCCACCAGGTTTCCCGGGGTCGATGCGAAGCGGATGGCTGCGCTTGGGTATTGCTTCGGCGGCCTGTGCGCCCTGGACCTGGCGCGCGCGGCCCCGCCGAACCTGCTGGCTACCGTCAGCTTCCACGGGGTGCTTCAACCGCCGCGGATCGGCCCGCAAGCACCCATCACTTCCAGCATCCTGCTCCTGCATGGTTGGGAAGACCCGGTCGCGCCGCCGAACGATGTTCTCGGCATTGCAGGGGAGCTGACCGGCGCCGGCGCCGACTGGCAGCTGCATGCCTATGGCCATGCCCTGCATGCATTCACGTTCGAGGGGGCGAATCTTCCGGATCGTGGCATTGCCTATGATGCGGCGGCGGACCGCCGGTCCTGGGCGGCAATGCAGGCCTTCCTGGCGGAACGGCTTGCCCCGGGTGTGTCACCCAAGGCAGCCTGGCCGGCCAGCTAAGGCGCGCGCTGCGACATGACTTCAGGACGCGTTGGTCTTGCGGCCCACGTTCCGGATCAGTTGCGTGACACGTCCCAGGTACTGGTCGAAGACCTGATTCGCCTGCTCCTGGCTGTTGATCGGCTGTGCGACCGTACGTCCCTCGGCTTCGAGCTTGGCCCGGATCTCGGGCTTGGCCAGGGCTTCGCCAATCGCCTTGCGCAGCACTGCCACCCGGCTGGCGGGCGTGCCCTGCCTGACGAAGTAGCCGCCGCCGATCGAGTACTCGAAGTCGGGCACCAGCCGGCTTTGCGAGATCAGCGGAATATGCTTGAGCGCCGGGGGCAGGGCCTTGGCGAAGCTGCTCAGCACCTTCAGCCGGCCCTGTTGCTGCATGCTGTCGAAACTGGACTGGTAGGGCAGGATGGCAAAGTCGACCTCCCCGCCGGCAAGGCCTTGCAGCGCTGGAGCGCCGCCCTTGTACGGCACGTGCAGGAAGGGCACGCCGAGCCGGGCAGCCAGCGCATCGCCCATGAGGTGATAGATGGAGTCGATGCCGACCGTGGCGTAGGTCAGCGGTTTCCCCTTGCTTTTCTTCGCATAGTCCAGGAAATTGTCCAGGGTATCCACGGCAATGCCGTTCCTGACCATCAGCACGATGTTGGCGTCGCTGATGGGCGCGGCCAGCTGGAAGTCCTGCGGCTTGTAGCGCGCCGCCGGGTTGAGCATGGGAGCCAGGAAGACCTCGTTGATCGAGCCGTGGAAGAAGGTGTAGCCATCGGCCGGTGCGCCCAGCACCTTGTTGGCGCCGATCAGCCCGGTGCCGCCGCCGTAGTTCTCGACGACCACCTGCTGCCCGACGCTCTTGCTGATGGATTCCCCGAAGATGCGCGCCGAAGTGTCGCTGGCACCGCCGGCCGGGTAGGGGACCACCAGGGACAGCGACTTGGCGGGGAAGTTGTTTGCGGCAAAGGCCGGCAGGCTGGCCAGCACGGAGGTGCCGGCGGAAACACCGGCATATTGAAGGAAGCGGCGGCGGTTCAGTGAAGCCATGGTGGATGTCCCCGAAGAATTGTTGTTCAAACCAGATAGCTTTGCGTCAGGTGCGCCCAGAATGCGGCGCCGACAGGCAGGGCCTTGTCATTGAAGTCGTACAGGGGGTTGTGGACCATGCAACCACCATCCTCGCCCAGGCCGTTGCCGAGCCGGATGTAGGCACCGGGCCGGTGCTCCAGCATGTAGGCGAAGTCTTCGCTGCCCATCACCGGCGGGCGCTCGACCACGTTGTCCGCGCCCACCAGCCGGATCGCGGCCTGGCGCGCGCGCTCGGTCTGCGCGTCGTGGTTGACCAGTACCGGGTACTTGCGTTCGTAGACGACCTCGGATTGCAGCCGGAAGCTCTGGGCCTGTGCGGCGACAAATTCGCTGATGCGCGCTTCGACCAGCGTACGCACCTGCGGGTCCAGCGTGCGCACGCCGATCTTGATCGTTGCGCTGTCGGGCACGACGTTGTAGGTGGTGCCAGCCTGGATGGAGCCTACGGTAATGACCGCGGACTTGAGCGCATCGATCTCGCGGCTGACGATCGATTGCAGTCCAAGCACGATGCTGGCGGCGCACTGCATGGCGTCGATGCCATGATGAGGCATGGCGCCATGGGCGCCGCGGCCGCGCAGCGTGACCGTGGCGCGGTCGAACGAGGCCATGGCAGGGCCGGCGATGACCCCGATCTGGCCGACCGGCAGCCCCGGGGAATTGTGCAGCGCATAGATTTCGTCGCAGGGGAATTGCTCGAACAGCCCATCGTCCAGCATGCGCAGCGCACCGCCTTCGTTCTCCTCGGCCGGCTGGAAGATCAGGTTGAGCGTGCCATTGAAATCAACGGACTCGGACACGTACCTGGCGGCACACAGCAGGATCGCCGTGTGCCCGTCATGGCCGCAGGCGTGCATCTTGCCGGCGATGGTGCTGGCGTAGTCAAGGCCGGTCTTCTCCTGAATCGGCAGCGCGTCCATGTCGGCGCGGATGCCCAGCGCCTTGCTGCCTTGCCCCTTCCTTAGCCTGCCCACGACGCCGGTGGTGCCCATGCCGCGATGCACCTCGTAGCCCCATGCCGCCAGCCGTCCGGCGACCAGGTCGCTGGTCTGGCGCTCTTCAAAGGCCAGTTCGGGGTGCGCATGGATCTTTCGGCGGATCTCAACGAACTCCGGCGACAGGGTCTGGATGGATTGGTGCAGTTCGGCAAGCGGGGCCTGGTTCATGGCGGTATCGGAGCGTGGTCGTCCACAGCATTCTCTACGCAGGCGCTTGCCGAAACCATGACAATGATGAGGCAGAAACGTTGCATAATTTGCAACATTAAAAAGTCCGTGCTGCCGTCCTGAGGGGGCGGCACGAGCCAGAGGAGGAAGACATGGAAGATGTGCTGGACCGCAAGCGGGCGCTGTGCTTGCTGCAGATCATCGAGACCGGCACGGTGCGCGGCGCGGCCGAGGTGCTTGAGCTGGACCCGTCCGTAGTGAGCCGCGCCGTGGCGAAACTGGAGCAGGAAACCGGGCTGACTTTGCTTGAGCGGCGCGGCCGGGGTGTTGTCGCCACCGATGCCGGGCGCCTGCTGGCGCTGTTTGCCCGGCGCCAGCAGGACCTGAACGATACCTTTCTGGCCGAGGTCAACAACCTGAAGAATGCGCGGCGCGGCCACGTGGAGCTGGTCTTTGGCGAAGGCTTCGTCGACCTGGTGCTGGAGCCCGTGCTGCAGGGCTTCCTGCGCAAGCATCCCGACGTGAGCTGCAGCATCCAGGTGGCCGGCACCGATGAAACGGTCCGGCATATCCTGGAGGACCTGGCGCATGTCGGCTTCGTCTTTCAGCCGCCCGACGATGTGCGCCTGCGCTCGCACTATTCACGGCTGTCGCCGATCCGCGTCCATGTGCGTAAAGACCACCCGCTGGCGCGCAAGCGCCGCGCACTGACGCTGGCGGATCTGGCGCCGCACCAGGGAGCGGCGCTGACGGAATCGTTTGGTGTGCGCAAGCATATCCAGGCGGCGGAGCTGGACGAGCACGTCACCCTGAAGCCGATGCTTGTCACCAACTCGTTCAAGGTGCTGTGGGAATATGCAGCGATGGGGCTGGGCTACATCATGACGGCACGCTCGGTGGCGCTGAAGGAGCCGCAGTTCAGGCAACTGGTGTCGCTGCCGCTGGCAAATCCCATCCTGAACAACAGCCGCATCCACATCATCACCCGGACCGGCCGGCACCTGTCCCCGGTGGCCGACAGCCTGCTGCGGCATGTGGTGAAGGCGTTCCCGCTGGTCTGAAGCAACTGTGCTCCCCGGGCAAGCGCCCCTTTGTATGTACCCGGGGGCACCCGGGAAATCTAATCTGGTGACACCGCAACGATCCGGTCCCCGCCGCAGCACTGGCAGGCCGCCGGACAGCGCCCCCGTCGTTACAGGACACCACGCCAATGAGCTCCCCGACCCCTGAAAAAGGCCACATCGCCCCCTACACCCACCCCGCCGCCGGCTGGGGTGCGTTGAAGTACGTTGCCATCAACCTGATCAAGGAGAAGGTTGCCGGTGGCAAGTACAAGATGCTGTTCAAGCAGAACCAGGCCGATGGCTTCGACTGCCCCGGCTGTGCCTGGCCGGACCGGCAGCACGCCTCCACCTTCGAGTTCTGCGAGAACGGCGTCAAGGCCGTGGCCGCCGAGTCCACCAGCATGCGCGTGACCCCCGAGTTCTTTGCGCAGCACACGGTGACGTCGCTGATGGCGCAGACGGACTATGAGCTTGAGCAGCACGGGCGGCTGACACACCCCATGGTCTATGACGCGCAGACCGACAAGTACCGTGCGATCGCCTGGGACGAGGCCTTTGCGCTGATCGGGCGCCACCTGCGCGCGCTGCCGGACCCGAACCAGGCCGTATTCTATACGTCGGGGCGCGCCAGCAACGAGGCCGCATTCCTCTACCAGCTGTTCGTGCGTGCCTATGGCACCAACAACTTCCCCGACTGCTCGAACATGTGCCACGAGGCCACCAGCCGGGGCCTGCCGCCGACCATCGGCGTGGGCAAGGCCACCGTGGTGCTGGATGATTTCGAGCATGCCGACACCATCCTGCTGTTCGGCCACAACGCGGCCACCAACCATCCGCGCATGCTGGGCGAGCTGCGCGAATGCGCGCGGCGCGGCGCCACCATCGTTTCGATCAACCCGCTGCGCGAACGCGGCGTGGAGCGCTTCACCAGCCCGCAGCACCCGGTGGAGATGCTGACCGGCTCCAGCACCAAGATCGCCTCGATGTTCGTGCAGCCCAAGCTGGGCGGCGACTTTGCCTTGATCAAGGGCATGGCCAAGCGCCTGGACGAACTCGACCAAGAGGCCATCCGGCACGGCCGCGAGCGCCTGATCGACGTGGATTTCGTGCGCGAGCACACCATCGGCTACGGCGACTTCATCGAAGACCTGCGCGCGGAGAGCTGGGCCGACATCGTCGCCGAGTCGGGCGTGTCGCAGGAAGACATCGATGCTTTGACCCAGGTCTACGCCAAGGGCAAGCGCGTGATCGCCTGCTGGGGCATGGGCCTGACGCAGCATAAGCACTCTGTGCCGACGGTGCAGATCCTGTCCAACCTGATGATGATGCGCGGGAACATCGGGCGCCCCGGCGCCGGGCTGCTGCCGGTGCGCGGGCATTCGAACGTGCAGGGCGACCGCACGGTGGGTATCGAAGAGAAGCCCGAGCCGGAATTCCTGGACCGCCTGCAGGCCGCCTTCGGCTTCGAGCCGCCGCGCAAGCATGGCTATGATGTGGTCCACACCATCTCGGCGATGCTCGAGGGCAAGGTCAAGGTCTTTGTCGGACTGGGCGGCAATTTCTCCACCGCCACGCCGGATACGCCACGCACCTTCGAGGCCCTGCGCCAGTGCGACCTGACCGTGAACATCGCCACCAAGCTCAACCGCAGCCACCTGGTGCACGGCAGGGAGTCGTTGATCCTGCCGACGCTGGGCCGCACCGAGATCGACCAGCAGGACGGCGTGGCGCAGGGCGTGACGGTCGAGGACTCGGTCTGCATGGTCCATATCTCCTTTGGCATGAACGCGCCGGCGTCGCCGCACCTGTTGTCGGAGATTGCCATCGTCGCGCGCATGGCGGCCGCCACGCTGGGCTCGGAGAAGATCGACTGGCTCTGGTATGCGCAGGACTACGCCCGCATCCGCGACGCCATCGAGCAGGTGATCGACGGCTTCGAGAGCTACAACGAGCGCGTGGCGGTGCCGGGCGGGTTCCACCTGACGCCGGCGGCATGCAACCGGGTCTGGCATACGCCGTCGGGCAAGGCGCAGTTCCTGGTCAACCGCATCGACAAGGACACCCCCATCAGCCGGGCCCGCCAGAAGTATGGCGACAAGCTGATGGTGATGATGACGACGCGCTCGCATGACCAGTACAACACCACGATCTATGGCCTGGACGACCGCTACCGCGGCGTGTTCGGCCTGCGCCGGGTGGTCTTCATCAGCCCCGCTGACCTGGCGCGGCTTGGCCTGAAGGCGGGCCAGCACGTGGACATCACCAGTGTCTGGGACGACGGCGTGCAGCGCCAGGTCGAGGACTTCGTGCTGGTCGAATACGACATCCCGCAAGGCTGCCTGGGGGCGTACTACCCCGAGACCAATCCGCTGGTGCCGCTGGAAAGCACGGGCGATGGCTGCGGCACGCCCACGTCGAAGTCGGTGCCGGTGTTGCTGACGCCGTCCCGTCGCCAGAACGCGGCGGCGAGCTGATCCCGCGCTGCGCGCAATACCGCTCGTCAAGCGACTGACACCCCTGGTGAACCTTCCCCTCTCCCGCAAGCGGGAGAGGGGAACAAACCGTCAGCATGCAAGCGGGCGCTGCACATGATTTTACGAGAGATCCCATGGAATGCACCGAACTGGTCGAACACACAGGCTATGAAGCGCGCAGCATCGTGCGGCACAAAAACTGCTTGGTGCAGCCGGCCACGGACAACGTGGCAGAAGAACTCCCGGTGGCGCTGGTGTACAACGGCATCTCGCACGCCGTGATGATGGCCACGCCGCTGGACCTGGAGGCGTTCGCGGTCGGCTTCTCGCTGACCGAGGGCATCGTCGGGCGCAATGCCGAGATCCACGACCTGGAAGTGCGCGTGCACCCGCACGGCGCCGAGGTGCAGATGGAGATCAGCGAGCACGCCTTTGCCACCATGCGGGCCCGCCGGCGCGCGCTGGCGGGGCGCACCGGCTGCGGCGTCTGCGGCATCGAGAGCATCGAGCTGCTCGACCTGGAGCCGGCGCGCATGCCCGAGCCGGCCACCCGGCTGACGCCGTCGCGCGAGATGATCGAGCGCGCGGTCGCGGCGCTGCCGTCGCACCAGCGGCTGATGCAGGCCACCGGGGGCGTCCACGCCGCGGCCTGGTGCGATGCGGGCGGTGAGATCCTGCATGTGTTCGAGGATGTGGGCCGCCACAACGGCCTGGACAAGCTGATCGGCCACCTGGCGATGCAGCGCGTGGCGATGGACGACGGCTTCGTGCTGCTGTCCAGCCGCGCCAGCTATGAACTGGTGCGCAAGGTGGCGCGCATGAATATCCAGATGCTGGCGACGATCTCGGCGCCGACCTCGCTGGCGATACGCATCGCCGAGCAGGCCGGTCTGCGCCTGCTCAGCTTCTGCCGCCAGGATGGTTATGTCGACTATACCGGCGCCGCACTGGATGCCGCCCGCGGAGGCGCAGCATGCTGAACTTTGACGAGGCGCAGGCGGTCTTCGCGATGTGCGCGGAGCCCGTGCGGCAGACCGAAACCGTGTGGCTGGGCCTGCTGACCGGCCGCGTGCTGGCCGGCGACGTGGCCGCGGTCATGGATACGCCCGCGGCGGACCGCAGTGCCATGGACGGCTATGCGGTGCGCTGTGAAGACTGCCGCGCTGACGCCTGCCTGCCGCTGCAGCAGGTCGTCTACGCCGGCACGCAGCCGCAGCCGCTGTTGCCCGGCCAGGCCATCCGCATCTACACCGGCGGCGTGATTCCACCCGGCGCCGATGCCGTGGTCGCGCTGGAGGATGCCGAGGAAACCTATCGCGGCGTGGTCTGCGCGCGCGCACCCGTGGCGGGCCAGCATATCCGGCGCAAGGGCGAGGACGCCCGCCGGGGCGACCTGCTGCTGTCGGCGGGAACCCTGCTGCATGCGGGGCATATTGCCGCGCTGGCGTCGCAGGGACTGACGGAGGCCACGGTCTGCCGGCTGGTGGAGGTTGCCATCCTGACTTCGGGCGACGAGGTGGCGGCGCACGACGAGCCGCGCGACGTGTACCAGGTGCATGACGTCAATGGCCCGATGCTCGAGTCGCTGGTGCAGTCGATGGGCGCCGTGGTCAGTTGCCACCGCCACGTGCATGACGACGAGCGCGCCTTGCACGACATGCTGCGGGAACTTGCCGCCGACGCCGACCTGGTGCTGGTCACCGGCGGTGCCTCGGTCGGCCAGCGCGACCTGGTCGCGGCGGCGCTGGCTTCGGCAGGCGGCGAGCTGCTTTGCCGTGGCGTCAACATGAAGCCCGGCAAGCCGGTCACGGTGGGGCGCCTGCGCGGCAAGCCCGTAGTATGCCTGCCCGGCAATCCGGCGGCGGCCTATGCCACCTTCGCGCTGCTGGTGACGCCGCTGCTGCGCCGCCTGCAGGGGCGCGCGGAGCTGTTCCCGCCGGTAGGCCGGGTCAGGGCGGCGCTGGCGGGCACCCGCCCGCACCGCGGCGATGCCTTCTGGCGCGTGGGCGAAATCGGCAACCTCGGCGGCCGCGAGAGCTTCGTGCAGGTCAATGCACAGCAGGGTGCCGCCTCGGTGTCGGCGCTCGGCCAGGCCAGCGGCTTTGTGCGGGTCGAACCCCAATGCACCGGACAACTCCAAAATGTGCCCCTGCCGTACTATGATCTTCATCGTTGGCTCAGCTGACAGCAGCCCGGCGCAAGGGCCGGACCAGGCACCGGCCGGGCGCGAGGGACATGGGAAGGGGAGCGCAGCGTGAAACTATATGAAAAGCTGGCTGCGGACATAGAAGCATTGGTGCAGCAGGGGGTGCTGTTGCCCGGCGAGCGGATTCCCTCGGTGCGGCAGACCAGCCAGCACCACCGCATGAGCATCACCACGGTGATCCGGGCCTACGTCTTGCTGGAGAGCCGCGGCATCATCGAAAGCCGGCCGCAGTCCGGCTATTTCGTGCGCGCGCGGCCGGGCGAGCCGGTGGTCGAGCTGCGCCCGTCCAGGCCCAGTGCCAAGCCCTCGGCGGTGGATGTCAGCGCGCTGGTGCTTTCCACGCTGCGTT
The DNA here is from genome assembly GCF_058787975.1 of Cupriavidus sp. FW305-26. Taxonomy (NCBI): domain Bacteria; kingdom Pseudomonadati; phylum Pseudomonadota; class Betaproteobacteria; order Burkholderiales; family Burkholderiaceae; genus Cupriavidus; species Cupriavidus sp. FW305-26. The sequence continues at coordinate 226,820 of NZ_JBYTAH010000001.1, forward strand.
CGATCCGTTCCGATGATGCCGTGCCGCTCGGTTCGCCCTATCCGGACCCTTCGCTGTTTCCGTGGCAGCGCATCAACCAGTACGCCAACAATATCGCGCGCCGCTATGCCAAGTGGACCATGCTCGACGACCTGCCGCCCGGCAGCCCCGAGCTGATCCGGCAGATCTCGCGCCGCTACCTGGAGAACGGCTACGCCATCGATCCGAACGAGGTGATCGTCACCATCGGCGCGACCGAGGCCATCAACCTCTGCCTGCAGGCAGTGGCCAGGCCGGGCGATACCATCGCAGTGGAGTCGCCAACCTTCTACGCCATGCTCCATGCTATCGAGCGGCTGGGCATGCGCGCCATCGAGGTGGCGACCGATCCGGTGGAAGGCATCGACATCGGCGAGCTGGCGCGGCTGATCGATGAAAAGGGCGTGGCCGCCTGCATGGTGATGCCCAATTTCCAGAACCCGCTCGGCTTCCAGATGCCCGATGAGAAGAAGCGCGCGCTGGTGGCCATGCTGACCGAGAAGGACATCCCCGTCATCGAGAACGACGTCTACGGCGAGCTCTATTACGGCGAGGCCCATCCCAGTTCATTGAAGGCGTTTGACAAGGCCGGCATCGTGCTGCATTGCTCCTCGTTCTCCAAGACGCTGACCAATGCCTACCGGATCGGCTGGGCGCTGCCGGGCCGCTACCGCGAGGCGGTGGAACGGCTCAAGTTCCTCAACACGCTGACCACGCCCGCCATTCCGCAGCTGGCGATTGCCGAGTTCCTGAAGAACGACGGCTACGACTTCCACCTGCGGCGGGTGCGCAAGGCCTATGCGCAGCAGGCCAACATCATGGCCGCCGCGGTGCGCAGGTTCTTCCCGGACGGCACCACCCCGTCGCGCCCTGCGGGAGGCTATGTGCTGTGGGTGCAGCTGCCGGAGGGCATCGATGCGATGGAGATGTACCACGCCGCGCTGGAGCACCGCATCACCATCGCGCCCGGGCATATGTTTGCGCCCGGGGCCACTTACCGCCATTGCATCCGGCTGAACTACAGCGGGGAATGGTCGCCCGGAATCGAGTCCGCCGTGCAGACGCTGGGCAGGATCGCGCAGCACCTGCTGGCGCGCAGCCGGGAACCCGGCGAGGAAGAGCATGCAAGACGCTGATATCGATCCCGCCATGGTCGCGGCGCTCCAGGTCCTGTGGCAGGCTGGGCGCGAGGGCGGCGGCAGCCCCTGGTCGCTCGCCAAGATCGCGAAGCGGGCCCAGCTGCCAATGAGCGTGCTGCGGCGCGTGTTGACGCAACTGCAGGCCGCCGGACTGGCGGACGTGGCGATCGACGAGGAAGGCCGCGGTCACGCGAGCCTGACACCAGCCGGCGCGGAGCTTGCCGCGCAGGCTTTCCCGAATCCTGACTGAGTGGCCGAAAGCCGCGCCCGCGGCTCAGCCGCCGACCAGCGACATGCGCACCGTCGGGTACTGGCGCTTGCCGCTGGCCAGCCGGTCCGCGCGCAGCTCGGAGTAGCGGTCGCCGCGGGCCTGCCAGGCTTGCCGGACCGCGTCCGCAACGGCTTCATCGGGGCGCGCGGCACCCAGGTGCTGGCGCAGGTCGACAGAGCTGGTGGCGAACAGGCACAGGTAAAGCCGACCGTCGACCGAAACGCGTGCGCGGGTGCAATCGCCGCAGAACGGGTGCGAAACGCTGGAGATAAAACCCAGCTTCAGGCTGCCATCCGCCAGCAGGTAGTTGCTGGCGGTTTCGCCGTCGCGCCGGGTGACCGGCAGCAGCGCATGCGCGCGCTCGACCATGCCGCGGATCTCGTCGGACGGGACGACGCGTGACTGTGACCAGCCGCTCGGGCCTTCCACATCCATATATTCGATAAAGCGCAGCGTGACGTCGCTGCCACGGAAGTGCTCCACCAGCGGCAGCACCTGCGCGTCGTTGGTGCCGCGCTCGACCACGCAGTTGACCTTGACTGGTGCCAGGCCCGCCGCGATGGCCGCGTCGATGCCCTCCAGCACGCGCCCGACCGGGAAATCGACATCGTTCATGGCGCGGAAGATCTGGTCGTCCAGGCTGTCCAGGCTGACCGTGACCCGGCCCAGGCCTGCGTCGCGCAGCGAACGCGCCTTGCGGGCCAGCAGGCTGCCGTTGGTGGTCATGGCCACTTCCACCTGCCGGCCGTCCAGGGTACGCATGGCCGCAATGCGTTCGACCAGCGACTCGATGCCCTTGCGCAGCAGCGGCTCGCCGCCGGTCAGGCGCACTTTCTCAACGCCCAGGCCGACAAAGGCGCGCACGATGCGCAGCAGTTCCGCATCGGACAGGCGCTGCTCAGGCGACAGGAACGGATAGTCGCGCCCGAAGCGCTCCTTGGGCATGCAGTAGGTGCAGCGGAAGTTGCACTGGTCGATCACCGAGAGCCGCAGGTCGCGCAGCGGACGGCCCAGCTGGTCCCGGCAGGCGGGTGATGCGTGGTCCGGCTCGGGCGCCTCAAGACTGCGGGCGGCGGGCATTTCTTGCACAAGCGCTGCTTGCATGGCGAATCTCCCGGGGGCAATGGGGTAGGGCATAGCGCATGCCATGCCCTCCATGGTAGGGACCGATCGCCGCCCGGCAGGCGTACAAATCGGCAGGAGCGGAAGCAGAACAGTTCCGGCGGGGCCGGTATGGCTGCGTCGGGGCGCCTCATTCGCGCGGCGCCCGGATGCGCACCGTCGCGGTTTGGCCGGCGATCAGGTGGACCCCGGCGGGTACCTGGTCCAGTGCGATTCGCACCGGTATGCGCTGGGCCAGGCGCACCCAGTTGAAGGTCGGGTTGACGCTGGGCAGCATGTTGGGCCCGATGGCGCGGTCCTGGTCCTCGATGCCGGGCGCAATGCTCTGCACATGTCCGCGCAAGGGAGTGCGCTGGCCCATGATATGCACTTCGGCGGCGCTGCCGACGCGGATCGCGGGCAGCTTGGTTTCCTCGAAATAGCCTTCCACGTACTGCGAGCCGCTGGCCACCACCGACAGGGCCGGCCTGCCGCGGGTGGCAAAGTCGCCGACGCGCGGCAGGCGGTCGCTGGCATGGCCGTCGACCGGGCTGGTCACGCGGCAGCGGGCCAGGTTGAGCCTGGCCACGTCCACCGCGGCATCGGCTTCGTCGATGCGCGCCTGCGCGGCGGCCACGGCGGCCGCGTTCGCCGCCTGGCGCCGGCCCAGTGCCAGCGCGGCGCGCGCCGACGCGGCCTCGGCCTGGGCCTGTTTCAGGGCCAGGCTGAAGCGCTCCTGGTCCACCACGAACAGGACCTGGCCGCGTTGCACCCGGGCGTTGTCGCCGACGAGCACGGCAGTGACCAGGCCGGACACGTCCGGCGCGACCTGGATCACTTCTGCGCGCACATGGCCGTCGCGGGTCCAGGGCGCCTCGGTGTAGTACTGCCACAAATGCCAGGCGGTCAGCGCCGCGGCGACCACGGCCGCCAGGGTCACCGCAACGGGGCCGAGCAGCGAAAGCTTGCGAATCATGATGGGGCCTGCCAGAGGAGCGCGACGAGCGCGCCCAGTACAAGGATATAGAGCGAGAAATTGAACAAGGACCGGTGCCAGACGATGCGGTAGAAGCCGATCCGGGCGAGCACGGCGCGCACGCCGGCGGTCACCGCGAACGCGGCCAGCATCCACACCACGGTGGCCGGCACGAAGACGCCGTACAGGTCGAACTCAGTGGCGTGCATGGGGCTCTCCTTCGGTAGGCGGATACAGGGCCAGCCGCAGGGTGGCCAGTGCCGCCAGCGCCGTGCGGGGGCTGCCGTGCGCCGACGAGGCCAGTGCCGCGAAGGCCGCGTCGATCTGCGCCGCCAGTGCCGGAGCGGGCGGGCTGGCATGGCCGGCGCGCGCGCACTGGCGGTAGTGGCGTGCCACGCCGGCCAGCACGCGCTCCACGGCACGGCGGTGCGGCGCAGGCACGCCAGCGGGGGCGCGCCGCAGCGCGAGCGCGGCGGATTCGACCAGGAAGTCTGCAACGGCGCTGCCGGCGTGCCTGCCGCTGGCATTGTTGCGGCGGGTCAATGGCGGCCACTGGCGCAGCAGCCGGTCCAGCATGCGGCCGCGCAGCCGCGCGCTGTTGACCGGCGCGCGCGGGTGCGCCGCCAGCGCGATCTCGTTCCAGTTGGCCCGGGCCAGCCGGTAGGCCACCAGCTGCTGGCCGAAGGGCTGCATCAGGACCGCCCACAAGGCCGCGAACACCAGCGCCGCCAGGCTTGCCAGGCTGCTGTTGAAGATGCCGGCGAAACTTGCCGCGGTCAGGTGCTGCGGGCCCGGGAACGATGCCGCCGTGACCGCCAGCAACACGCCGAACAGCGCATTGCGCGGCTGCGTGGTCATGGCGCCGATGACCAGGTAGGGGCCGCACAGCAGGGCGGCCAGCGAGCCAAAGTCATGGGCCAGCTGCAGCACCACGAACTGGTAGTACCAGGACAGCAACGCACAGCCGATGCTCCACGCGATCACCCGGCCGGCCATCAGCCGCGGCTCCGCGGTGGTGGCGATAAAGCAGCTGGCAAGCGCGGCCAGGCCGACCGGGACGGCGCCATCGACCCACCCCGACACCATCCACAGCAGGCCCGCGACGAAGGTGGCCGAGCCGGCGGTGGCGCCGCGGAACAACAGTTGCGCGTGGTCATGGTGCCGGGCCTGCCCGGCGGGTTCCACGCGGTAGCGCAGCGCGGTGGGCTCGCTCCCGCCCTGGCGCAGGCTGGCCTGCAGCAGGCGGCAGTCTTGCCAGAGGTCGCCCAGTTCGTCCAGGTAGGTGCAGGTCGCCGCGACCAGCCGTGCATGCCAGTCCGCGGGTGCGGCGGGCGTGGTGCCTGCCGGGTACCAGGAAGGCGGCGGCCGGGACGCGCCGGTGTCGCCGGCGATCCAGGCCAGCGTGGCGCGCATGCGCTGCGCGACGGTGTCAGGCATGCCCGCCGGATGCCGGTGCAAGGCGCCGGCGGCATCGGCCAGCGCCAGCACCAGCGGCAGCAGGGCCGTCATGCGCTGGTGCAGGGCACGTGCGCGCCGCAGGGTCAGGGCGCCGTCGGCTTCATAGGTCAGCTGCGCCAGCTGGGTTTCCATTGCCAGGATATCGGCGGCCAGCAGGCTGAAGCTGTCATGGCGCTGGCCCGCGCTGGCGCCGGCGGCCAGCACGTCGGTGATCCAGCGCGAGGCGTGGTCCAGCCACGCCGACGCGCGCGCGGCCAGCGCCGGCGTGGTGCGCGAGGGAAACACCACCGCGCTGACCACGCTGGCGCAGACGATGCCGATGACGATTTCCTCGATGCGGGTGAGGGCCACGTCGAAGACCGTGGCCGGGTTGGTGACCGTCGGCAGCGCCACGATCGGCAGCGTATAGGCGGCCAGCAGGCAGATGTAGTTGCGCGGCGCCGGCTCCAGCAAGGACAGGTAGAGCAGGGTGCCGGTCCAGCACGCGATCGCGGCCATCAGCAGCACCGGCTCGTCGACCAGCCAGGGCACCAGCGCCACCGCGCACACCGCGCCCAGCAGCGTGCCGAAGACGCGGTAGGTGCCCTTGGCATAGGTGGCGCCGGCCAGCGGGCTGGACACCAGGTAGACGGTGGCCATGGCCCAGTAGGGCCGCGGCAGCCCGAGCGCCAGCGCCACGTAGAGCGCCAGCATTGCCGCGCCGAACACCTTCAGCGAATGCAGCCAGGGTGCAAGGTCGGGGCGTCCCGCCCAGGCTGCCGCGAGCGTGTCGAACACGCCGGCGGTGCGCGCGGGCAGCGCGGGACGGGAGAGCGGGCCAGAGGACGGCATGGCTTCAGTTGGCAAGCCCGGCTGCCCGCATCAGCAGCTTCATCAGGCTGGCGCAGACGAAGACGGTGCCGACCCCCGCCAGCCACAGCGCCAGCAGCCAGCCCAGGCGGGCCGCCAGCCGCGATTGCGGGATCCTGGCCATCAGTGGTACCCCTCCCCGCGCTTGACCTTGCCGCGGAACACGTAATAGGACCAGGAGGTGTAGGCCAGGATGATCGGCACGATGAACAGGGTGCCGACCAGCGCGAAGCCCTGGCTTTGCGGGGGCGACGACGCATCGAAGATCGAGATCGACGGCGGGATGATATTGGGCCAGATGCTGATGGCAAGCCCGGTATAACCCATGAAGATCATCAGCAGCGCGTACAGGAACGGCGACACGTTCGGGTGCTTGCGCAGGGACCGGTAGATGCCGAAGGCCGAGAACAGCACCAGCAGCGGCACCGGCAGGAAGAAGAACAGGTTGGGCAGCGCGAACCAGCGTTGCGCGATCTCCGGATGGGTCAGCGGCGTCCACACGCTCACCGTGGCGACCATTGCCAGCATCACGCCGGTCAGCACGTTGGTCACGCGCAGCATGGTCCATTGCAGGCGGCCCTCCGTCTTCATGATGAGCCAGGTGACCCCGAGGAAGGCATAGGTGATCACCACGCCCACGCCGCAGAAGACCGGGAACGGCGCCAGCCAGTCGAGCGCGCCGCCGGTGAAGGTGGCGCCTTCCATGGCGATGCCGTCGATATAGGCGCCCAGTGTCACGCCCTGGAAGAAGGCGGCGAGCACCGATCCCCACGTGAACGCGGCATCCCAGTACGGGCGGCTGCGGTCGCTGGCCTTGAAGCGGAATTCAAAGGCCACGCCGCGGAAGATCAGCCCCATCAGCATGAACATCAGCGGCAGGTAGAAGGCGCTGAGCAGCACCGAGTAGGCCAGCGGGAAGGCGCCCAGCAGCGCCGCGCCGCCCAGCACCAGCCAGGTTTCGTTGCCGTCCCAGACTGGGGCCACCGTGTTCATCATGACGTCGCGGTCATGACGGTCGCCGACGAAGGGAAAGAGAATGCCGATGCCAAGATCGAATCCGTCCATGATGACGTACATCATCACACCGAAGAAGATCAGGGCGGCCCAGATAACGGGAAGGTTGATACCCATGTTGATCACCTGTTCAGGATTCGCGCTGGCCGTGCGGGGCCATCGGGTTGGGTGTGGAAGCCGCGGCGATGGCGGCGGGGACGACGCTGCCGGGGCCGTAGGACGGCTCTTCGTGCGGGTGCGCGTCGGGGGCGGGGCCGGCGCTGGCCAGCTTGAGCATGTAGCGGATGCCCACGCCGAAGCAGACGAAGTAGATCACCACGAACAGTGCCAGCGACAGCGCCACCGGGCCGGCCGCATGCGCGGAAACGGCATCATGGGTACGCAGCAGTCCATAGACCACCCACGGCTGGCGGCCGATCTCGGTGGTCATCCAGCCGGCCAGCAGCGCGACCAGCCCGGCGGGGCCCATCACCACCGCGAGGCGCAGGAAGGCCTTGGACCGGTACAGCGCGCCGTTGCGGCGCAGCACCCAGCCCAGCAGGCCGAACAGGATCATCGCCACCCCCAGGCCAACCATGATGCGGAAGGTGAAGAACAGCACTGTGGCATTGGGGCGGTCTTCCCTGGGGAAGTCCTTCAGGCCACGGATCTGGCCGTCAAGGCTGTGCGTGAGGATCAGGCTGCCCAGGCGCGGAATCTCGATGGCGTAGCGGGTTTCCTCGCGTTCCATGTCGGGGATTCCGAAGACGATCAGCGGGAAGCCGCCCTTGTCATCCTTGGCCGCGGTGTTCCAGTGCCCCTCCATCGCCGCGATCTTGGCGGGCTGGTGCTCCAGCGTGTTCAGGCCGTGGGCGTCGCCCACCACCGCCTGGATCGGCGCCGCGATCAGCACCATCCACAGCGCCATCGACAGCATCTTGCGGGCGGCGGGCACGGCGCGGTCATGCAGCAGCTGCCAGGCCGAGGATGCCGCCACGAACAGTGCCGTCGACAGCAGCGCGGCGATCACCATGTGCGCCAGGCGGTAGGGGAACGACGGGTTGAAGATCACCTCGAGCCAGTCGGTCGGCACCACCTTGCCGGCAACGATGACGTAGCCGGCCGGCGTATGCATCCAGCTGTTCGATGCCAGGATCCAGGTGGAGGAAATCATGGTGCCGAGCGCCACCATCACCGTCGAGAAGAAGTGCAGCCCCGGCCCGACCCGGTTCCAGCCGAACAGCATCACGCCCAGGAAGCCCGCTTCCAGGAAGAAGGCGGTCAGCACCTCGTAGGTCAGCAGCGGTCCGGTGACGCTCCCCGCAAACTGCGAGAAGCCAGACCAGTTGGTGCCGAACTCATAGGCCATGACCAGGCCGGAAACGACCCCCATGCCGAAGTTCAACGCGAAGATCTTGATCCAGAACTGGTACAGGGTCCTGTACACCGTGTCCTTGGTGTAGAGCCAGCGTGCTTCCAGGAACGCCAGGAAACATGCCAGCCCGATCGTGATGGCGGGAAATAATATGTGGAAGGAAACCGTGAATCCGAACTGGATTCGAGCGAGTTCCAGGGCTGTGAGTCCGTACATCGATGTGCTCTCCGTGGGGTGGCCGCCGGCACGACGGCGTGTCGCGCGAGACTGTGTCCGGTCCCGCAACGACGCATGGCGGGCAACTGGGCGATTTCATATCGGGTCAATTGCGGGACAGGACACCATGGACAAGCGTAAGGACTACAGCCTGCCCGCTAGGGATACAGTTCTTGCGGAACCGTTCAAGCTCAGTTCTTCAGGCCGGAAGCAGCGCTTGCCAGGCACTTCGCGCCACCGGTACAGATGACGCGATTGCGCGGGATCACAGTCATGCGACAGGATCCCGCGGCACCAGTCAGGAGGCTCTCGGGTGTGCGCTGCGAAGATGGATCAGGACGCAGCGGACGGCCGGCGCGAGCGCTCAGCTGAACAGCTTCATGGCCTTGCCGAGGGTCGACCAGATCCCCGCGCCCAGCGGGATCAGCACGTATGCCCAGAACGCGAGCAGCAGCAGCGTCTTGCCGAAAGTACGGTCGTCTTGCACGGTGGTGTCTCCTGTGTATTGGTATCGGAAGCCGGGGTGGCGCTCAGGCTGCGCTGGTGGCTTCGCGCAGGTGGTGGCGCTCATGCACCGGCCGGATCAGCAGGTTGCAGACGAACCCCGCCACCAGCAGGCCGGCCATGATGTGCAGGGTGTCGACATAGACCTCTGACCTGGGCACACCCATGGCCAGCTTGTGCTCGCGGATGTAGTTGACCAGCGCCGGGCCGGCAATGCCGGCGGCGGCCCAGGCGGTCAGCAGGCGGCCATGGATGCCGCCGACGTAGGCCGTGCCGAACATGTCCGCCAGGTAGGCGGGAATGGTGCTGAAGCCGCCGCCATACATGGTCAGGATCAGGAAGTAGCAGACCACGAACAGGGCCACGTTGCCGGACGAGCCGACGGCCGGCACCGCCATGTACAACGCGGCGCCGAAGGCGAAGAAGATGGCATAGGTGATCTTGCGGCCGAAGTAGTCGCTGGCGGAGCTCCACAGGAAGCGCCCCGTCATGTTGCCGATGCTGAGCAGGCCGACGAAGCCGGCGGCGGCTGCCGCAGTGATGCTGCCCTTGAAGGTTTCCTGGATCATCACCGCAGCCTGGCCCAGCACGCCGATGCCGGCGGTGATGTTCAGGAACAGGATCACCCACAGCAGGTAGAATTGCGGCGTCTTCAGCGCCTGGTCGATGTGCACGTTGGCGTGCGTGACCATCTTGCGGGCCTTGGTGGTGGGTACGTAGCCCGGGGGCGCCCAGCCCGGGGCCGGGATGCGGATGGCCAGCGCCCCGATCGACATCGAGATGAAGTAGATCACGCCCATCACCAGGAAGGTCTGAGCCACGCCCGCGCTGGTCGCGCTCTTGAAGTAGTTCATCAGCGCGACCGACAGCGGCGCGCCGATCATCGCGCCGCCGCCGAAGCCCATGATCGCCATGCCGGTGGCCATGCCGCGGCGGTCGGGAAACCAGCGGATCAGCGTGGACACCGGCGACACGTAGCCCAGCCCCAGCCCGATCCCGCCCAGCACGCCGTAGCCCAGGTACAGCAGCCAGATCTGGTGCAGCCAGATGCCCAGCGCCGAAACCAGGAAGCCGCCGCCGAAGCAGCACGCGGCCGTGAACATGGTGCGCCGCGGCCCGACCTTCTCCAGCCACTTGCCGGCAAAGGCGGCAGAGATGCCGAGGAAGAAGATCGCCAGCGAGAACACCCAGCCCAGCGTGGTCAGTTGCCAGTCGCCTGGCGCGGACTGCGTGACGCCGAGGATCCGCGTCAGCGGCTCGTTGAAGACCGAGAACGCATAGGCCTGGCCAATGCACAGGTGCACCGCCAGCGCGGCCGGCGGTACCATCCAGCGGTTGAAGCCGGGGCGGGCGATGATGGCCTCCTTGGAGAAGGCCGACGGGCGTGATGCTGGCCGGGACGGCGACGCGTGCTGGGACTTCTGCGAGGGCGTTTGCGCTTGCGCGGGGTATGACATGAAGGTGTCTCCTACCTGGAAGTGGCAGCCTCTTTTTTGCGCGTGATGCGACGGGCTGGAGTGCGTGGTTCAGCAAAAGCCATGCCCAAGGCGCAATCCCTTTGTCGTCAATGGATTGCGTCGCGCGGCCCCGCGCGCCGGGGCGCAGCCTTGGACAAAATGTCCGGACGGAGGCCCCTTGCCCGCGCCAAAATGTCCATGTGCGGCGGCCGGCTCGGTTTAATTCCCAATACAGCCGGGTGGCCGACTGTCGCTAGACTCTTCCCTTGCCCCGCAACAACTAAAGTGATGAGCGAAAGACAAAGCAACCCGCCCGATGCCGACAACTGGCAGCGTCGCACGATCCTGGTGGTGGACGACGAGGCCGGCATGCGTTCGTTCCTGTCGCGCGCGCTCGAAGGCAAGGTGGGCAGCGTGGTGACGGCCGACAGCGCCGAAGCGGGTGCCGCGCTGCTGGAGCAACGGCATTTCGACCTGATCCTGCTCGATGTGGCGCTGCCCGGTGCCAGCGGGATGGAGTGGCTCAAGGCACTGCGCGCGGCCGGCAACCCCGCCGACGTGATCCTGATGACGGCCTTCGCCGACATGGACACGGCGATTGCCGCGCTGCGCTCGGGCGCCGCAGACTTCATCGTCAAGCCGTTCCGGGTCGACCAGATGCTCAATGCGATCCGGCGCTGCTTCGACCGGACCCGGCTCACGCGCGAGAACTACCTGCTGCGCCGCGAGCTGGACAAGTACACCATCCACAAGCACTTCATCGGCGAGTCCGAAGCGATGAAGAAGGTCATGGCGCTGGTGGCACGGGTGGCACCGATGCCATCGACGGTACTGGTGACGGGCGAGTCCGGCACCGGCAAGGAAGTGGTGGCGCGCGAGCTGCATCGCCTGAGCGGACGGCAGGGCCAGTTCGTGCCGCTCAACTGCGGCGCGATGGCGCCCGAGATCATCGAAAGCGAATTGTTCGGCCACGCCAAGGGGGCCTTCACCGGCGCGGCCGGCGGGCGCCATGGCCTGTTTCTCTATGCCGACGGCGGCACGCTGTTCCTGGACGAGATCTCGGAGCTGCCGCTGCCGATGCAGGCCAAGCTGTTGCGGGTGATCGAGGACCGGCGCATCCGGCCGCTCGGCACCGAGCGCGAGATTGCCGTGGATGTGCGCATCGTCGCGGCCTGCAACCGCAACCTGGCCAACGAGGTCGCCGCCGGGCGCTTCCGCCAGGACCTCTTCTACCGGCTCGATGTCGTGTCCGTAGCCATCCCGCCGTTGCGCACGCGGCCGGAAGACATCGTGCCGCTGGCCGAGCATTTCTCGGAGCAGCTGTCGGCCCAGCTCGGGCTGCCGGCGGTGCCGCTGTCGCCCTCATTGATCCGGGTGCTCAAGGGCTACGACTGGCCAGGCAATGCGCGCGAACTGCGCAACCTGGTGGAGCGGGCGCTGATCCTTGGCGAATACCCGGTCGAGCTGCTCGCGCACCAGGCCGATCCGGCTCAAGCCAACCTTCCGGAGGACGAGCGCGAGGATGCAGCCATGCCGGCCGACGACGGCACGCTGCTGGAGTCGGTGGAGCGGCGGCACATCCTGCAGGTGCTGGCGGCCGAGGGCGGCAACCGGGTGGAAGCGGCGCGCCGGCTTGGCATCTCGCGCCGCACGCTGGACCGCAAATGCCTGCAGTGGGGCCTGCGTCCTTGAGCCCGGCTGCGCTGCTGCGCCACTATCGCGCCTCGCTGCGGGCCAAGCTTGTATCCATCGTGGTCGCGCCCCTGCTGGTGGCGCTGCTGGCGCTGCTGCTGATCATGGGGTTGTGGGGCAATCGCGCGTTCCAGGCCTTGCTTGCCTACAAGGTCAACAGCGACCTGCTGGTCGCCCACGAGTATTTCGAGCATATGGTGGGCGGCGTGGGCGACCGTGTCCTGCAGGAGGCGAGGTCATATGCGCTGGTGGACGGACTTCGCCGCGGCGGCGCCATGCCCGGGATCCTGGCTGACGCGCGGCGCACGCATGGGCTCGATTTCCTGCAGTTGCTCGATCCGCAAGGGCGGCTGCTTGCCGCTGCGCCTGCCGGTGCGGCAGGGGCGGATTACGCAGCCTGGCGCGTGGTGGCCAGCGCCGCCGCCGGCCGCACGGACGCCGCCACCGACGTATGGTCTGCCACGCAACTGGCCGCGGTTTCCGGCGAGCTTGCCCGACGCGCACAGGTGGCGCTACGCCCCACCGCCAACGCAGCGCCGACCGACAGGACCCAGGAAAGCCGCGGCATGGTGATGCACGCAGCCGCACCGGTATTTGACCAGGCGGGAACGCTGGTGGCGATCCTGCATGGCGGCACGCTGCTGAACCACAACCTCGGCTTCATCGACACGATCAACGCGCTGGTCTACCAGCCGGAATCGCTGCCTCGTGGCAGCGAGGGCACTGCGACCCTGTTCCTGGACGACACGCGCATTGCCACCAACGTTCGGCTGTTCCATGGCGAGCGCGCCCTGGGAACGCGGGTCTCCCGCGAGGTGCGCGACAAGGTGCTGCTGCGCGGCGAGAAATGGCTGGACCTGGCGTTCGTGGTCAGCGACTGGTACATGAGCGCCTATGAGCCGATCGTGGACAGCCGCGGCGAGCGGATCGGCATGCTCTATGTTGGCTATCTTGCCAGGCCCATCGGCCAGGTGAAGAACCTGACTTTTGGGGTCCTGGTGGGCCTGTTCCTGCTGCTGGGCGTGGCGGGGTCGTTATTGGCCTTGTTCTGGGCCAGGCGCGTGTTCGCGCCGATGGCGCGGATGGTCGGCACCATGCAGGCGCTGAAGGCGGGCGACGCCGATGCGCGCGTGGGCCCGGTGCGCAGCGAAGACGAGCTCGGCCAGCTCGCCAGTCAGTTCGACCAGCTGCTGTCGGCCCTGCGGCAGCGCAATGACCAGCTCAGGGACTGGGCGGACTCGCTCGATCGCAAGGTGGCCGAGCGCACGCGCGAGCTGGAGGACGCAAACGCCGAGCTGCGTGCCACCCGGCAGCAGCTGATCACGTCGGAGAAGCTCGTCGTCGCAGGGCACCTTACAGCGGGCGTGGCACATGAGATCAACAATCCGATCGCGGTCATCCAGGGCAACCTGGACGTGGCGCGCGAGATTCTTGGCCCGGCTGCCGAGCCAGTCCGGCACGAGCTGAGGCTGATCGACGAGCAGGTGCGGCGTATCCACCTGCTGACCAACCGGCTGCTGCAGTTTGTCCGGCCAGAGGCCTACGCGGGCAATATGGAGCGCCTGGATGCGGGCGAGGTGGCGGCTGGCTGCGTCGACCTGGTCCAGCACATGCTGAAGGGCGCGTCGATCCGGGTCGAGCTGGACTGCCTGGCCACGCGGCAGGTGCGCATCAGCCGCAGCGAGCTGCAGCAGGTGGTGGTCAACCTGCTGACCAATGCCATCCACGCCATGCCCGAGGGCGGCACGCTCACGCTCGGCACGCGCGACTGGGACGGGCAGGGCGTGACGCTGCATGTGCGCGACACCGGGCACGGCATCCGGGAAGAAGACGTGCCCAACCTGTTCAATCCCTTCTTCACGACCAAGAAGCAGATGGGGACGGGCCTCGGGCTTTCCATCAGCTATGCGCTGGTGGAGCGCTACGGCGGCCGCATTACCGTGGAGAGCGCGGTGGGGCAGGGGGCGGAGTTTATTGTCTGGCTGCGCGAGGACGGGGCGGCCCCGGCGCAGGCAGGGGCGGGCGGCGGCGTGCCATGACATGGCATGTTGGCGGCCCACGTGAGAGCACCAAGCCTTCCAAGCCAGGGTGATGCAGCGCGGTGCACGGTCCGAAGGAGCAGTTCAATCAGGCCGATCGACTCACCTGATCGGTTGCCCGATGGCAAGGAGGTTGCCCTCGCTGTCTCTGAACCAGGCACCTTTCTCGCCCAGGCCACCCTTGGACGGGTAGTTCCCCTGGACCTCGGCGATCCCGTTGATGGTCTTGAGGCCGGGAAGATCGTATTCTTCGAACACGACTCCCAGCTGCCGCAGCTCGCTAACGGTTGCCTGGATGTCATCGACCTCCCAGGCCATTTGTGTGTGATTGCCAGAGGCCGAGCCAGCCGACTCGAAAAGTACGAAGTAGCTGTTGCCGCACTTGTAGCGCAGGCCGCCGGGCCGTTCCTCAACTGGCTCAAGACCGAGCTTGCTCGAGTAGAAGGATCTCGCTCGCGCGAGGTCTTGCGCAGGAATCCTGGCCGCGACGTCACTGTTCTGAAGCATGGGAAACCCTCCTGGTCAAGGCTGGACCTGTGACTAGCTTAGGCGTGGGACGGGCGCTAGAGAAAGGGGTAGCAGCATGACGGTACTGGTTTTGGGATTGCTCATTTTTCTGGGTTCGCACTCGGTACGCATGGTTGCCGACCCATGGCGCACCGCGCAGATTGCCAGGCTCGGCCCCCGTCGCTGGAAAGGCTTGTACACCCTGGTTTCGATTGCCGGCCTGGCGCTGGTTGTCTGGGGCTACGGCCTGGCCAGCGCGGATCCTGTGATGGCCTGGACGGCGCCGGTGTGGGGGCGGCACGTTGCCGCATTGCTCACGATCCCGGCCTTTGTGCTGATTGCGGCGGCCTATGTGCCTCGCAACCGCATCAAGGCTGCGCTTGGCCATCCGATGCTGGCAGGCGTGCAGGCCTGGGCCCTGGGGCACCTTCTTGCCAACGGAACACTCGCGGCAGTGGTGCTGTTTGGCGCGTTCCTGGCGTGGGCGGTGGCGGACTTCGTGTCAGCGCGCCGGCGGGACCGGGAAGCAGGAACCAGCTACCCGGCCGGGACACCTGCGCGCGATGCGATGGTGGCGGTCGTCGGGCTGGCAGGCTGGGTGCTGTTCGGATTCGTGCTTCACGAATGGATGACTGGCGTGCGGGCGTTCGGATAGGCGAAGAATCTGGTCGTCAGCAGGACAGGTCGGGCAGCGCCTCATCCCGGCAGCGCAAAGGGATTAAACCCGGTCCGTTGATAGCCCTCCGCCGTCACAGCATCGTCCAGCGCCAGGGAGGCAAGGTCATCGGCCACGGCCTCGGCCTGCGGGTCGCGTTCCAGTGAGATCACCTTCAGGTAACCGTGGCACACCCCGCAGCTTTCGGCGCGCACCGTAGCTTCGGCGGTGTCGAAGCTGAGGTAGTCAAGCTCCGAGGCTTCGCCGCAGTTGGTGCATTTCGCCCGCACCATGTGCCACTGGCTCTCGCAGAGCGCGCAATGCAGATAGCGCATGCCCTGGCGGTCGCCGATCAGGATCAGGCTTGCCACGGGGGCAGTGCCGCAGACCGGGCAGGATGCGTGCTCGGCCGGGCCGCTGTCGGGCACGGGCGCCGCCCGCGCGGCGCTGGCACATTGCAGCGAGAGCGCAGCCCAGAGGAAGGGCGCGATTGCCGCCGGCACCGCATCAAAGCGGCCCTCGGTCAGCGCCTGGGCGGCGCCAAGGCGCGCATCCGCAGGGAGGGCGCGCAGCGCCGCAAGATGCGGGGCGACCGGGGCGGGAACATCGTGCGCGAGCCGCTCGATCAACCGATCAAGCAGGGCGCCCCAATGCCCCTCCTGCGGGATGGCCCTGGCGTCTGCCGGGGCGGACACATCGGCCTCGGCCACAAGCGATGCCTGCACCTCGGCCACGCGGGCGGCCAGGCGCAGGTAATCGGCAAGGTCGTGCCCTTCGGCCAGCGCGCGCAGGCGTGCGGCGCGGCGGCTGTAAAGACCGGCAAGGTCTGGCTGGATCAGCGGCGTGAAATGCCGGGAGGCCTCGTCCGATGGCAGTGTTCCCGGCGTGGCCTGATGCTGGTTCATGCCTCGTTCCCCTTCGCTTGCGCCGCTTTCGACTCCTTTGCCTGCAACTCGCCATACCAGCGGTCATGGTGCTGCCTGGCCCAGGCGCGCGAGACGTAGCCCGTCACCATGCCGGTGATCGAGCCGCGGACCCAGATCGCCAGATAGATGTGGCCCACGATCAGCAGGATCAGGCCGATCCCCGCGACGGAATGGGCCAGGATCGCCAGGCGGAGCACTGGAATCGGGAAATACTCGGCGAAATAGGCGCGCCACATGATCAGGCCGGAGACCAGCAGGGCCAGGATCGAAGCCATAATGAGCCAGAACAGCACCTTCTGGCCGGCGTTGTACTTGCCGATCTGCAGCGGTTCGCCACCATGCTGGTTCAGCAGCACTTCCCTGGCGCGGCGGAACCAGATCGCGTCGGTGCGCGCGGGCATGTTGTGGCCGACAAAGCGCCAGAACATGTAGCACAGCCCCGCGAACACCGCGATGCCCAGGAACGGGTGGAGCAGCCGTGCCATCTGCGGCGTGCCAAGGAAGCCGCTCAGCCAGCTCACCGTCGGGAAGAACCACGAGATTCCCGAAACCGCCGCAAGGAAGAAGCAGAGCACGATCGCCCAGTGACACAGCCGCTCGGCGAATTTCGTGCGCAGGATCCTGTCGTTGTTGGTCGCCATTTCCGGTCTCCGCTTATGCTGCGCCGTCAGTCGGGGCGTCGTGTTCGTCTGATTCGGTGATGTTGGGGCCGACCGCCATGAAATGCGCCGCCATGCCCACGACCGCCGCCGCGCCGACGAAGCCGGCTACGGGTTTCAGGCCATCCTTCCAGCCGGAGACCACCGAGCTGATCTCCGGGTCCTTCGGCAAGCCCGCGTAACGCTTCGGGTCGTCGGCATGTTGCAGCACATACATCACGTGGGTGCCGCCGACCCCCGCCGGGTCATACAGGCCGGCCCTGGCATAGCCGCGCTCATTCAACTCGGCCACGCGCTCGCCGGCAAGGGATTGCATCTCTGCCTTCGAGCCAAAGGCGATGGCGCCGGTCGGGCAGGTCTTGACGCAGGCAGGCTCCTGCCCGACCGAGACGCGGTCCGAGCACAGCGTGCACTTGTAGGCCTTGTTGTCCAGCTTGGAAATACGCGGCACGTCGAAGGGGCAGCCCGCGACGCAATAGCCGCAGCCGATGCACAGGTCGGACTGGAAGTCGACGATGCCGTTGGCGTACTGGACGATGGCGCCCGGCGCCGGGCAGGCTTTCAGGCAGCCGGGATCCTCGCAATGCATGCAGCCGTCCTTGCGGATCAGCCATTCCAGCTTGCCCGTCTGGTCCTCATGCTCGGTGAAGCGCATCAGGGTCCAGGTGTTGGGCGACAGGTCGCGCGGATTGTCGTAGACGCCGACATTCTCCTGCACGTCGCCGCGCAGGTCGTTCCATTCGTTGCAGGCGACCTGGCACGCCTTGCAGCCGATGCAGATCGACACGTCGATCAGCTTGGCCACTTCCATCTGATGGTCGCGGATACGAGGGGCGGGTGTCAGCTCCGACGAGGCCGAGCTACGGATGATGTTCTGCGAGTTCATGCTTGCGCTCCCGCCACTTTTTCAATGTTTACAAGGAATGCCTTGAATTCCGGCGTTTGCGAATTGGCGTCGCCGACACCGGGCGCAAGCGTGTTGGCGAGATAGCCCTTGCGGGTCGCCCCCTCGAAGCCCCAATGGCAGGGGATGCCGATCTGATCGACCGCCTGCCCGGCCACCCGGAGCGTGCGCATGCGCTTGGTCACCACGGCCTTGGCAGTGATATGGCCGCGCTTGGTCGTGATCTTCACTGTGTCGCCATGCGCGATGCCCTTGTCCGCGGCCAGCTTTTCGCCGATCTCGACGAATTGCTCGGGCTGGAGCATGGCGTTCAGGTGCGAGTGCTTGGTCCAGTGGCGGAACAGTTCCGTGATGGAATAGGTCGTGGCGACATAGGGGAACTCGGTGCGGTTGCCCATCCGCTGCGCATCGTTCTGGAAGATGCGGGCGGTCGGGTTGTGCGTGACCTTGTCGTGCAGGGGGTTCTTGGCGATCGGGCTTTCAACCGGCTCGTAATGCTCGGGGAAGGGGCCGTCGGTCATGCCGCCGACGGAGAACAGGCGCCCGACGCCTTCGGGCAGCATGATGAAGGGGCCGACGGGCGTGCCGGGCGCCGCAGTGAGCGGAAAGTCGGGCACGTCAGCGCCCACCCATTTCTCGCCGTTCCAATGCAGGATCTGGCGCTTGGGGTCCCAGGGGTTCCCCATCTCGTCCATCGAGGCGCGGTTGTAGAGGATGCGGCGGTTCGCGGGCCACGACCAGGCCCAGCCCGGCGTGTTGCCCAGGCCGGTGTCGGTGTTGTCGCGCCTGGCCATCTGGTTGCCCGCCTCGGTCCAGGAACCGGCGAAGATCCAGCAGTAGCTTGAGGTGGTGCCGTCGTCGCGCAGTTGGGCGAACGAATCCAGCAGCTGGCCCTTGCGCAGGATCTTCTTGCCGGTCTCGTCGAACACGTCTGCCAGCGCGTAGCCATTGGCTTCCTTGGCCATTTCCTCGGGATGCGGGCTGTGCGGATCGTGATAGGTCGCCTCGTCCCAGGTCATGTGCAGCACCTGTTCCGGGCAGGCGCCGCCTTCCTTCTCGTAGAGCCGCCGCAGCTCCATCATGATGCCGCCGAGGATGGCCGGGTCATGACGCGCCTCGCCCGGCGGCTGCTGGCCCGCGTAGTGCCATTGCAGCCAGCGGCCGGAGTTCACGACCGTCCCGTCTTCCTCGGCAAAGCAGCTCGACGGCAGCCGGAAGACCTCGGTCATGATCTCTTCGGTCTTGACGTCGTTGAACTTGCCTTCGTTGCGCCAGAAGTTGGAGGTCTCGGTCACCAGCGGGTCGATGACCACGAGGAACTTCAGTTTCGACAGCGCGGCCGAGGTCTTGTTCTTGTCAGGCATCGCCGCCAGCGGGTTGAACCCCTGGACGACATAGCCGTTGACCTTGCCCTCGTACATCAGGTCGAAATAGGCCAGCATGTCGTAGCTGCGGTCCCATTTCGGCAGCAGGTCGAAGGCCCAGTTGTTTTCCGCAGTGGCATGCTTGCCGAACAGGTTCTTCTGCAGTGAGACGAAGAACTTGGGCAGGTTCTTCCAGTAGTTCACCTGATCGGGCAGCACGGCCTTGGGCGTGGCATCGGCCAGGTATTGCTTCAGGGTCTGCTGCCTGTCGGCGGGCAGGTCCATGTAGCCCGGCAGCCGCACTGACAGCAGGCCAAGGTCGGTATAGCCCTGGATATTGGAATGCCCGCGCAGCGCATTGACGCCGCCGCCGGACATACCGACATTGCCCAGCAGCAGCTGGATCATCGCGGCGCCGCGGATGATCTGCGCGCCACCGGTGTGGTGCGTCCAGCCGAGTGCGTAAAGCCAGGTCAGGGTCTTGTCCTTCGCCGAGCACGAGCCGACGATCTCGGCGATCTGCAGGAAGTCGGCCTTGCGGACGCCGGTGATCTCCTCGACCTTCTCGGGCGTGTAGCGTGACACGTGCTGCTTCAGCAGGCTCAGCACGCAGCGCGGATGGCGCATCGAGGGATCGCGTTTCGCGTTCCCCGCCGCGTCCAGCTCATAGTTCCAGGAGGATTTGTCGTAGACGAGCTTCTGCGGATCGAAGCCCGAGAACAACCCTTCGTCGAAGCCGAAATCCTCGCGTACGATCAGCGACGCGTTGGTGTACGCGCGTACATAGTCGTGCTGGATCTTGTCGTGCTGCAGCAGCCAGTTGACCATGCCCATCAGGAATGCCGTGTCCGACCCCGCCCGGATCGGCGAGAAGATATCGGCAACCGAGGCGGTGCGGTTGAAGCGCGGATCAATGACGATGACCTTGGCCTTGTTCCTGATCTTGGCCTCGATCACCCACTTGAAGCCGACCGGATGGGCCTCGGCCGGGTTGCCGCCCATGACGATGACGACATTGGCGTTCTTGATGTCCACCCAGTGATTCGTCATCGCGCCGCGCCCGAAGGACGGCCCCAGCGCCGAAACCGTTGGCCCGTGGCACAGGCGCGCCTGGCAGTCCAGCGCCAGCATGCCCAGCGATCGGGCAAACTTGAAGTCGAGAACCCCGGTTTCGTTAGATGCCGCCGACGAGGCGAGCATGCCCGAACTGAGCCAGCGGTTGACCAGCTGGCCCTTGTCGTTGCGCGCGATGAAGTTCTTGTCGCGGTCGTCCTTCAGCAGGCGGGCGATGCGCCTGGTCGCATCGTCCCAACTGATGCGCACCCACTCCTTTGATCCCGGCGCGCGATATTCCGGATACTGCAACCGGTTCTTCGAATGGACGATGTCCAGCAGCCCGGCGCCCTTGGGACAGAGCGAACCACGGCTGACCGGGTGATCGGGATCCCCCTCGATGTGGAAGATGCGGGGCTTCGCGTTCCTGGCGCCGTCACCCAGCGAATACATCAGCAGGCCGCACCCGACCGAGCAATAGGTGCAGTTGTTGCGCGTCTCTTTCGCACGCAGCAGCTTGTAGGGGCGCACGCCGGCAGGCGCCTGCGCCCAGGCAGTACCCAGGCCCAGCGCCGAGGCCGAGACGGCAACAGATCCAAAGCCAAGGATCTTGAGGAACTGCCGACGTCCGATATTGGTGGTGTAGGTCATCGTGGTCTCATCGTCATTTCTTCTTCCGCCCATCCCTGCTGCCAGGGGTGGGGGCGATCGCATTCGAGACCCGCAGCTTCATTTGGGCGCACGTATCCTCGGGGCGTCCGGATCGCGATCGATCACGGAGATGCCCCGTCCGGCACGTCCCTGAGGTGCATGCGCAAGAGGATGACCAACCACAAATGACGTCGCGGCGCCGGTCACGACGCGACGTCATCCGTGCCGGTTTTCCGCGCGCACGGCTCCACGAGCGGAGAAATGCCGCTCAGGTTCGAATGCAGACTAATTTGGATAAGCGATGAGAATGAGCCCGAAACGCCCTGCGGATTGCCCTGCAGATGCGCGGCCCCACCGGGGCACGACGTCGGGACGGGTATCGCTCGCTGAGGAGCGTAGCACGACCGGCCGATTACTCCAAATAGGGGAAAGTCCGGTTCGGCGCGGGCGGCTCATGCCCCAAGGAAGCGTCACGCTTGACTTCCATGCTGGCCGTTTCTACCAATGATATTGAACAGAACGGCAATTGGCCTGTGCCGCTGGCATTCCTGCATGCGGCGAGGGCTTGAAGATCTTTGCACTCCATGGGCTGGCAGAGGCCAGATGAGTGATGACGCAAGAGCTGACATTTCGCGCCCTGCTGTACCGCTACTTCTTCTTCGGCTGGCTGTACCGGGACGCCAGCAAGGGCAACCGCGCTGAACGAGCCCTCGCCTGGCATTTCAACAAGGCGCGCGCGCATTGGCTGCTAACCTACATGCGGCGCTGGCTCTGGTGCGGTGTCTGCTGCTATGGGCTGGGTAGCGTGGTGGAGTTGGTGCTGTCCGCGCCTGCGCTGTCAGCACTCTTCTACGTGCCCGGAGCGCTCTGCGTGCCGGTCAATGTTGTCATCGTGGTGCTCTGGGTCGGCCTGAAGACGCTGCCCGGGCCGCTGTAAGCGGCGACCGGCTGGGCTGGCATCCGGCTGCGACGCCAGGAATGGCGCATGGGCGACCACTTCGCCCCCTCAATCCGCCGTTGCGCCCGACCGCTTCACGACTGTCGCCCACTTCCGAATCTCGCTATCCACAAACTTCCCCGTCTCAACCGGAGTCATCGGCATCGGCTCCGACCCGCGATCCGTAATGAACTTGTGCAGTTCGGGCGATTGCAGTGCCTTCACCGTCTCCGCATTGAGCTGATTGACGATTGCCGGCGGCGTGCCCGCGGGCGCCATCATCACCGCCCATCCAAGCGCTTCGAAACCCGGTACGCCTTCCTCACGCACGGTTGGCACCGACCGCAACTGCGGCACGCGCTTTGACGTTGTTACAGCAAGCGGCACGGCCTTGCTGGTCTGGATCAGCGGCAGGGCGGCAGTCACGGAATCGACCATCAGCGGAATCTGGTTGCCCAGGAAATCCGCCTGCGCGGGGCCGCTGCCCTTGTAGGGAATATGCACGATAAACACGCCGGTCTGCGCTTTGAGCATCTCGGCAGACAGGTGCTGCGTGCCGCCGATGCCAGCGCTGGCATAGCTGTACTTGCCCGGTGCGGCCTTGGCCTTGGCGATCAGGTCGCGCAATGACGTGAAGCCCGATTGTGGCGTAGCCAGGAACACCAGCGGCACCGAGAACACACCCGAGATCGGCGCGAAGTCCTGACGCGGATCGTAATTGGTCTTCTTGTACAGCGTCTGGTTGATAGCCATCGCGCTGCCGCCCATGACGAGCGTGTAGCCGTCTGCCGGGGCTTTCGCGGCCACTTCCATGCCGATGTTGCCGCCGGCGCCAGCGCGGTTTTCCACCACGATTGACTGGCCTAGCTGCTTGCCCAGCCTCTCGGCCAGGGCGCGCGCGAAGATGTCAGTGGCCTGTCCGGGCGGGAACGGCACGATCAGCTTGATAGGGCGGTCCGGATAGGCGGCGTGGGCGGTGCTGGCGACGGCCAGCAGCAGCGCAACAATGTGTTTGCTCGACGGCTTCAACGGAATCTCCTCGAATGATTGTCAGTGTGTGACGAGGCGCCCGGATCCCGGAAGAGGGCAAGGTGACGCGCGCGTCTAATATCGATGTTATGGGTCAAATGCCTGGGCGCGCACCGCGCTTCGCCCGCCCCCAGGATCAACTGTCAAATTTTATTGAACATTTTGTCAATGTGAAGAGGGATTGTATAGCGCATTTATCCAAGCAAGAATGCTAGGCTGACCGCGATGGGGACCTTTCACGCCCGAGGAAGAGCTTCTGCTTCCTTCTGTCGCACCGTCGTCGGCGATGCGCTGAGTCTTCATCGCCGGTACCGACGTTCGGGATTCCGGCACGCGCCATCCAGCGTGCTGCGCTATGTGGCAGCCCTGCCGGCATCGCGTGACGCCAGCCCGACATAAGCTACGATTATTCACAGACGGCTCGTGCCTCGAAACAGCCCATGGAGACCAACAATGCAGACGCCTGATCAATCCCAAGGCATCGATTTCCCGCTTGAGGGCGTGCGCGTACTCGACTTGTCGCGCGTGTTTGCGGGGCCGTTGTGTGGCCAGGTACTGGCCGATTTCGGCGCGGAGGTGGTCAAGGTGGAGCACCCCGGCCGCGGCGACGACACGCGCGACTGGGGCATGCGCATCGGCAAGACCGAGACCACCTACTACAACAGCATGAACCGCAACAAGCGGTCCATCACGCTGGATCTGCAGAGCAAGGAAGGCGTGCAGATTGTCTACGACCTGCTGCCGCAGTTCGACGTGGTCATCCACAATTTCAAGACCGGCGGGGCCGAGAAGCTGGGCCTTGGCTACGAACAGCTCAAGGCGATCAAGCCCGAGCTGATCTACTGCGCGGTTTCCGGCTACAACACCAGCGGCCCCGAGGCCAAGCGTCCCGGCTACGACCTGGTGATCCAGGGTGAGGCGGGCCTCATGGCGCTCAACGGCGAAGCCGACACGCCGCCGCTGAAGTTCGGCGTAGCCGTGGTGGACCTGATGACCGGCATGTATGCCGCGCAGGCGGTGCTGGCTGCCTTGTTCCGCCGCGAGCGCAAGGGCAAGGGCCAGCTGATCGAGATGGCGCTGTACGACTGCGGGCTGATGGTCACCGGCTACTACGGCCTGGACGCCATGCTGCTCGGGCGCGACCCCGCCCGCTATGGCAATGCCCATCCGTCCATCGTGCCCTATGGCATGTTCGAGTCCGCCGATGGCCCGCTGATTATCGCGGTGGGCAACAACAGCCAGTTCGACAAGTTCTGCCGCCAGGTCATCGAGCGTCCGGACATCGTCGAGGACCCGCGCTATGCCACCAATGTGGAGCGCGCCAGAAACCGCGAGACGCTGACCCCGCTGATCACGGGCCTGATCCGCAGCTTTGCGCGCGACCTGCTGCTCGAGCGCATGACCGCCTGCGGCATTCCCTGTGGCAAGGTGGCGGGACTGCACGAGGCTTTGACCAGCGAACGGACCCGCGAGGGCGGTCTGCTGCGCGAGATGCCCCATCCCGTGGCAGGCAGCACGCACGTGTTCGCGCCCCCATATCGTCTGGATGGCCAGCGCCTGCCGATCCGCAACGCGCCGCCCACGCTGGGCGAGGGCACGCGGGCGGTACTGCAGAACCTGCTGCAGATGAGCGATGAGCAGTTGCAGGACCTGCAGGCCCGCGGCGTGCTGACGCTGCCCGAGGCACCGCAGCAAGCCTGAGTATTCGCGCCGCGCGGACGCTCATGGGCGTCCGCGCAGCCCTGCCCGGCAAGGGGGGCTTGGGTTCCCTTGCACTGATTCAAACTGGAACAACATCGTGCGCACTCGAAATTTCACCCGTATGGTCCACTCCCGGCGTCGTGCCATTCTGGCCCTGGCCGCAGTGCCGCTGCTCGCCGGCAGCGCTTTCGCGCAATCCTGGCCCAGCAAGCCGATCAAGCTTGTCGTGCCGTTCCCGCCGGGCGGGCCCACGGATACGGCGTCGCGCATCGTCGGCCAGAAGCTGGCCGAGCGCCTGAAGCAGCCCGTCGTGGTCGAGAACCGCGCCGGTGCATCGGGTTCCATCGCTGCCGCGCAGGTAGCCAAGAGCGCGCCTGACGGCTACACGCTGATGATGCTGGCCACGCCCACGCTGCTGGCGCCGCACCTGTACAAGAAAGCGGGCTACGACACGACCAAGGACTTCACGCCCGTGGCCACCGTCTATGACCTGCCGATCGTGGTGGT
The DNA here is from genome assembly GCF_058787975.1 of Cupriavidus sp. FW305-26. Taxonomy (NCBI): domain Bacteria; kingdom Pseudomonadati; phylum Pseudomonadota; class Betaproteobacteria; order Burkholderiales; family Burkholderiaceae; genus Cupriavidus; species Cupriavidus sp. FW305-26. The sequence goes on from NZ_JBYTAH010000001.1 coordinate 251,801, forward strand.
GGTCAACCCGACGCTGCTGCCCAACGTGACCGACCTGCCCAAGCTGATCGCACAGGCCAAGGCACAGCCGGGCAAGCTCAATTACACCAGCTCCGGCGCGGGCAGCTTCGGCCACCTGAGCATGGAACTGCTCAAGCAGATGGGCGGCTTCGAGATGCAGCACGTGCCCTACAAGGGCGGCGTGCCCGCCATCAGCGACACCCTCGGTGGCCAGGTCCCGATCATGTACGCCGACCTCGTCGCCGCGCTGCCGCACATCCAGGCGGGCAAGCTGCGCGCCATCGCGGTCGGCTCGCCGCAGCGCGTGAGCATGCTGCCGGACGTCAAGACCATTGCCGAGCAAGGCTTCAAGGGCTACGACGCCGTTTCCTGGGGCGGCCTGCTGGCGCCGCCGGGAACGCCCAAGGATGTGGTGGACCGCGTGTCGGGCGAGGTCGGCAAGATCCTGGCCGACAAGGATGTACAGGACAAGTTGCTGAAGGCCGGCGCCATTGCCAACTACCAGGCGCCGGCGCAGATGGGCCAGCGCATCCAGCAGGACTATGCCAAGTGGGGCAAGGTGATCCGCGAGAAAGGCATCGCGGTCGAGTAAGCGTCTGCAAGCCGGGCACGCTGCAATGGCGTGCCCGGGTGCCAGTTGGCGAGGTTGGAGTGGCCTTCGCCGCGGGAAGTGGGTGCCACGGGCTACCAGGAGTCTTTCCCCGACACTTCTCATTTGCTCTTCAATCCGTTTGCCTTCTGCGCGTTCTCCAGGGCTTGCTTGTTGCACGCCAGCCCTATAACTCTCAGTCAGATTCCATATTGGAATTTAAATAATGGCCTCGGTAAAGTGGTGCGCACAAGGTGCAGGACGCCGTTGTCCTGACCAGCACACTGAGGAGACCAGGCCATGCCAGGCAACACCGAGCAGCAAGCGCAGGCAACATCGCACGCCGGCGACAAGCAGAGCGCAGTCCGGCGCTATGAAGTAACGCGCTCGGCGGCGATCTCCATCGAGGTCTACGAGCTGGGTGCCGGCCCGGCCATCGTCTTGCTGCCGTCGCTCGGCCGCGGCGCAACTGACATGCTGGAACTGGCCGAGCCGCTTGCGGCTGCCGGTTATCGCGTGCTCTGCCCGGAGCCGCGCGGCAATGGCCGCAGCGTCGGCCCGCTTGCCGACAAGACGTTGCACGACTGGGCAGGCGATATCGCGGCCGTGATCGAGCATGCCGGCCAGGCGCCGGTCGTGATCGTCGGGCATGCCCATGGCAACTGGATCGCCCGCACCGTGGCCAGCGACCGGCCCGACCTGGTGCGCGCGCTGGTCCTGCTGGCCGGCTCGGCGGGCAAGGTGCCGAAGGACGTCGATGCCGTGCCGATTCCGCCGGAGGTACGCGCCCAGATCGAGCGCTGCGGCGATACCAGCCTGCCGGACGCGGTGCGCCTGGAAAGCCTGCGCGCCGTATTCTTCGCGCCGTGCAATGATCCTGCACCGTGGCTGCAAGGCTGGAACACGGAGCTGATGACGATGCAGACGCTGGCTCAGAAGCGCACACCGGTCGATGACTTCTTCGCTGGCGGCAACGTGCCGATCCTGAATGTGCAGGCTGAGTACGATGTGATTGCACCGCAGCGCTATGCCAATGTGCTGCGTGACTACCTGGGTGAGCGCGTGACCAACCTCACCATCCGCGATGCCGCGCATGCCTTGCTGCCGGAGCGGCTGGACGAGGTTGTGGCGGCGATCATCGACTATGTGGCTGCGCTGTCTCCGGCGCGAAGCACGGTGGCTTGAAGGCGGCATGACGGTGCCGAGATGCGGCTTAGTAGCCGATCGGTTCGCTCATCACTTCGCTCACGACCCGCATGACCAGATCGCTGGGCGCCTGCTCACGCCAGATTGCATAGAGCTGGATGTGGCCAGCGGTCTGGCCGATCTCGCGGAACACCACGCCTGGCAGCCCGGCGCGGGCGTAGGAACGCGGCACCAGCGCCACGCCCAGGCCGAGCTTGACCATCTGGAAAGTGGTCAGCGGATTGCGCGCCGTATGCGCAATGACGGGACTGAAGCCGGCATGCAGGCATGAGGCGATCATGCCGTCGAACAGCGCCGGCGCGTGCTCACGCGAGAATGCCACCAGCGGCACGCCCTCGAGGTCGCGGAGCGCCAGCGCCGGCCTTGCGGCGAGTTCGTGGCCCTCGGGCACGACGATAGTGAAATACTCGGTGAAGATCGGCGTCTTGCTGAGGCCGCTGCGCGTCGGGATCGAATGCACGATGCCGATATCGAGCTTGCCCTGCATCACGGCATGCGCCTGGTCGGCCGAGCCCATGTCGGTCACGGCGATATGCAGTCCGGGAAAACGCTCTGCCATGCGCGTCAGGATGGTAGGCAGCACATGGAAGATGCCTGACGTCACCATGCCGATCTGCAGTGTGCCGATGTCGCCGGCCGCCGTGCGCCGCGCGGTGGTCACGGCTACGCGCACCTGTTCGAGCACGGCGCGGCAGTCTGCCTGGAAGGCACGGCCCGCGTCGGTCAGGCGGACTTCCCGGCGATTGCGCACCAACAGCTCCACGCCCATCTCGTCTTCCAGTGCCTTGATTTGCTGGGAGAGCGGTGGCTGCGACATGTGCAGCCGCACCGCCGCCTTGCTGAAGTTCAACTCATCCGCGACGGTCACGAAATAGAGCAGTTGCCGGAGTTCCATGGTGCTGATTTCCTTGCGGGACAAGGTACTAGGATAGCCGCAACCAACCCGGGGTAGCGCGCTGCCGTGTCATATGCCAGCCCTATAACTCATGGTGCGAAACAGTATTGGACGGTCTGCCGGCCCGTCCCTACAGTGGCCTGCATAGCGCGGCGGCATGCGGACGAAAGGATCCGGAAGCCTTTGGAGACCGCGCAAAAACCAAGGAGACAGCCATGAACAGGACAGGCAGAACAGGGCGGCGTGCGGCGCTGGGTGGGATCGGCGCGATCGCGATGATGGCCATGATGGTCGGATCGCAGCCGGCGGCGTTCGCGAGCGAGGCGTATCCCAATCGCCCGATCAAGATGATCATCCCTTACACCCCGGGCGGCTCGATCGATACAGTCGGGCGCCTGGTGGCTGCACAGCTGCAGCGTCAGCTTGGGCAAGCGATCGTTATCGAGAACCGACCGGGCGCGTCGGGCATGATCGGGTCCGAAGCGGTGGCGAAGGCATCGGCTGACGGCTATACGCTGCTCTTCAATGCCTCCAGCCAGGTCTACCTGCCGCTGGTCGCGAAGAACGCCCCTTACGACGCGATCAGGGATTTCACCCCGATCGCACAGGTGGGGCATGTGCCGCTGATCGTCGTCGCCAACACCAGCCTCCCCACCAGCTCGCTGCGCGACCTGGTCAAGCTGGCGAAAGCCAAGCCGCGGACCTACACCTGGGCCACCTCCGGGCTAGGCACCACCAGCCACCTGGCCGAGGAGATGATCCGCCACGCCTTCAAGCTGGAGATGGATATCGTGTCCTACAAGGGCGCCGTGCCGCAGTTGAACGACGTGATGGGCGGTCACGTGTCGGCGGCGGTGTCGCCGATGCCAGGCGCATATCCGTTCGTCAAGGCGGGGCGGCTGAAGGTGCTGGCGGTCACCAGCAGCAAGCGTATTCCGCAGCTTCCCGGCGTGCCGACCGTTGCCGAGAGTGGCCTGCCCGGGTTCGAGTTGCTGTCGTGGTACGGGCTCTGGGGTCCCGCCAACCTGCCTGCGGAGATCACCCGCAAGCTCTCGCAGGAGGTCAACAAGGCCGTGCGCGAAGCCAGTCTTAAGACGCGCTTCGACGAACTGGCCTTTGAAACCGTGCAGTCCACGCCTGAACAGTTCAAGGTGGTGATCAAGGATGAGATCGACAAGGTCGCGGGCATCGTCAAGGCAGCCAGCATCCGTATCGATTGAGCGAAGGGCAGGGACAAGGACAAGCAAGCATGCATCAACAAACGCAACCGATGGCCATCACCCGGGAGCTCGCCGGATGGATCGCCGGCATCCGCAACGCCGACCTGTCGGACGCGGTGCGGCAGGCGGTCGCCGGACTCTCGCTGGATACGTTCGGCGCCGGCCTGACCGGGCATGACGAGCCCTGGTCGCAGGCTATCCGTGGCTGGGCCGACGATGGTTACCTCGCTCCGTGCGATGGCGGGGCACGCGCATGGGGCCGGCGGGGCAGGACGTACCGCGCCGCCGATGCCGCGCTGGTCAATGGCGCCGCTGCACACGCGTACGAGCTGGACGACTTCCATAATGCAAAGGTCCACTTGGGCGCGGTCGTATTGCCGGCGGTCTTCGCGTTGGCGGAGACGCTCGAGGTGCCGCCCGAGCGGGTCGAAACCGCTATTGCCGTCGGCTACGAAACCATGATCCGCTGCTCACTGGCGCTGCAGCCGGCGCTGGCCAGGATGAAGGGATGGCATATGACCGCCGTGTGCGCGCCACTGGGCGGAGCCGCGGCATCGGCGGTGATGCTGGGGCTCGACGCCGAGCGCACGGCGTGGGCGCTGGGTCTTGCCGGCACCCAGTCGGGCGGACTGTTTGCGTTCGCTTGCGACGGCGCGGATTCGAAGCGCTTCCATCCGGGGCGCGGCGCTCAGGCCGGCGTGATGGCTGCCGAACTGGCGGCGCGCGGCCTGACCGGCCCGACGCAGTTGTTCGAGACCGGGGACGGCGGCTGGCTCAAGGCGTTCTCGGAGTCGCCCAAACCGGAAAGGCTGCTGGCAGGGCTGGGCAGCGACTGGCACATGCCCCGGACCAACTTCAAGCCCTATGCTTGCTGCGGCAGTGCCCATGCGCATGTCGATGGTGCGCTGCGGCTGCGTGCCGACTGGGCGGGGCAGGGGCCGATTCGCGTCGGCATGCCGGCCGTTGTCGATGTGCAATGCGGCTACCGCTATGCGCCGGGCAGTGTGCTGAACGCGCAGATGAGCGCCCGTTACGCGCTGGCGGTGGCGCTGCTGGATGGCGAGGTGCTGCCGGCGCAGTTCGGGCAGGCCCGCCTGGCGGATCCGAAGATCATCGCGCTGGCCAACGCGATCGAGATCGTACGCGACCCCGAACTCGACGCGCTGTATCCGGCCAGCTTCTGTGGCTGGGTGGAGCTGATGTCGAAGAACGGTGAGCCGCTGCGTGCGTACCAGGCCAACCCGTCGGGTTCCGCGGAGAATCCGGCGCGCATGGCAGCCATCCGGGACAAGTTCCGCGCCTTGACGGCGGACGTGCTTGCGCCCGCGCAGGTTGAGGTGCTGATCGACGCATTTGGCAAGCTGGCGACGACGCCGGTGCGCCACATCCTCGCCGCCGCCGAATCCGTCGCCTGAAGCCGGAATGCCGGCGACCAGAATAGCTTTCATCAAACCAACAATGAAGCGGAGACAGCCCGGCCGACCCAGTCGCATCGCGCCCCATCGGTGCCCTGGCCTGCGTTCCGCTTCCGACCATCGACACGGAGCGCAAGCGAATGGAACGCCTCAAGCCACTGAAACCCGAAGAACTGACGCCCGAGCAGCAGGAAGTCCACGCGGCCATTGCCGCCGGTCCGCGCGGGCAGGTTCGCGGGCCGCTTGCGATGTGGCTGCACCGCCCGGGCCTGGCCAACCGCGCGCAGGCGCTGGGCCAGTACTGCCGCTATGACTCGTCGTTGCCGCCGCGGCTGTCGGAGCTGGCCATCCTGGTGATGGCCCGCATCTGGATGTCCGAATTCGAATGGTGGGCACACAAGCCCATCGCGCTGAAGGCAGGTGTGGCCGAAGACGTGGTCGAGGCGATCCGCACCGGCCGTGAGCCGGCCTTCGTCAAGGAGGATGAGCGCGTGATCCATGAGTTCCTGACTGTGCTGCACGCCACGCGCAATGTGCCGGACCAACTGTACCAGCGCGCGATGGCGGTGCTGGGCAAGGACCAGGTGGTGGACCTCGTTGGACTGGCGGGCTACTACACGCTGATCTCGATGACGATCAACGCTTTTGGTGTCATGCCCCCGGCCGGCAGCGCGCCGGAGCTGGTGCGCGCCTGAATTCCGTTCAAACCGTTACCCCGAAACACAAAAGGATTCCGTATGTCAGGCCGTCTCGAAGGAAAGGTTGTCATCGTTACCGGCGCGGGTTGCGTCGGCCCCGGTTGGGGCAATGGCCGCGCCGTTGCGGTGCGCTTTGCACAGGAAGGCGCAAAGATCTTTGCCGTCGACAAAAGCGCTGACGCGATGCGTGAAACGCTGGAGCGGCTGGACGCCGCGGGTGCAGAGTTTGACTCGCACCTGTGCGACGTGACCGACACCGCCGCGGTCAAGGCCATGGTCGATGCCTGCGTGGCGCGCTTCGGGCGCGTGGATGTGCTGGTCAACAACGTCGGCGGCTCGGCCAGGGGTGGCCCGGTGCAGCTTAGCGAAGAAGACTGGGACCGCCAGCTCAACTTCAACCTGAAGAGTGTCTTCCTGACCTGCAAGCACGTGCTGCCGCACATGGAGCGGCAGGGCGGCGGCGCCATCGTCAATACCGCGTCGACTTCGGGCATGCGCTGGACCGGTTCGGCCCAGGTCGGCTACGCCTCGGCCAAGGCGGCAATCATTCAACTCTCGCGCGTGGTCGCGGTCGAGTACGCCAGGAAGAACATTCGCGTCAACACGGTGATCCCCGGCCAGATGCATACGCCCATGGTGGAGGCGCGCCTTGCCGGGCAACGTGCGGGCGGTGATGTCGACTCACTGCTGGCCCAGCGCCAGGCACGTATTCCGCTCGGGTTCATGGGCGATGGCCGCGATACCGCCAATGCGGCGCTGTTCCTGGCATCCGACGAGGCGCGCTTCGTCACCGGCACGGAGATCGTGGTCGACGGTGGCATGAGCGTACGCTGCGACTGATCAGCATCCGGTGCCGGACGACCGTTCGCCGCTGGGCTGGCTGCAAGCTGCGGCTGGCAATGACTCATTGCTGCGTGCCGTGTTGTCGGTTACCCCGTCCCGTCGCCACGGTTAACCCTCTTTTCGGATCCTCTGGGCTGAACCATGACCATGCACACTTTCCTTGCGCCGGCCGAGCCGGTGCGCTATCCGGATGCGCGCGTCCAGGCACTGAGCCCGCGCTTCGAGAAATACCACCTGCCCCTTGCCGCGATCGACCGCATTGCCACCGGCTGCCGCTGGAGCGAAGGCCCGGTCTGGTTCGGTGATGGCCGCTACCTGCTGTGGAGCGACGTCCCGAACGACCGGATCCTGCGCTGGGATGAGGAGACCAGTAACACCAGCATGTTCCGTAGCCCGTCAAACCATGCCAATGGCAATACCCGCGACCGCCAGGGAAGGCTGGTGACCTGTGAACATGTCGGCCGGCGTGTCACGCGCACCGAGTATGACGGCAGCATCACCGTGCTGGCGGACCGCTATGACGGCAAGCCGCTGAATTCGCCCAATGACGTGGTGGTGAAATCGGACGACTCGATCTGGTTCACCGATCCGCCGTTCGGTATCGCCGGCTACTACCAGGGCGAGAAGGCAACTTCGGAACTGCCGGAGCGCATTTACCGCATCGATCCGGCCAGCGGCCGCCTTGACATCGTCGCCGATGACGTCAGCGGGCCCAATGGCCTGGCATTCTCGCCTGACGAGGAATTGCTGTATGTGATCGAGTCGCGCACCCGGCCTCGCCGCATCCGCGCTTTTCAGGTCAGTGACGGCGGCGAGGCGCTGGGCAACAGCCGAGTACTGGTTGACGCCGGGCCCGGCACCCCGGATGGCTTCCGTGTCGATATTGATGGCAACCTGTGGTGCGGCTGGGGCATGGGCACGCCCGAACTCGACGGCGTGCGCATCTTTGCCCCGGACGGCGAACCCATCGGCCATATCAGCCTGCCAGAGCGCTGTGCCAACCTGTGTTTCGGGGGGCGCCATCGCAATCGGCTGTTCATGGCGTCCTGTACGTCGATCTATACGCTTTATGTCAATACGCAAGGCGCGGCCGGCGGCTGACGGCAAGCACCCATTGAAGCGCCTCAGGCCTGAGTAATCTGCTCGCCGGACCCAGGTCCGTCGTCGGTTTGCAGTCCTGATTTCCCGGGGGCTGGCGGTCTGGGACTGGTTTGGGGATACGGTTGGCCCTGCAGAGTTTGTGGGCTCTGCAGGGCCTCCTTTTTTGCCGCGCGGGATGGCGCCCTATTAATTCCATACAGTGGAATTGTGGGGGTGTGGAATCGCCCGCCTGGGCCTAAGCTGTCTCCAACAAAGAAACGCGCCCGGTGCACGCAGTGTGATGCCGCGGCGTTCCGACTCGTTCCAGGAGACAAAGCATGCATCCGTTCTGCACCGGATTGTTCCGCCGGCTTGCCAAGGCAGCCATTCCGTTCCTCATGGCCGCGACAGCGCCTTTGCCGGCGCTCGCAGCCTTTCCCGACAAGCCGATCCGCATGGTGGTGCCGTTCGCCCCCGGCGGCGGCACGGACCTGGTGGCGCGTGCCATGGGCATTACCATGGGCGAGGACCTTGGCCAGCCCGTCATCGTCGATAACAAGCCGGGCGGCAGCACCATTATCGGCACCGATGCGGTGGCCAAGAGCGCGCCAGACGGCTACACGCTGGTGATGGCGACGCTGGCCCACGCGGTCAACCCGAGCCTGCACAAGAAACTGCCGTTCGATACGGAGAAGGCGTTCGCGCCGGTCATGCTGGTGGGCCGCTCGCCCAACGTGCTGGTGGTGAAGCCGGACAGCCCCATCAAGACCGTGCAGGACCTGATCGCGGCCGCCAAGGCCAAGCCGGGCAAGCTCAACTACGCCTCGCAAGGCGCGGGCACTTCGGCGCACCTGGCCGGCGAGCTGTTCAAGAACATGGCCAGGGTCGACTTGAACCACATTCCTTATCGCGGCGCCGGCCCGGCGATCACGGACCTGCTCGGCGGGCAGGTCGATGTGATGTTCGCCACGGCAGCCGCAGTCGCGCCGCACCTGGAGAGCGGCAAGCTTCGGGCGGTGGCGGTCACGACCGCACAGCGCTCGCAGGCGCCGGCGCTGAGCAAGGTGCCAACGATCGCGGAAAGCGGCGTGCCCAATTATGTGGCGGATAGCTGGTATGGCCTGTTCGTACCGGCCGGCACGCCGCCGGCGGTGATCACGCGGCTGAACGCCGCGGCGAAGAAGGCCGTGCACACCGACGCGTTCCGCAAGCGCGCCGAACAGGAGGGGCTTGCCATCAGTGGCGGCACACCAGATGAGTTCGGCCGCTACGTCAAGGCCGAGAGCCAGCGCTGGAGCAAGGTCATCAAGGACGCCAATATCACGGCCGACTGAGCGCGGCACTCGTAAAAAAACAGATCGCACACATAGCACCGGACAGGACCATGGACAACTATTCCCTGATTGAACTGAAGATCGAATCGGGCATCGCGCTGCTCACCTTTAACCGCCCCGACAAGCGCAATGCCATGAGCGACGACATGCGCTCGGAATTCATCGACGCGCTGGAGCGCGTGGCGGCGGACAAGGCCATTCGTGCCCTGGTGCTCACCGGGAACGGCAAGGGCTTCTGCGCCGGCGGCGACGTGGCCGGCATGCAGCGCCGCATGGAGGCGCCCATCGGCGAGGTGGGCTTCAATGGCTGGAGCCGCCAGCAGCGGGTCCACTACACCGTGAAGCTGCTCCACACCATGCCCAAGCCCACCATCGCCGCGGTCAACGGTGCCGCGGCCGGGCTGGGTGCCGATACCGCGCTGTGCTGCGATTTCGTGCTGGCGTCCGAAGCGGCGTCGTTCTCCTGGTCCTATATCAACCGGGGCCTGATCCCGGACGGTGGCGGCATGTATTTCCTGCCGCGCCGCGTAGGGCTGTCGGCAGCGAAGGAACTGGTCTTCACGGGCCGCAAGGTCGAGGCGCAGGAGGCCGCGGCCCTCGGCATCGCGGACCGCCTGAGCAAGCCCGAAGCGCTGATCGACGATGCGCTGAGCTGGGCGGCGCAACTGAGCCAGGGCTCGGCTACCGCGATCGCGCTGGGCAAGAGCATCATGAACCAGTCCTTCGAACTGCCCGCCGACCAGGTCTTCGCCCAGGGCAGCCAGGCGCAGGGCATCTGCTACACCAGCACCGAGCATCGCGACTCCGTGCTGGCTTTCCTGAACAAGACCGCCAGCAAGGCCTGACCACATGAATGCCATCCAAAGACTTGTCACGCCGCGCAGCGTTGCCGTGATTGGCGCATCCGCCGACCCCGCAAAGACTGCAGGCCGCCCGGTTTCCTACCTGCGCAAGCATGGGTTCAGCGGGGCGATCTACCCGGTCAACCCCAAGGTCGAGTCGATCGACGGGCTGCCTTGCTTTCCGGACATTGCCTCGCTGCCCGAAGTGCCGGACGTCGGCATCGTGCTGCTGGGCGCCGAGCGTGCGCACCTGGCCGTGCGCGACCTGGCGGCGCGCGGCGCCGGCGCGGCCATCGTGCTGGCGAGCGGCTATACCGAGACCGGCGCCGAGGGCGCGCGGCGCCAGGCTGAGCTGATCGAGGCGGCCGGCAGCATGCGCCTGCTGGGGCCCAATACCATCGGCCTGGTCAACCTGACCGACAACATCCCGCTGTCGGCCAGCGGCGCGCTGGAGATGGACCAGTTCCCGACCGGCAGCATTGGCGTGGTGTCGCAAAGCGGCGGCATCCTCGGTGCCTTGCTGTCGCGCGCCGCCGCACGCGGCATCGGCCTGTCCAAGCTGGTTTCGACCAGCAATGAAGTCGACCTGGATCTGGCCGACTTTATCGATTATCTGGCCGATGACGAGGCCACCCGCGTGATCGCGCTGTATGTCGAGAGCGTGCGCAACCCGGAGACGTTCCGCCGCGCAGCGCTGAAGGCGGCGCGCGCCGGCAAGTCGGTGGTGGCGTTCAAGATCGGCCGCTCCGAGAGTGGTGCGCGCGCCGCGGTGTCACATACCGGCGCGTTGGCCGGTACGGATCGCATGTATGACGCGCTCTTTGAGCAGGTCGGCGTGATTCGCGCGCAGACCTTCTCGGACCTGCTCGACATGCCCGCCGCCCTGGCTACCGGGCGCAAACTGACTGGCAATCGCGTTGCGATCCTGACCTCGACCGGCGGCGCCGGCACGCTGGTCTCCGACAGCCTGGGCGTGGCCGGCTTCGAGACCCCGGCCCCTGACGAAGCGACCGCGGCGAAGCTGCGCGCGCTGCAGAAGGGCGACCACGCGGCGCTCGACCGCAACCCGATCGACGTAACCCTGGCCGGGCTGCAGCCCGACCTGCTCCGCGCAGCGATCCGCATCCTGCTCGACAGCCCGAGCTACGACGCGGTCGCAGTCATCGTGGGCTCGTCCAGCCTGGCCATGCCAGACCTGATGGCCAATGCCATTCGCGACTGCCTGCCCCATAGCGACAAACCGGTGATTGCGTACGTGAGCCCGCATGCGCCGGAAGTCGCATCGCTGCTCAATCGCCGTGGCGTGCCGGCGTTTTCCGCGCCGGAGGCTTGCACGGTGGCGATCGACGCGATGCTGCGTGCCGGCAAGCTCGGCGCGGTCGACGAAGCGGGCACTCCCACGCTGCCGTTGCCCGATCTCACCTCCTATGGCACCGGCTCGCTCGACGAAGCCGCGGCCAAGACCTTGTTCGCCGGTTTCGGCGTACCGGTTGCGAAGGAGGTTGTGGTTGCCGATGGCGCCGAGGCGATGGCGGCGGCGCAAGCCTTCAGCGGCAATGTCGTGCTGAAGATCCTGTCGGCCGAGATCACCCACAAGAGCGATGTCGGCGGCGTGGCCGTCAATGTCCCGCCTGCGGAGGTGGGAAGCCGGCTGGCAAGAATGGCAAGCGACGTGCAGTCGGCCACGGGTATCGCGCCCCAACGCTTCCTGGTGCAGGAAATGGTCAAGGCCGGCGTCGAAGTGATCCTCGGTATGCACCGCGACGCGCTGGGCACCGCGATCCTGCTCGGCATGGGCGGCGTGACCGCGGAGCTGTTCGGCGATACCACGCTGCGGCTGCTGCCTGGCGAGCGCGGATTGAGCCGCGACGCCGCGCTGGCGATGATCGGGCGCCTGAAGACGGCCCCGCTGCTGCAGGGCTTCCGGGGCCGGCCGAAGGCGGATGTGGAAGCCCTGGCCGACGCGATCGTCGCCTTCTCGCGCATGGTCGCCACGCTTGGCGACCGGCTGGTCGAGGCGGAGATGAATCCCGTGTTCGTGCTGCCCGAAGGGCAGGGTGTGATGGCCGCCGATGGCGTGGCGGTGCTGGCCGGCAACGACAAGCCCTGACGAGACCCTGGCATGTGCAACGTGCGCGACGGTGTGTTGGTGACTTCGGTCGATGGGTGCGAGATCATCTGGCGAAGCTTTGGCGACGGCCCGGCGAGCGTGCTGTTGCATGGCGGCCATGGCAGCTGGCAGCACTGGACGCGCAATATCGGGCCGTTGTCCCGGAACCGCCGGCTGCTGGTGCCAGACATGCCGGGCTTTGGCGATTCCGGTGCGGCGCCGCGCGCCGATCTGCCTGGAGTCGTCGAGGTCCTGGCCCGCTCGCTGGCCCAGCTATCACCTGGCCGTGTCGACCTGGTGGGCTTTTCCTTCGGCGCGCTGGTGGCGGCGCACCTTGCGACCCATGCGCGCCTTGGCGATATCGATGTCGGTCGCCTGGCGTTGCTCGGGCCGGCCGGCCATGGCGGTCCGCGCCGCATGACGCGGGCGCTGGTCGACTGGCGCCGCTGCCACGATCCGCACGCGCTTGCCGCGGCGATGCGCGACAATCTGGCGGCATTCATGATCGCCGATCCGGCCGCCATCGACAGCGAAGCCGTGGCCATCCACACGCGTGCCTGTCGTGCGACCCGCTTCCATAGCAAATCGATCTCGCGCGCAGGCGGATTGCAGCAGGCGCTGGCGCGCTTTCCCGGCCCGGTATTGATGACCTGGGGCGAAGCGGACGTGACCATGTCGCCCGAATCGATTGCCGGGATCGCGCGGGACTCGCGGCATGCATCAGCCGACGCGCCCGAAGTCAGTGTCAGCGTGGTGCCGGGCGCCGGGCATTGGGTCCAGTATGAGGCCCACCAACAAGTCAACCGGCTGCTGCAGGCATGGCTGCAGCAGCTCCCCGACACGCCGGCGCAGGCCGGCTGAGGAGAACCTATCTTGAACGCAACCGAGGCCTTTGGGCCTTTCTTCAGCACCATCAAGGCAGGACCGCTGCCAGCCGAGGTGATGCATCATGCGAAGCGGGCGCTGGTCGACTGGCATGCGGCGCTGTTCCCGGGCATCGGCACCGATGCGGTCCAGCGCCTGCAGCGCGTGCTGGAAGAGGAGCTTGGCCGCGGCAACGCCACCCTGCCAATGGGGCAACGCGCCACGGCGCGCGCCGCGGCGCTGCTCAATGGCGCTGCCGCCCACGCTGCCGAGATCGACGACAGTTTCCGTGATGCCATGTACCACCCAGGCGCCGCCACCATTGCCGCCGCCATTGCTGCGGCACAGGACGCGGGCGCCAGCGGCGAGACGCTGCTCAAGGGCATCGTCGTCGGCTATGAGGTTTCAACGCGCATCGGCGTCGTGCTGGGCCGGGCGCACTATCGCTTCTGGCACAGCACCGCGACTGTCGGCACGTTTGGCGCGGCGGCCGCCGCGGCGTTTATCCATGGGGCGAGCGAGGAGCAGCTTGCCCACGCGCTGGCGACCGCGGCGACCTTCGCCGCCGGACTGCAGCAGGCGTTCCGCATGGACTCGATGTCCAAGCCGCTGCACGCAGGCCGCGCAGCGGAGGGCGGATTGCTGGCCGCCCGCGCCGCCATTGCCGGCATCACCGGTTCGCTCGATGTGCTCGACGGTGAGACCGGCATGGGGCGAGCGATGTCGGACGGCCCTGACTGGAACGGGCTGGCATCGACGCTTGGGCAAGACTTCCATATTTGCCGGCTGACCTTCAAGAACCACATTGGCTGCGGCCATACCTTTGCGGCAATCGACGGCGCGCTGGCGCTGAAAGCGAAGCTGGGCATCGACACCGCCCAGATCCGTCGCATCCGCGTCGCCACGTATCGCCCGGCGCTGGATATCGCCTGCTATCTCGACCCCAGGAGCGAGAACGAAGCCAAGTTCAGCCTCAAGTTCATCGTCGCCGCCGCCCTGGTGCATGGCAGCGTGCGCTTGTCGGCCTACACGCCGGAACGGTTGTGGGACAGCGAGACGCGCCGGCTGATGGACTGCATGACTGTCGAGGTCGACCCTGAAATCGACGGCTGGTTTCCTGGCAAGCGCGCGGCAAGGATTGAGATCGAAACCCTGGACGGGGCCACGGCTGACTACTTGCAGCCAAATCGCAAGGGCGATCCGGAGGACCCGCTGTCCGACGCTGACCTCGGCGGCAAGCTGATCGAACTGGCAGCGCCGGTGATAGGCGCCGATGGCGCGCGCCGGCTGGCGCAGAAGATCTGGCACGTCGAGACGGAGCCGGTGGTCAGCCTGTTTGGCTGAGCAGCGGCGCCCCGGCGCCAACGCGGTCACCGGCATGACGAACACAAGCGGTGAAGGACAAGGAGATCGGCATCGAGTAGCATTGCCTGCGGCGGGTGCAACCTCAGGAAATGCATGCACCGGACGCCGCTTTCCAGAACGGTCACTGGTGCGCAGTGATCCCCTGTCATGCCAAACAGCACCGTCAACATCGAACGGATCAAACCAGGCCAAGGCAAGGCGACGCCCAACCGCTCGCTCGAACGTGGCATTGCCGTACTGCGCGCCTTCCGCGCCGGCGCGTCCATGCTCGGCAACAGCGAGATTGCCGAGCGCACCGGCTTGTCCCGCTCGACCGTCAGCCGCCTGACGCAGTCGCTGATTGAGACCGGCATGCTCGAGTATGTCCCGCAGTGCCGGGCCTACCGGCTGGGTGTGCCGGTCCTCAGCATGGCGCATGCCATGCGCGACGGCTCGCAGGTTCTCAGGGTCGCGGCGCCGATGATGGCCGAGGTTGCCATGCGGCACAAGATCAATGTCGGACTGGCGGTGGCGGAGGGAGATGAGATGATCTACCTGGAGTCGTTCCGCTACAACCGGCGCCAGTCACTGCGCACGGTGGTGAGCGGGCAGCGCATCCCGATGGCGCTGACCTCTCTCGGCCGCGCGCACCTCGCAACGCTGGCACCTGAGGCGTTCAACGCGATGATGAGGGCCATGGCCGACAAGAACCGCGGCCGCGGCTGGGGGGAGCTGCGACGCGAAATCGATGCTGCGGTGTCTTCCGTGCATGAGAAAGGCTACTGCGTCGCGTCATGGCAGCCTCAGGTTGTGGCCATGGCAACACCATTGCGATTTGACGAATATGCCGTCCATGTATTGAACGTCAGCGTATCCACGCACCAGGATGCCGGTGCTGTCGAGGCGGCGCTGGCCAAGCCACTGATGGAACTTGCAGCGGCGATACAGGAGCGGATGCCGCGCGTGGAGTAGGGGCGCTGCGGTATCGAGATCCGCGCCGCCTTTCGCCCCATGTCAAAGGACGGGCTCCCCGTTATTGGTCCCAAGATTGTTGTCCGGTCTTTGGGGTTGAGCCTCACGCATCAGGCGCAGCCCGGCGTAGCCGCCAGGCATGGTCATCCGCCGTAACCCAGGCGGGGACAAGATGGGCTCGCAAGGTGTCGCTCGAACCAGCCTATCGTGAGTGCCGCGATGTCTTCCAGGGCCCTGCGGTCTTCAAATCCGCGGCCGCTGGTCGGGATGAGCCTCAGTTGCCGCGGACAATGCATCTGCTCGAATGCAAGATTGTTGATCTGGATGTCTTTCGGATTGCCGCTGGCACATATCAGCAAGGCAGGGATTTCAAGCTGCCGCAGGGTTGCGCTGCCCGCGAGATCCAGCCGCCCCGCAACACAGGCCACGGCGCTGAGTTGCGTCGCGCCGCACGCGGCTGAGCGCAAGGCTGCCGCCGCTGCGGTGCCGGTACTTAGCAGGCCCACAGGCAAGCTTGCGCAAGGGGTCCCAGTACGCAGGAAGCTCAAGGTCTGGTCCAGTCTTGCCACCAGCTCATCGACCTCCGATTCCGGTGCGTCGTCGACGCGGCTGTCAGGCTGCAGGTCTACGAGCATGGTGGCGAATCCTTTCGCGCGCAGCTTGCGTGCTAGGTAATTGCTGCGGGCTGCACGGCGTTGCGCGCCACCGGCATACACCATCACCGCGACGCCGACCGGGTTCGGGGCCGTTTCGAGCATGGCCCGCAGCCGAGTGGTCTGATACGGAATCAGCATCGCCTTGCTCAACGACGGCACGCCCGCCACCGCACCTGGCCGGGCACGGGTCCGGGGCTGCGTTGGCGGTATCCCTGTCAACTGTCGCACGCGGTCGTCGCTGACCAGCTGGAACTCATGATAGAAGTGCGCGAGGTTTTCGATGCGGTCCGGAGTATCCAGGCAGATGACTTCGTCGGCCAGGGCGCGGACCCGGTCCAGCCCGGCTGGGGTGGCGATCGGGAGCGCGCATATGAGCCGGGCAGGTTGCCGCTTGCGCAGGCTGGCGAGGGCCGCATACATCGTTGCGCCGCTCACCAGGCCGTCATCCACGACGATCACCACGCGACCGCCCGGATCCGCCAGCTTGCGGACCGGCGTATACACGGCGCGCTGCCTGCGAAGCTGGTCGAACTGGGCATCACGCTGGCTGTCGGCGCCGCCATTTGCGTCCATTGCGTCCGTGCACCATGTCGCGCCAGAGTCGTCCAGTGCTACGCCAGGAACGATCCTGCGCGCCATCACCAGGTCGAAGTCAGCGCCCAGTGCGTCGGCCACAACACGCCCGACCGGCACGCCGCCGCGCGGAATCGCCAGTACCAGGGCATCGGTTCCCCGATACGCGCGCAACGCCCAGGCGAGCTCCGAGCCCGCATGCTCACGCGCCTGAAAACGTGTCTGGTAACGGCTCATCGATCTAGCTGCCAGGGATCTATTGACGGACTTTCAGGACGGCGGCGCCGGTAAGCCGGCCCTCGCGCAGGTCGGCCAGTGCTTCGTTGGCCTGCTCCAGCGGATACGCGGTGGTGTGCGTATGCAGCGGCGTCCGGGCGGCGATATCCATCAGCGCGATGCCGTCGGCACGCGTGAGGTTGGCTACGGAACACAGGCGCCTTTCTTCCCAAAGCAGCTGGTAAGGCATGCTTGGGATATCGCTCATATGAATTCCGCCACAGACCACGATGCCACCCTTGTCCACGGCGCGCAGCGCCTTGGGCACCAGCGCGCCCACCGGGGCGAAAATCAGCGCGGCGTCCAGCGGCACGGGCGACTCGAGCTCGCTCGAGCCGGCCCAGCACGCACCGGATTGGTAGGCGAGTTGCTGGGCGCCTGCGTCGCCCGTGCGGGTGAAGGCGTAGACTTCGCGGCCTTGCGCCACCGCGATCTGCGTCACCAGGTGGGCGGCGGCGCCGAAGCCGTAGATGCCGACGCGCTGCGCATGGCTGGCTGCGCCCGACATGCGCAGCGTCCGGTAGCCGATCAGGCCCGCGCAGAGTAGTGGCGCGGCGTGTTCGTCATCGTAGCCGGGCGGAATCCGGAAGCAATAGCCGCTGTCGGCAACAACGTACTCCGCATAGCCGCCATCGCGGGTATAGCCAGTGAACAGCGGTGCGTCGCAAAGATTCTCGTGATGACGCAGGCAGTAGCGACAATGGCCACAGCTATGTCCGAGCCAGGGCACACCGACGCGGTCCCCCGGCTTGAAGACGGTGACACCGGCGCCGCACGAATCCACCTGTCCGACGATTTCATGTCCCGGGATGAGCACCGGCTTGGGATGGCGCAGGTCGCCGTCGGTGATATGCAGGTCGGTCCGGCACACCCCGCAAGCTCCCACGGCAATGCGAAGTTCGCCGGGCCCCGGTTCGGCAACCGGCAAGTGGTGGAGGCGCAGCGGCAGGCCTGCGCCCTCGAAGACCATCGCACGCATGGTTTGGTGGGGCATGGCGCGCCTAACCTTCGACTTCGCTGCGGACCAGGAGCACGGGCTTGCTGGTCTTGGCAAGCACGCCTTCCGACACGCTGCCCATCAGCAGGCGCCGGACGCCGCGGCGGCCGTGGGTGCCAAGCACGATCAGGTCGGCATTCCACGCATCGGCTTCGGTGACAATGGTCAACGAGATCCGGCCCGGCGCCACCGGCTTTTCATCCAGTTTCACCGAATTGCGCACGCCTGCTTCGCTGAGCCTGGCTGAGGCGGCATCCAGCGCCTTGCGGCCGTGCGCGGTGATGTTGTCGACCAGTTCTTTTGGATTGAAGTAACTGGCCTCGAAGAACACATCGCTGTCGTCTACCACGAACAACGCCTTGACCTCGGCCCCGGTTGCCTTGGCGATGATGATGGCCTGGCTCAGTGCCAGGTCGGAAGAACGGCTGCCATCGACGGCGAGCAGGATGCGCTGGTACATGATGGATCTCCTGAAGGGCAAGGGTGTGCTCGATGTTGCGATTCGCTGCATTCAGCGTAGGCGCCGGCCTCGATATGCGCTTGAGATAGGTCAACCCGAAGGGGCAGGCGCCGCGAGAAACTGACCGCAGACAGAAGTGATGGCCGCATGGCTTGACGGTTTTACATACCTTGTTCGCAGTAGCCTCCACCGCACATCAGGACGAACTTGAGCCATGTCGCCGCATGGCTGGCCCGTTGATCCGGGTCAAGCGCCGGTCGGCCTTGCTGCCTAGACTGGTCTGTAGTTGAGGGGGAGGGCGATCATGGCTTACGACAGCATCCTGGTGCATCTGGACAGCAGTCCGCAGGCACGGCAGCGGCTCGAAGTGGCGGGGCGACTTGCGGCGGCCGGCCAGTGCCGGCTGATCGGCATGTACGCAGGTTTCATTCCCGATCCTGCCTGGTTCTACCTCATGGACGGCGCGCAGCAATATGTCGCGGACGATCTGGCCCGGCGCAAGCAGGTCAGGGAAGACGTCCGCGCGCAGTTTCTGGCTGCAACCCAGGCCATGCCGGTGCGCGCGGAGTGGCGCGCCGCGGAGCAGGGGGCGGTGGCATCAGTGCTGCGCGAGGCCCGCGAGGCCGGCCTGGTCGTTGCCGGCCAGTACGACCCCGGCAATACGGAAGGTCCGGTGGCCCGGCAACTGCTGGAATCGCTGCTGCTGGAGACCGGCCGACCGACGCTCGTGGTGCCGTGCGCGGGCACGTTTCCATCGCTGGGTACGCGCGTGATCGTGGCGTGGAATGGCAGCCGCGAGGCGGCGCGGGCGCTTCACGACGCCGTGCCGCTGATGGCCGGCGCGCAGGCGCGCATTTTTTGCGCACAGGCCGCGGCCAAGGAGGCCAGAGCCGACGCCACCCCGGTCGGCCACGCCGCACGCGTGCTGGAGCGCCACGGCGTCGCCGTGGAAATCGAACACGGTCCCGGTGGGGCTGACCTGACCATCGGCGAACTCATCCTTTCGCGCGCGGCGGATTTCGATGCCGACCTGATCGTGATGGGTGCCTACGGACACGGTCGCATGCGGGAGCTGGTGCTCGGCGGTGTCACGCGTACGCTGCTTGACTCGATGACGGCACCGGTGCTGTTTTCACGATGATGCAAGGTCAAACCAAAGAGTGGAATCACCTCATGGACTTCAGAACCATCCTTGTCGACCTGAGCGAAGATGCTGCACGGTCCGCGCGCATTGAAACGGCAGCACGGCTTGCCGAAAAGTCCGGCGGCAGCGTGGTCGGACTGACGGCAACAGGAACGCACCTGGAGCCGTTTCGCGGGGCGGGCGAAGAAGCCGGGCAATACGGCGTGCTTGCCGCGAACCATTTGCACAAGCTGGCTGCGGCTCACAGGAACGCACTCGAAACGCTGACCGGGCAAGTGTCGCCGGCCATTCCCAGCCGGCACATCGTTGTCGAAGCCGAGTCTGGCTGGGCGCTTGCCGACGAGGGCCGCTTCGCCGATCTCATCCTGCCCGCAGCGCCCTCGGCGCAGGCCGATGTGCCGGCTTTGCTGGCCGGGGTCGCGGAGTACGCAATGCTCAATGCAGGCCGGCCCATCCTGCTGGTGCCGGGCGCGTCCGGCCCGCGACTTGGCGGCCATGTCGCCATCGCATGGAACGGCGGCCGGGAGGCCGCGCGCGCGGTCGCGGACGCACTGCCGTGGCTTGTGCATGCCAGCGCCGTTACCGTCCTGGTGGTCAGCGCTGGCAAGTACAGCGCTGCTGGTGAGAAAGAGGCCTATCGTGACAGCGCCGATCGGCTGACAGCATGGCTGCTCAGCCATGGCATCCGCGCCAGTCTGCTGGTCGGAGAGGGCGATCCCGACCACGTTCTGCCACAGCTTGCGGCCAAGGTTCAGGCCGGCCTGCTGGTCGCCGGCGGCTATGGCCGCTCCCGGCTGAGGGAGCTGGTGCTGGGCGGCACCACCCGCGCCCTGCTGCGGCAGTCAGGCTTGCCTGTCTTCATGTCGCACTGAGGCGAACCCTCCCGGTACCTCAAGCCACGCGCCGCCCAGGCATCAGCCCGCCATATTCCTTCCCCAAAAACTCCGCCGTGTGCTCCAGCAGATAGGCGCGGCAGATCTCGCTGGCCGGTGACAAACGCTTGCTGGACATATGCGCGACATGCCAGATGCGCTCGATCGGCGTACCGGTCACGTCCAGCAGCGCGATCTCGCCGGTGCGCAGTTCCAGCGACAGCGTGTGCAGCGACAACAGGCTGATGCCCATGCCGGCCATCACCGCCTGCTTGATCGGATGCCCGCCGCCAAAGCGTGGCCGTCTCTGACCGACCCACTCCTGCCCTTCATTAAAGTTTGGCGGGTGACTCAAGTTTGGGCCAGAGCGGACGCCGAAACGGTGTGCCTTGGTAGACAACTCTAAATGCCGAGGCTGCCAGCCAGCCGCTGCGCTAGTCCGTCGCGGCGAAAGGCTTCCACAACGTGGTCGATAAATGCGCGTGTCTTGCTGGGCATCAGGGTGCGCGTAGGGTAGTACAACGAAATGGCGCCGGCGTCGGCGTACCAGCGCGGCAGTACGCGTACCAGTTCGCCACGTTCAATCCATGGCAGCACATCGGGTACCGCCAGCAGCGCCACGCCTAGACCCAGTAGCGCGGCTTCCCGCATGGCGGCCGGGTCGCTGACGACGATGCGTTCTGGCATGGTCGCGGCAACCTCGTTGCCCGCGGCATCGCGCATGGTCCAGTGGCGCGTGCGTCCTGTGCGTCCGGAGCGCATGACGATGCCATCCATGGCTCTCAGCATGGACGGATCGGCAGGCAGCGTGCGTTCCCGCAGATACGCAGGCGACGCCACCGCGACGATATGCGCCGGTGCCAGTGGGCGCGACACAAGACCCGGCGCCAGATCGAAGCCCCCGCCTATGGCTGCGTCGAAACCTTCGGCGATCAAGTCGATCGCACGATTCTCGAAATGCCATTCCGGGCGGATCGCGGGGTAACGCTTCAGGAAATCGGGCAGTAACGGCATCACGTAAGCCACGCCGAAAGAAGGGGCCAGGCTGACTTTCAGTACGCCAGCCGGTTCGCCGTGATCATTCGACATCGCGGCGATGGCGGCTTGCAGCGCATCGAGGTTGCCGCCGATGGAGGCCAGGAAGCGCTCGCCAGCCTCGGTGAGTGTCAGCTTGCGTGTGGAGCGCTGAAACAGTCGCACGCCTAGGTTGCGCTCGAGCATCGCCACGTTGCGGCTGACGGCCGCGGGCGTCAGGGCAAGTCGGCGACCCGCCGCCGAAAAGCTGCCGGTTTCGGCGCTGCGCACGAAGGATTCGAGGTTGGCGAGGGTTTCCATCTGGCTCAGCTTACATGATTGCTTGAAGATGATTCCAGTCATTCATAGCTAATCACCATGGAATCGAGCGCCCATACTCCGTTCACACCTTGTGATTCATCTCAAACGGAGAAAGAAATGACTCAAAAGACACTTCCCATGACGGGCAAGATCGCCCTTGTTACCGGCGGTTCGCGCTCTATCGGCGCCGCCATTGCACGCCGCCTGGCCGCCGATGGCGCTGCCGTGGCGCTGACCTACAGTGCCTCACCGGAAAAGGCCGCCATGGTGGTACGCGAGATTGAAGCGGCCGGCGGCCGCGCTGTAGCGCTCGCCGCAGACTCCGGCGATCCCGCCGCGGTGCGCCGGGCCGTGGCAGCGACGGTCGACGCCTTCGGTGGTCTCGACATCCTCGTCAACAACGCCGGCCTTGGCCTGGGCGGTGCCATCGAGGACATCTCGTTCGACACCTATGAGCGCATGATTGCGGTGAACGTGACCGGCGTATTCGTGGCCACGCAGGAAGCCGTGCGCCATATGAAGACGGGCGGGAGGGTGATCCACATCGGTTCGTCGATGGCGCGCTATGCGGCGTTTCCCACGGCATCGCTCTACACGCTGACCAAGGGTGCGATCGCAGGCTTCAATCGCAGCCTGGTGCGCGATTTGGGGCCGAAAGGCATCACGGTCAACACCGTCCACCCCGGCCCGACCGACACCGATATGAATCCCGCCGGCGGCCCGGTCAGCGAAATCGTAGGGCCCGGCATTGCCTTGGGCCGATACGGGCAGCCCCATGAGATTGCCGGCGTGGTGGCGTTCCTCGCTGGTCCGGACGCAGCCTTCGTCACCGGTGCCGAGATCGTTGCCGATGGCGGTTTCACCGCCTAAACCGGGAGTACGTCATGCAAGCAAGCTACGGAAAGACCATTGGCATCATCGGCGCGGGCGCGATAGGCATGGCGTTCGCCACGGCACTGGCACGGCACGGCATCCAGGCGGTGGTTGCTAATAGCCGTGGGCCTGAAACGCTGCGCGATGCCGCGAACGTAATCGGGCCTTCAATTCGCCCTGGCACGCGCGAGGAAGCCGCAGCGCAGGAGATCGTGCTGGTGGCGGTGAACTGGTCGAAGCTGCCGCAGGCGCTGGGCGGGTTGCCCAATTTCGGCGGACGCATTGTCATCGATGCCAACAACCCGATCGAGGCCCCGCTGTTTCGCCCCGCGGACCTGCATGGCCGCTCCTCGAGCGAGTTGTTTGCAGACCTCGTACCCGGCGCGCGAGTTGTCAAGGCGTTCAATCACCTGCAACCCGCGCTGGTTGCTGGCGATCCGCAAGCAGAAGGTGGCCGGCGCGTGATGTTCTTGTCCGGTGACGATGCAAGTGCCAAGGTCGAGGTGGCTAGGTTGATCGATCGTCTTGGCTTCTTTGGCATCGATCTGGGTTCGCTTGATGTGGGCGGAAGGCAGCATCAGTTTCCTGGAGGACCGCTGGCGGCGCTGAATCTGGTGAGGTTGGGTTGATTTGAAAGGCGGGCCTGGAAGCAATCGAAAGAGGAACTCGCTATCGACGGTCCGGCAAGCTCCATACCGTCCGCTGTGTCAGAGCTTCGGCCATTCAGCCTGAGGGCCCGGCCGTCGCTTTCTGGCCGACAAGGGACGGTCCAGCCAGCCCAACGTTGTAGCAGGCGTCCAAAGTAAATAACCGCAGCCGAAGCTGCGGTTATCCTTCATTCCCCAGTATGACCAACCGCCATCAAGACTGCCCTCGTAGCGGCCGCGCCAGACATTCGCCTCAGTCCGAGGGGAAATGCTCTGCAGCAGTCCGATCAAGCTGCAGCTTGATCAAGAGGATTCGCAATTCTCTCTAGCCTTTGTCATCCGAAGGCCTTCACCAGCCGCCGCTGCCCAGTGGGTTCCGACCGGGACGGGACGGATGGCTCTCTAATCCCAGCCAACCCTCCTGGAACCTCAGGCCACCCGCCGCCCGGGCATCAGCCCCCCGTACTCCCTCCCCAAAAACTCCGCAGTGTGCTCCAGCAAATAGGCGCGGCAGCTCTCGCTGGCCGGCGACAAACGCTTGCTGGACATATGCGCAACATGCCAGATGCGCTCGATCGGCGTGCCGGCCACGTCCAGCAGCCCGATCTCGCCGGTGCGCAGCTCTAGTCCCAGCGTGTGCAGCGACAACAGGCTGATGCCCATGCCGGCCATCACGGCCTGCTTGATGGTCTCGTTGCTGCCCAGGGTGATCACCTTGGCCGGCGTGAACAGGTGGTCCCGGAACATGTACTCCGCCACGGTGCGGGTGCCTGAACCCGGTTCGCGCAGCAGGAAGGTCTCGTGACGCAGTTCCTGCAGGTCGAACCCCTTTGCATCGTGTAACGGGTGCCGCGGCGAGGCCACCAGCACGTGCGGATGCGCGGCGATGGGTTCCGACACCGCATCCAGTTCGCGCGGCGGGCGGCCCATCAGCGCGAGGTCGATGGCGTTGTCCTGCAGCAGCCGCAGCAGCGTTTCCCGGTTGCCTTCGGCGATGCGCAGATCCACGCCCGGGTGCAGCGCGGTAAAGCCGGCCAGCAGCTTGGGGGCGAAGTACTTCGACGTGCTGATCAGCCCGATCGTGATCGAGCCCTGCTCGACGTCCTTGACCGCCTGCAAGCCTTCCTCGGCGTCCTTGACCTCGCCGAGGATCCGGGACGCATGGTGCAGCAGGCGGTCGCCGGGCTCGGTCAGCGTGAGCTGCCCCTTGACCCGCTCGAACAGCGCCATGCCGACCACGGATTCAAGCTGCTTGACCTGCATCGAGACCGCAGGCTGGGTCAGGTGCAGTTCTTCGGCCGCGCGCACGAAGCTGGCGTGCCTGGCCACGGTGACGAAGATCTGCAACTGGCGAAGGGTAAGGGCGCGCAGGAAGGACGACATGGGCGGTTGGGGGCGGCTTTGGATGGTCCCGTGATGTGCAGCTTGGTCCGCACTTAAGGGATTGCTTATACAGGGGCTAAGAATATCTGAATTTACCTTATGTGGGTGGGCTTATATCTTTGCATCAACGCAGCAGCCAAGACGCTCAACCACGCAAGGAGACAAGCATGAACGCACCTGAATCGGTCCAAGCCAAGCCGCGCAAGCGCTACGACGCCGGCGTCATGAAGTACAAGGAAATGGGGTACTGGGACGGCGACTACGAGCCCAAGGATACCGACCTGCTGGCGCTGTTCCGCATCACGCCGCAGGACGGCGTGGATCCGGTCGAGGCCGCCGCCGCGGTTGCCGGCGAGTCCTCCACCGCCACCTGGACGGTGGTGTGGACCGACCGCCTGACCGCCTGCGACATGTACCGTGCCAAGGCCTACCGGGTCGACCCGGTGCCCAACAACCCCGAGCAGTTCTTCTGCTACGTGGCCTATGACCTGTCGCTGTTCGAGGAAGGCTCGATCGCCAACCTGACCGCGTCGATCATCGGCAACGTCTTCAGCTTCAAGCCGATCAAGGCGGCGCGCCTGGAAGACATGCGCTTCCCGGTCGCCTACGTGAAGACCTTCGCCGGCCCGTCCACCGGCATCATCGTCGAGCGCGAGCGCCTAGACAAGTTCGGCCGTCCGCTGCTGGGCGCCACCACTAAGCCCAAGCTGGGCCTGTCGGGCCGCAACTACGGCCGCGTGGTGTATGAGGGCCTGAAGGGCGGGCTGGACTTCATGAAGGATGACGAGAACATCAACTCGCAGCCCTTCATGCACTGGCGCGACCGCTTCCTGTTCGTGATGGACGCGGTCAACAAGGCCTCGGCCGCCACCGGCGAGGTCAAGGGCAGCTACCTCAACGTGACCGCCGGCACCATGGAAGAGATGTACCGGCGTGCCGAGTTCGCCAAGTCGCTGGGCTCGGTCATCATCATGATCGACCTGATCGTCGGCTGGACCTGTATCCAGTCCATGAGCAACTGGTGCCGCCAGAACGACATGATCCTGCACCTGCACCGCGCGGGCCATGGCACCTACACCCGGCAGAAGAACCACGGCGTGTCGTTCCGCGTGATTGCCAAATGGCTGCGCCTGGCCGGTGTCGACCACATGCACACCGGCACCGCGGTGGGCAAGCTGGAAGGCGATCCGCTGACCGTGCAGGGCTACTACAACGTCTGCCGCGATGCCTACACCCATGCCGACCTGTCGCGCGGGCTGTTCTTCGACCAGGACTGGGCTTCGCTGCGCAAGGTGATGCCGGTGGCCTCGGGCGGCATCCACGCCGGCCAGATGCACCAGCTGATCAGCCTCTTCGGCGACGACGTGGTGCTGCAGTTCGGTGGCGGCACCATCGGCCACCCGCAGGGCATCCAGGCCGGCGCCACCGCCAACCGCGTTGCGCTGGAAGCGATGGTGCTGGCGCGCAACGAAGGCCGCGACATCCTCAACGAAGGGCCGGAGATCCTGCGCGATGCCGCGCGCTGGTGTGGACCGCTGCGGGCTGCGCTCGATACCTGGGGCGACATCAGCTTCAACTACACGCCGACCGACACCTCGGACTTCGCGCCCACCGCGTCGGTGGCCTGAGCCCTGGCGCGACGCCACCAAAGCACGACGAGCGAACCCAAAGAACGAGAGGACATCATGCGTATTACTCAAGGCACTTTCTCCTTCCTGCCCGACCTCACCGACGCGCAGATCACCAGCCAGCTTGAATACTGCCTGAACCAGGGCTGGGCGGTCGGCATCGAGTACACCGACGACCCGCATCCGCGCAATACCTACTGGGAGATGTTCGGCCTGCCGATGTTCGACCTGCGCGATGCCGCCGGCATCCTGCTGGAGATCAACAACGCGCGCAGCACCTTCCCCAACCACTACATCCGCGTCACGGCCTTCGATTCGACGCATACGGTGGAGTCGGTGGTGATGTCGTTCATCGTCAACCGTCCTGCGGACGAGCCCGGCTTCCGCCTGGTGCGACAGGAAGAGCCCGGCCGCACCATGCGCTACTCGATCGAGAGCTACGCTGTGCAGGCACGCCCCGAGGGCAGCCGCTACTGAGCGGCGCCGGCGATTTCCTGACTGTGCAATCCCACGGTTGCGCCGCCGCAAGGCCGCGCACCGGGGGGGAGTTGCGCCTCGAATCTTTCGAGCCGGATGCTCGATTGATCCTCACGGAGCCTGCCATGTCCGCACCTGAAACGACCGCACCGCTGCAGCCGCCAGCCGCTCCGGCCGCATCGTTGCCCGGGTCCCTGGCCGAGTCGCTGGCCAGCTCGGGCATCACCGAGCTGCTGGCCCAGCTTGACCGCGAGCTGATCGGGCTGAAGCCGGTGAAAGCGCGCATCCGCGATATCGCCGCCTTGCTGCTGGTGGACAAGCTGCGCGCCGCGCGCGGCTTCAGCGCCGGTGCGCCCAGCCTGCATATGTGCTTCACCGGCAATCCCGGCACCGGCAAGACTACCGTGGCCATGCGCATGGCGCAGATCCTGCACCAGCTGGGCTACGTGCGCCGCGGCCACCTGGTGGCGGTGACCCGCGACGACCTGGTCGGCCAGTACATCGGCCATACCGCGCCCAAGACCAAGGAGATCCTGAAGAAGGCCATGGGCGGGGTGCTCTTCATCGACGAGGCCTACTACCTCTACCGCCCGGAGAACGAACGCGACTACGGCCAGGAGGCCATCGAGATCCTGCTGCAGGTGATGGAGAACAACCGCGACGACCTGGTGGTGATCCTGGCCGGCTACAAGGACCGCATGGACCGTTTCTTCGAGTCCAACCCGGGCATGTCCTCGCGCGTTGCCCACCATGTCGATTTCCCCGACTACCAGCTCGACGAGCTGCGCCAGATCGCCGACCTGATGCTGTCCGAGATGCAATACCGCTTCGACGACGAAAGCCGGGCCGTGTTTGCCGACTACCTGGCCCGGCGCATGGCGCAGCCGCACTTTGCCAATGCCCGCAGCGTGCGCAATGCGCTGGACCGCGCGCGCCTGCGCCATGCCTCGCGCCTGCTGGACGATGCCGGCGCGGTCGTCGACGACCGTACCCTGACCACCATCACCGCGTCTGACCTGCTTGCCAGCCGCGTGTTTTCGAAGGCCGCGCCGGACGCACGGACGCCGGCCAAGGAGTAAGCCATGCAAGCCCTGATTTTCGATGTCGACGGCACCCTGGCCGATACCGAAAGCGCGCACCTGCAAGCCTTCAATGCCGCCTTCGCCGAGGTCGGCCTGGACTGGCACTGGGACGCGCCGCTCTACACGCGCCTGCTCAAGGTGGCCGGCGGCAAGGAGCGCCTGATGCATTACTGGCGCATGGTCGACCCGGAAGAGGCCCGCGGCTGCAAGGTGAAGGAAACCATCGACGCCGTGCACGCCATCAAGACCCGCCACTATGCCGAGCGCGTCGGGGCGGGCGGCCTGCCGCTGCGCCCGGGCATTGCCCGCCTGATCGACGAGGCCGGCGAGGCCGGGCTCCCGCTGGCGATTGCCACCACCACCACGCCGGCCAACCTCGACGCGCTGCTGCAGGCGCCGCTTGGCGCCGACTGGCGCCGTCGCTTTGCCGCCATCGGCGACGCCGGCACCACGGCCATCAAGAAGCCGGCGCCCGATGTCTACCTGGCGGTGCTGGAGCGGCTGGGCCTGGAAGGCGGTGACTGCCTGGCGATCGAGGACTCGGCGAACGGCCTGCGCGCCGCCCGGGCGGCCGGCATTCCCACCGTGGTCACGCCCACCGCGTTCAGCGCGCAGGACTCCTTCGAGGGCGCGCTGCTGGTGCTGCCGCATCTTGGCGATCCCGGCGAGCCCATGCCCCAGCACGTGCCCGGCGCGGCAAACCGCTGGGCCGACCTTGCCGCGTTGCGCGCCTGGCACCACGGCACCCTGATCGAGGCAACCTGACATGCATGCCACTGAACCCAACACCGGCCATGGCAGCCAGCGTGCCATCCGCCTGGCGCCATCCATCCTGTCGGCCGATTTCGCGCGCCTGGGCGAAGAGGTGTGCGCGATCGAGGCCGGCGGCGCAGACCTGGTGCACTTCGATGTGATGGACAACCACTATGTGCCCAACCTGACCATCGGCCCGCTGGTGTGCGAGGCAATCCGGCCGCTGGTCTCCATCCCCATCGACGTGCATCTGATGGTGGAACCGGTCGATGCGCTGATCCCGCTGTTCGCCAAGGCCGGCGCCAACATCATCAGCTTCCATCCGGAGGCGAGCCGCCATGTCGACCGCACCATCGGCCTGATCCGCGACCACGGCTGCAAGGCAGGCCTGGTGCTCAACCCGGCCACGCCGCTGGGCTGGCTGGACCATACGCTGGACCAGCTCGACCTGGTGCTGCTGATGAGCGTGAACCCGGGCTTTGGCGGCCAGGCCTTCATTCCGGGCGTGCTGGACAAGGTGCGCCAGGCACGCGCGCGCATCGACCGGCAGGTGGACGCCGGCGGGCGGCCGGTCTGGCTGGAGATCGACGGCGGCGTCAAGGCCGACAACATTGCCGCGATCGCGCGAGCGGGCGCCGACACCTTCGTTGCCGGCAGCGCCGTGTTCGGCGCGCCCGATGCCGACGGCGGCTACTCGAGCATCCTGTACCGCTTGCGCGAGGCCGCCACGGTCACGTAGCCCGCCCCGCACCGGCACCACACAAGAATGCATAGCCAATCTATAGGAGACCTGTCATGCCTGAAGTCCAAAGGATGACCCTGACGCAGTTCCTGATCGAGGAACGCCGCCGCTATCCGGATGCCAGCGGTGGCTTCAACGGCCTGATTCTCAACGTCGCCATGGCCTGCAAGGAAATCGCGCGCGCGGTTGCCTTCGGCGCGCTGGGGGGCTTGCACGGCAAGGCCGGCAATCAAGCCGGAGAAGCAGGGGCCGTCAACGTGCAGGGCGAAATCCAGCAGAAGCTGGACGTGCTGAGCAATACCACCTTCCTGCGCGTCAACGAGTGGGGCGGGTACCTGGCCGGCATGGCGTCGGAGGAGATGGAGGCGCCTTACCAGATCCCGGATCACTACCCGCGCGGCAAGTACCTGCTGGTGTTCGATCCGCTCGACGGCTCATCCAACATCGACGTCAATGTCTCGGTGGGCAGCATCTTCTCGGTGCTGCGCGCGCCTGAGGGCGCAAGCGCCGTCACCGAGCAGGATTTCCTGCAGCCCGGCAGCGCCCAGGTGGCGGCCGGCTACGCGCTCTACGGTCCCACCACCATGCTGGTGCTGACCGTGGGCAATGGCGTCAACGGCTTCACGCTCGATCCCAACCTGGGCGAGTTCTTCCTCACGCACCCCAACCTGCAGGTGCCGGCCGATACCCAGGAATTTGCCATCAATGCGTCGAACAGCCGCTTCTGGGAAGCGCCGGTGCAGCGCTACATCGCCGAGTGCATGGCCGGCAAGAGCGGGCCGCGCGGCAAGGATTTCAATATGCGCTGGATCGCGTCGATGGTGGCCGAGGCGCACCGCATCCTGATGCGTGGCGGCGTCTTCATGTACCCGCGCGACTCCAAGGATCCCGCCAAGCCGGGCCGCCTGCGCCTGCTGTACGAGGCCAATCCGATCGCCTTCCTGATGGAGCAGGCCGGCGGGCGCGCCAGCACGGGCCGGCAGACGCTGATGTCGGTGGCGCCGGGTGCGCTGCACCAGCGCATTGGCGTGATCTTCGGCTCGCGCAATGAAGTGGAACGGATCGAGGGCTACCACACCGACCAGACCGATCCCGACCTTCCGAGTCCCCTGTTCAACGAGCGCAGCCTGTTCCGCGCGTCTGCCTGAGGTGCCTGGCCATGTCAGAACGTTATCCCATTATCGCCATCACCGGCTCCTCGGGCGCCGGTACCACGTCGGTGACCCGTACCTTCGAGAACATCTTCCGCCGCGAGGGCGTGAAGTCAGTGGTGATCGAAGGCGACAGCTTCCACCGCTATGACCGCGCCGAGATGAAGGTCAAGATGGCCGAGGCCGAGCGCACCGGCAATATGAACTTCAGCCACTTCGGCGAGGAGAACAACCTGTTCGGCGAGCTGGAGAACCTGTTCCGCTCCTATGCCGAAACCGGCACGGGCATGCACCGGCACTACCTGCATAGCCCGGAGGAAGCCGCGCCGTTCGGGCAGGAACCCGGCACCTTCACCCAGTGGGAGCCGCTGCCGGCCGATACCGACCTGCTGTTCTACGAGGGCCTGCACGGCGGCGTGGTCACCGATTCGGTCAATGTCGCGCAGTATCCCAACCTGCTGATCGGCGTGGTCCCTGTCATCAACCTGGAATGGATCCAGAAGCTCTGGCGCGACAAGAAGCAGCGCGGCTATTCGACCGAGGCCGTGACCGACACCATCCTGCGCCGCATGCCGGACTACGTGAATTACATCTGCCCGCAGTTCTCGCGCACGCATGTGAACTTCCAGCGCGTGCCGTGCGTGGATACGTCCAACCCCTTTATCTCGCGCGAAATCCCCGCGCCCGATGAAAGCATGGTGGTGATCCGCTTTGCCAACCCGAAGGGGATCGACTTCCAGTACCTGCTGAGCATGATCCACGACTCCTTCATGTCGCGCGCCAACACCATCGTGGTGCCCGGCGGCAAGATGGAGCTGGCCATGCAGCTGATCTTCACGCCCTTCGTGCTGCGCATGATGGAGCGCCGCAAGCGCGCCGCGCAGTAAGGACTCGACCGTGAAACGCCGACTCGCGAGGATCTCCTGAATGAACGCACCAGAACGCATCGATTCCGCAGCGCGCTGTGCCAACGCGCTGCGCTTCCTGGCCGCCGACGCGGTGGAGCAGGCCAAATCGGGCCACCCCGGCGCACCAATGGGCATGGCCGAGATGGCCGAAGTGCTGTGGCGGCGCCACCTGCGACACAACCCGGCCAACCCGGCCTGGCCCGACCGTGACCGCTTCGTGCTGTCCAACGGCCATGCGTCCATGCTGCAGTATGCGCTGCTGCACCTGACCGGCTACGACCTGCCGATGTCGCAGCTGCGCCAGTTCCGCCAGCTGCACGCGGCCACGCCCGGCCATCCGGAGCTTGGCGTGACGCCGGGCGTGGAAACCACCACCGGGCCGCTGGGACAGGGCCTGGCCAATGCCGTCGGCATGGCGCTGGCGGAGAAGCTGCTGGCCGCCACCTTCAACCGGCCCGGCTTCGACATCGTCGACCACCACACCTACGTCTTCCTTGGCGATGGCTGCCTGATGGAAGGACTCAGCCACGAGGCCTGCTCGCTGGCGGGCACGCTCAGGCTGGGCAAGCTGATCTGCCTGTACGACGACAACGGTATCTCCATCGACGGCGAGGTCGCCGGCTGGTTTGCCGACGACACCCCGAAGCGCTTTGCCGCCTATGGCTGGCATGTGATTGCGGACGTCGACGGACACGATGCGCACGCCCTCGATGCCGCGCTGCACGAGGCCAAGGCCGAGCGCGACCGGCCCACGCTGATCTGCTGCCGCACCGTGATCGGCAAGGGCGCGCCCGCCAAGGCCGGCGGGCACGATGTGCACGGCGCCCCGCTGGGCGCGCCGGAGATCGCCGCCATGCGCACCGCGCTGGGCTGGGAAGCCGAGCCCTTCACGGTGCCGGCGGATGTCGCCGACGCCTGGGATGCACGCGCGCAAGGCGCCGCGCGCGAGGCCGAATGGGAGGCGCGCTTCGTCAGCTATTGCGCCGCGCACCCCGAACTGGCCGAAGAATTCGTGCGCCGTGCCAATGGCCGCCTGCCCGAGGGCTTCGATGCCGAATTGATGGCGTTGCTGGACGCGCCGTCGCCGCTGCAAGGCAAGATCGCCACGCGCAAGGCATCGCAGCTGTGCCTGGAGGCGCTCACGCCCGCCTTGCCCGAGCTGCTGGGCGGCTCGGCCGACCTGACCGGGTCCAACCTGACCAATGTCAAGGCGTCGGTCTGGGTCAACCATGCCGGGCATGGCAACTACGTGAGCTACGGCGTGCGCGAGTTCGGCATGGCCGCCGCGATGAACGGCATTGCGCTGCATGGCGGGCTGATCCCCTACGGCGGCACCTTCATGACCTTCTCGGACTACTCGCGCAATGCCATCCGCATGGCGGCGCTGATGCGCCTGCGCGTGGTCCACGTGCTGACCCATGACTCGATCGGGCTCGGCGAGGACGGTCCCACCCACCAGCCGGTGGAACACGCCGCCAGCCTGCGCCTGATCCCCAACAACCAGGTCTGGCGTCCCTGCGACGGCGCCGAGACCGCGTACGCGTGGCTGGCCGCGCTGCGGCGCGAGGATGGCCCGAGCTGCCTGGTGCTGTCGCGGCAGGCGCTGATGCCGTTCGAGCGCAATCCGGCCCAGCGCGCGGAGATTGCGCGCGGCGGCTATGTGCTGCGCGATGTGCCGGCGCCGCGCGTGGTGCTGATTGCCACTGGCTCCGAGGTGGAAATCGCCATGCGCGCGGCGCTGGACCTGGCCGATGCCGGCATCGCCGCGCGCGTGGTGTCCATGCCCTGCGTGGAGCTGTTCTACGCGCAGGACGTGGCGTACCGCGACACCGTGCTGCCACCGGGGCTGCCGCGCGTCAGCGTGGAGGCGGGCGGCACCTGGTTCTGGCGCGGCGTGGTGGGCGAGCAGGGCCTGGCGCTGGGCATCGACACCTTCGGCGAATCCGCGCCGGCCGAGGCGCTGTACCAGCACTTCGGCCTGACCCCGGCGCATGTCGCAGCGGCCGCGCGCGTGCTGCTGGAGGAGGCGTGATGGCTACCGTATCCATGCCCTGCACCGCGGTGCTGATCGACCTGGACGGCACGCTGGTCGACAGCGCGCCCGATATTGTCGAGGCCGCCAACCGCATGCTGGCCGACTTCGGCAGCCCGGCATTGCCGTTCGACACCGTGGCCGGCTTCATCGGCCGCGGCGTGCCCAACCTGGTGCGGCGCGTGCTCGAGACCGCCGGGCTTACGCCGCGGGTTGAGGCCGCCGAAGCCGTGGCGATGTTCCACCGCCACTATGCCGAGACCAACGGCCGCCTCGGGTCGGTGTTCCCGGGCGTGGAGGCAGGCCTGGAGGCGCTCAGGCGCCAGGGCTACCGGCTTGCCTGCGTCACCAACAAGCCGCGCGCGCTGGCGGTGCCGCTGCTGGCGCTGACCGGGTTGTCGCAGTACCTGGAAGTGCTGGTGGCGGGCGACTCGATCGCGCAGATGAAACCGGATCCCGAACCGCTGCGCCACGCCTGCAACCTGCTCGACGTCGATACGGCGCAGGGCGTGCTGGTGGGGGATTCGGCGGTGGACGTGGCGGCGGCGCGCGCGGCCGGCATCCCGGTCTGCCTGGTTCGCTATGGCTACGCCGGCCCCGGCGGGCCCGCGGCGCTGGGCGCGGATGCGCTGCTCGATTCGCTGGAGGCGTTGCCGGCGCTGCTGACGCCGGCGCGGGGGGGGGGTTGCGGGGGGTGGTGCCGCGGGCGCGGCTGGCGCCAGCCGCCTGATGTTGCGCCGGCGCGCCAGCGCGACCGGCAAGGATACCAAGACAAGTAAAGGAGACAGCATGACTATCAAGGTTGCCATCAACGGCTACGGACGCATCGGCCGCAATGTGCTGCGCGCCCACTATGAAGGCGGCAAGCGGCACGATATCGAGATCGTCGCCATCAACGACCTCGGCAACGCGGCCACCAATGCGCACCTGACCCAGTACGACACCGTCCACGGCCGCTTCCCGGGCGAGGTCTCGGTCGACGGCGATGCCTTCCGCGTCAACGGCGACCGGATCCGCGTGCTGGCGCAGCGCAACCCGGCCGAGCTGCCGTGGGGCGAGCTGGGCGTGGACGTGGTGATGGAATGCACCGGGCTCTTCACCAGCAAGGAAAAGGCCTCGGCCCACCTGAGGGGCGGCGCGAAGAAGGTGATCATCTCCGCCCCCGGCGGCAAGGACGTGGACGCCACCATCGTCTACGGCGTCAACCACGGCGTGCTGAAGGCCACCGACACGGTGATCTCCAACGCCTCCTGCACCACCAACTGCCTGGCGCCGCTGGTCAAGCCGCTGCACGAGAAGCTGGGGCTGGTGAACGGCCTGATGACCACCGTGCACTCCTATACCAACGACCAGGTGCTGACCGACGTCTACCACGAAGACCTGCGCCGGGCGCGCTCGGCCACCATGTCGATGATCCCGACCAAGACCGGCGCAGCCGCCGCGGTCGGGCTGGTGATGCCTGAGCTGGACGGCCGGCTGGACGGTTTTGCCGTGCGCGTGCCGACCATCAATGTGTCGCTGGTCGACCTGTCCTTCGTGGCGGCGCGGCCGACCACGGTGGAGGAGGTGAACGGCATCCTGAAGGCCGCCGCAGAAGGCGAGCTCAAGGGCATCCTGGACTACAACACCGCGCCGCTGGTCTCGGTGGACTTCAACCACAACCCGGCGTCGTCCACCTTCGACGCCACCCTGACCAAGGTCAACGGCACCCTGGTCAAGGTGTCGGCCTGGTATGACAACGAATGGGGCTTCTCCAACCGCATGCTGGATACCGCGGTGGCGTTGGCCCACGCACGCTAGCAGATCGCCATGATGAGCCTATCCCATGCTACGAACCCGCAACCGAAACCCGCGGCGGCGCCGCACACGCTGGCCGCACTGCTTGCAGCCGGTGGACTGGCTGGCAAGCGGGTCTTCATCCGCGCCGACCTCAACGTCCCGCAGGATGCAGCGGGCGCTATCACCGACGATACCCGCATCCGGGCTTCCGTGCCCGCCATCGCGGCCTGCCTGCAGGCGGGCGCCGCGGTGATGGTCACCTCGCACCTGGGCCGGCCGCAGGAGGGGGCGCCCGACCCGCGCCACAGCCTGGCGCCGGTGGGCCGCCGCCTGTCTGAACTGCTGGGCCGCCAGGTGCCGCTCTTGTCCGGCTGGATCGAGGGCGGCTTCCAGGTGCCGCCCGGGCAGGTGGTGCTGCTGGAAAACTGCCGCATGAACACGGGCGAGAAGAAGAACAGCGACGAACTGGCGCAGAAGATGGCGGCGCTGTGCGATGTCTACGTCAACGACGCGTTCGGCACCGCCCACCGCGCCGAGGCGACCACGCATGGCATCGCCAGGTACGCCCCCATTGCCTGCGCCGGCCCGCTGCTGGCCGCCGAGATCGACGCGCTGGGCAAGGCGCTGGGCCAGCCGGCGCGTCCGCTGGTGGCGATCGTGGCCGGCTCCAAGGTCTCGACCAAGCTGACCATCCTGAAGTCGCTGGCCGACAAGGTCGACAACCTGATCGTCGGCGGCGGCATTGCCAATACCTTCATGCTGGCCGCCGGCCTGAAGATCGGCAAGTCGCTGGCCGAGCCTGACCTGCTGGCCGATGCCAGGGCCATCATCGACATCATGGCCAGGCGTGGCGCCTCGGTGCCGATTCCGGTCGACGTGGTGTGCGCCAAGGAATTCAGCGCCACCGCCGCGGCTACCGTCAAGGACGTCAAGGACGTGGCCGACGACGACATGATCCTGGACATCGGCCCCAGGACCGCAACAATGCTGGCCGAGCAACTGAAGGCCGCCGGCACCATCGTCTGGAACGGCCCGGTGGGCGTGTTCGAGTTTGACCAGTTCGGCAACGGCACCAGGGTGCTGGCCCAGGCCATCGCCGAATCGAAGGCGTTCTCGATCGCCGGCGGCGGCGACACGCTGGCCGCGATCGCCAAGCACGGCATTGCCGACCGCGTGGGCTATATCTCGACCGGCGGCGGCGCGTTCCTGGAATTCCTGGAGGGCAAGACGCTGCCCGCGCTGGCCGTGCTGGCACAGCGCGCCGCTGCCTGAACCCGACCTCACCGATTCTGCAATCAGTAAAGGAGCTTCATCATGGCACTCATTTCCTTGCGCCAGCTGCTGGACCACGCGGGAGAGTTCGGCTACGGCGTGCCGGCCTTCAACGTCAACAACCTGGAACAGATCCACGCCATCATGG
The DNA here is from genome assembly GCF_058787975.1 of Cupriavidus sp. FW305-26. Taxonomy (NCBI): domain Bacteria; kingdom Pseudomonadati; phylum Pseudomonadota; class Betaproteobacteria; order Burkholderiales; family Burkholderiaceae; genus Cupriavidus; species Cupriavidus sp. FW305-26. Next base: position 288,401 of record NZ_JBYTAH010000001.1, read on the forward strand.
AGGCGGCCCAGGAAACCGACAGCCCGGTCATCCTGCAGGCCTCGGCCGGCGCCCGCAAGTATGCTGGCGAGGCTTACCTGCGCCATATGGTGCTGGCCGCGGCCGAGACCCATCCGGACATCCCCATCGTGCTGCACCAGGACCACGGCTCCAGCCCGGCGATCTGCCAGGCCTCGATCCGCTCCGGCTTCACCAGCGTGATGATGGACGGCTCGCTGCGCGAAGACATGAAGACCCCCTCCGACTACGACTACAACGTCGAGGTCACGCGGCGCGTGTGCGAGATGGCGCATGCGATCGGCGTGTCGGTGGAAGGCGAACTGGGCTGCCTGGGCTCGCTCGAAACCGGCCAGGCCGGCGAAGAGGACGGCGTGGGCGCGGCGGGCACGCTGTCGCACGACATGATGCTGACCGACCCGGCCCAGGCGCGCGACTTCGTTGCCCGCACCGGCGTGGATGCACTGGCGATCGCCATCGGCACCAGCCACGGCGCCTACAAGTTCTCACGCAAGCCCACCGGCGACATCCTGGCGATGGACCGCATCCGCGAGATCCACGAGCAGATCCCTGACACCCACCTGGTGATGCACGGCTCCAGCTCGGTGCCGCAGGAATGGCTGGAGATCATCCGCCAGTACGGCGGCGACATCAAGGAGACCTACGGCGTGCCGGTCGAGGAGATCCTGCGCGGCATCAAGATGGGGGTGCGCAAGGTGAATATCGATACGGATATCCGCCTGGCCATGACCGGGGCCATCCGCAAGTCCTTGTCCGACGACCGCAGCGAATTCGATCCGCGCAAGGCGCTGCTGGCGGCCAAGAAGGGGGCGAGAAGCGTGGTCAAGCTGCGCTTCGAGGCCTTCGGCTGCGCCGGGCAGGCCTCGCGGATCAAGCCGGTGCCGCTGGAGCGGGTGGCGAAGCTCTATTCCTGAAGGAGCATCCGCACCACGAGCCCAGGCACACGCACCCCTCTCCCGCGAGCGGGCGAGGGGAGCAAACCGGCAGCAGGAGTTGTTCGCGTGACTAACCCCAACGCCGTCACCAGCAACCTGGCGCGGCACAAGGAGCAAACATGGCCAATCGACGCGAAGTGCCCGGTATCAGGAAGTACGACGGTCCCGCCGGCGGCTGGGGGGCGCTGAAGGCAACTGCCACGGCGATCCGCACGCAGATGGATACCGTCAAGGCGCCGATCACGCTGATGCGGACCAACCAGCCCGACGGCTTCGATTGCCCCGGCTGCGCATGGCCCGACAAGGAGCACCGGTCGACCTTCCAGTTCTGCGAGAACGGCGCCAAGGCCGTGACGTGGGAGGCAACCACCAAACGGGTGCCTCCCGAGTTCTTTGCAACCAATACGGTGTCGTCGCTGTTGAACCGGACCGACTATGAGCTCGAAGACTTTGGCAGGCTGACGCATCCCCTGGTCTATGACCGCGCCACCGACACCTTCCGCGCGGTGGAATGGGAGGCCGCGTTCGCCCGCATCGGCGAAATCCTGCGCGGGCTATCGCCCGACCAGGTCGAGTTCTATACCTCGGGCCGGGCTTCCAACGAAGCCGCCTACCTGTACCAGCTGTTCGCGCGCGAATATGGCACGAACAACTTCCCCGACTGCTCGAACATGTGCCACGAGCCCACCAGCGTGGGCTTGCCGCGCTCGATCGGCATCGGCAAGGGCACGGTGTCGCTGGAGGACTTTGACACCTGCGAGCTGATCATTTCGATCGGCCACAACCCGGGCACCAACCACCCGCGCATGATGGGGACGCTGCATGAGGCGTCGCGCCGCAAGGTGCCGATCCTGGTGTTCAACCCGCTGCGCGAACGGGCGCTCGAGCGCTTTGCCGACCCGCAGAACATGGTGGAGATGGCCACCTATGGTTCCACCCGGATTGCGTCGTCCTACTTCCTGGTCCGCGCCGGTGGCGACGCCGCCGCCATCAAGGGGGTGATGAAGGCGCTGCTGGACCTGGAAGCCAGCCAGGGCAATGTGCTGGACCACGACTTCATCGCGGTCCACACCGAAGGCTTCGAGGCGCTGGCCGACGATCTGCGGTCGACCGAATGGGCGGATATTGAAAAGACCAGTGGGCTGACCCGTGCGGACCTGGAACTGGTGGCGGCGGCCTATGCCAAGTCGAATGCCACCATCGTTACCTATGGCATGGGCGTGACCCAGCACAACGAAGGCACGGCCAATGTGCGCCTGCTGTGCGACCTGCTGATGCTGCGCGGCAACTTCGGCAAGCCCGGCGCCGGCATCTGCCCCTTGCGCGGCCACTCCAATGTCCAGGGGAACCGGACTGTCGGCATTACCGAGAAGCCGTCGGCCGGCTTCCTGCAGCGGATCGAGGACACCTTCGGCTTCAGCCCGCCCGCCGGACACGGGCACGATGCCGTCAACGCGATGCAGGCGATGATCGATGGCAAGTCCAGGGCGCTGTTCTGCCTGGGCGGCAATTTCGCGGTCGCCTTGCCCGATCCCGAGCAGTGCTTCCCGGCCATGGGCAAGCTCGACCTGAGCGTGCATGTCGGGACCAAGCTCAACCGCACGCACCTGCTGGTGGCCAGGGAGACCTATGTGCTGCCTTGCCTGGGCCGCACCGAACTGGATGTGCAGGAGACCGGGCCGCAATCGGTGACGGTGGAGGATTCGATGTCGATGGTGCATGCCTCGGCCGGCAAGCTCGCGCCGGCGTCGGAATTCCTGCGCTCCGAGCCGGCCATCGTGGCGGGCATTGCCACCGCGACCCTGCCTGACAGCAAGGTGCCATGGCTGGAGCTCGTCGCCGACTACGACAGGATCCGCGACCTGATCGAGAAGACGGTGCCCGGCTTTGAGGATTTCAACGCGCGCGTGCGGGTCCCTGGCGGATTCCGCATGCCCTTGCCACCAACCGAGCGCAAATGGGAAACGTCGTCGGGCAAGGCCGAGTTCTACGTGTTCAAGGGGCTGCATGAAGACAAGCAAGTCCATGCCGACGATGTGCTGCGGCTGGTGACCATCCGCAGCCATGACCAGTACAACACCACCATCTATGCCATGGACGACCGCTACCGGGGCGTGTTCGGGCGGCGCGACGTGCTGTTCATGAACCCGGCCGACCTGGCCGCGCGCGGCCTGGAGCATGGCGACCTGGTCGACATCGAGACTATCGCCGCGGGCCGGCAGCTGCGTTTCGAGAAGATCACTGCGATCGAATATGAAATTGCGCCCGGCTCCGTCGCTGCCTACTATCCGGAAGCAAACAGGCTGGTGCCGCTCGACTACATCGACGAGGACAGCGGCACCCCGTCCTACAAGTCAGTGCCCGTGCGCGTGGTGCGTTCGGAGGTGACGTAATGGCAGGCGAGCCCACCATCACGTAAGCACGGCTCATGCCCGCTTTCCAGCGCCGTTGTGCGCGGCCCTGAGCGCGCGCAACGGCCCTCTGTTGAAGCAATGCGACCTACCTGTGGAGGAAAGTCCATCATGCCGACCCTATGCGAAATCTGCAACGCACGTCCCGCCGTGGCGCGGGTGACGGTGGTTCAGGACGGCGAGCGCAAGACGATGTCGATCTGCGACTACGACTACCGGCAGCTGCTGCGCCACCAGGACATGCTCAACCCGTTCGACTCCCTGCTGGGTGGCGGCGGGCTGTCCCGCTTCTTCCGAGGAATGGGAGGCGGGATGGATGACGACGAGCATCCCGGATTCTCCACCGAAGTCCCGCGCGAATCCGTCGACCCCACCGATGCCTTCAGCGAGCAGACCATGGAACTGCTGCAGCGCGCCGCGGAGAAGGCCCACGAGCTGCGGCGCAATGAGCTGGACACCGAGCACCTGCTCTACGTGCTCGCCGATACCGATGTCTGCACGGCGCTGCTCAAGGAGCTAAAGCTCTCGCCGCAGGATATCAGGGGCTATATCGACGAGCACGCGCAGACCGGAACCGCCGGGCCTGACGCGGCCATCGACCGGATGACGATCTCGCCGCGGCTGAAGAAGGCCTTCCAGTATGCCTTCCAGGCCTCGCGCGACCTCGGGCATTCCTACGTTGGCCCCGAGCACCTGCTGATCGGCCTGGCCTCGGTCCCGGAAAGCATCGCCGGGACGCTGCTCAAGAAGTATGGCGTCACCCCCGAGGCACTGCGCCAGAAGGTGGTGAAGGTGGTCGGCAAGGGCGCCGAGGATGGCCGCGTCGATACGCCCACCGGCACGCCCACGCTGGACAAGTTCGGGCGCGACCTGACCGCGATCGCGCGGCAGGGCAAGCTCGATCCGGTGCTGGGCCGTGCGCAGGAGATCGAGAGCGCGATCGAAGTGCTGGCGCGGCGCAAGAAGAACAACCCGGTGCTGATTGGCGAGCCGGGCGTGGGCAAGACCGCGATCGTGGAAGGGCTGGCGCAGCGCATCGTCAATGGCGATGTGCCGGAGGTGCTGCGCGGCAAGCGCCTGGTTGAGGTGAACATCAATTCGATGGTGGCGGGCGCCAAGTACCGCGGCGAGTTCGAGGAGCGTGCCAAGCAGCTGATTGACGAGGTCACCGCCAAGAACGACGAACTGATCCTGTTTATCGACGAACTGCACACCATCGTCGGCGCGGGGCAGGGCGGCGGCGAGGGCGGGCTCGATATCGCCAACGTGCTCAAGCCGGCGCTGGCGCGCGGCGAACTGAGCCTGATCGGCGCCACCACGCTGAACGAATACCAGAAGTACATCGAGAAAGACGCGGCGCTGGAACGGCGCTTCCAGCCGGTGCTGGTGCCGGAGCCGACCGTCGAGCAGACCATCGTCATCCTGCGCGGCCTGCGCGACAAGCTTGAGGCGCACCACCAGGTCACCTTCGCCGACGACGCCTTTGTGGCCGCGGCGGAACTGTCGGACCGCTACATCACCGCGCGCTTCCTGCCGGACAAGGCCATCGACCTGATCGACCAGGCCGCGGCGCGCGTGCGCATCGGCGCCACCTCACGCCCCGCGGATATCCAGGAACTGGAGGCCGAGATCGCCCAGCTCAAGCGCGAGCAGGACTATGCGTCGTCGCGCAAGCGCTTTGACGAGGCCAAGGGCTTCGAGGACCGCATCAACGACAAGCAGAAGCGGCTTGACGAGTTGACCGAGGCGTGGCAGCGCAAGACGGGGTCGGAGACCCTGGAGGTGACGGTTGCGGCCATTGCCGAAGTGGTGTCGCGCCTGACCGGCATCCCGGTGACCGACCTTACCCAGGAAGAGCGCCAGAAGCTGCTGAAAATGGAAGCGCGGCTGCGCGAGCGGGTGGTGGGGCAGGACGACGCGGTGGTCGCGGTCAGCGATGCGGTGCGCCTGTCGCGCGCAGGCCTGGGGCAGGCTAACCGCCCGATCGCGACCTTCCTCTTCCTAGGGCCGACCGGCGTCGGCAAGACCGAGCTGGCCAAGGCCCTGGCGGAAACCGTGTTCGGCGACGAGCAGGCCATCATCCGCATCGACATGTCCGAGTACATGGAGCGCCATGCGGTGGCCCGGCTGATCGGTGCGCCGCCGGGCTATGTCGGCTATGACGAAGGCGGGCAGCTGACCGAGCGCGTGCGGCGCAAGCCCTATAGCGTGATCCTGCTGGATGAGATCGAGAAGGCCCACCCGGACGTGAACAACGTACTGCTGCAGGTCTTCGACGACGGCCGCTTGACCGACGGCAAGGGCCGCGTGGTGGACTTCAGCAATACCGTCATCATCGCCACCAGCAACCTGGGCGCGCCGATCATCATGGACAACCTGGAGCAGCCCGAGGACAAGCGCATGCCTGAGAAGGACTTGCGCGAGGCGCTGATGAAGGTGCTGAAGGGACACTTCCGGCCCGAGTTCCTGAACCGAATCGACGACATCATCGTGTTCCATGCGCTGTCGCGCGAGAACATCCGCGCGATCGTGCAGATCCAGCTGGAGCGTGTGGTGCGCACCGCCGCCGCGCAGGACATCACGGTCAAGCCCGACGATGAGCTGGTCGATCACCTGGTCGAGGTGGGCTACCAGCCTGAGTTTGGTGCGCGGGAACTGCGGCGCCAGATCCGCCAGTCGGTCGAGACCGGCCTGGCCAAGGAGATCCTCGGCGACAAGCTGAAATCAGGCGACAGCGTCGAGCTTGGCTACGACAAGGCAAGCGAAGCCGTGGTCTTCAGGAAGATGGAAGCCGTCAAGAAGCCGAAGGCAGGTAAAGCTGCCGCCAAGGGCGCTGCACCCAGGAAGGCGGACAGCACCGTCGCAGCAGGAGACTCCAGCGCTTGAGCGCAAGAGCCAGGGCAATCACGACTTTCGTGGGAGGTTCGCAAATGCAGGAGTACGACTTTTACATCAATCTGCTGAAGCCGACGCTGGGTCTCTATGTGCGCAAGGGGGAAGGACTTCAGGACCTCGCCGACGCAAAGGAGTGGCAACTTGAAGGGACGGTTCCGGAGAGCGCACTGCCACCCGGCATGTTGAAGGGTCTGGAAGCCAACGGGCACGCCTTCCAGGAACTGGGAGGGTAAGCAGCCACGCGCGGCCGCGGCCTGCTCCTATGGGTTGCGGCCGCGCGGCTTCCTTCCTGCCAGCATTACTTCTCGTCGACAAAGAACTCGATACCTTCGTCGATGCATTCTTTCGGCTGGGCAAAGGTAATCCAGCCATGACCCCTGAGCGTGATTTCGTCACGGCGCAGGATGAGCGCGCTTTCGCCATCGATCTTCACATGGGTGCCGTTCGAGCTTCTGTCGATCAGGACAAAGCGGCCGCCGCGCGGCTCCACCGTGGCCTGGAATCTCGAAACCTGCCGGTCCGTGACGACAATGCTCATGGTCGTGTCCCGGCCGATGGTGACAGGCGGCGAGGCGGTGTTCATTTCGAAGACGGTTTCCCGATACCGCAGCGAAAGCAGTGCCGAGCGGGCCAATGCAAGATCCACCGGGGCCACCAGGGTCAGGTCGATGCTCTGCTGCCAGATCGCTTCGTACAGCTCGATCACCTGGTGCTTGCCGCGCACCTGTATCGGATACAGGTAGCGTGTCATCTGGCGCAGCCCTGCTGAGAGCTGCTCCACCGCGTTCTTGCTGGTGATGATCTGGCCCCGCGACGCCAGGCTGGCCAGTCGGGCGGCAAGGTTGACGGTGTCGCCGAACAGGTCGCCGGATTCATCCGACAGGATCGGGCCATGGTGAAAGCCGATATGGATCGCCAGCGGAGCGCCGATGATCGGCGGCAGCCCGGCGACGGCCTCCTGCATGTCCAGTGCCGCCCGCATCGCATTCTCCGCGGTGGGAAACAGCACCATGATTTCGTCACCGATGGTCTTGACCACCCGGCCTTGCGCGGCCGCGGAGTGGGACTTCATCAGCGCCAGGCACTGGCGGATTGCGCCAAGCGCCGCCGCATCGCCGGCCTGCTCGTAGAGCCTGGTGCTGTCGCAGACGTCCGCGAACATCACCGATCCATCAGAGGCGTCTTGTCGCGAATCTTGGTCCATATGCATCACAGGCCGTTTGATCGGAGCGCGCCATGCCTTCGATCGGCAGTGCGCTTCGTCTGCATGATTCTGCATCATAGAACTTCATCGCGACATTGCAGCGCTGGTGACCATCCCGCAAAAGTGCTGCTTGCCGATCCGGGCGCCTGGGGCCTCTGCTGCCGTTTCGTCTTGCCAGGGATCGCATCAGGCACTACAACGATCTAGCACGCCGACGACGGTGAAGGAGGAGGCTCCATGAAGCATGACGCCCGCAACCCCCTCGTCGCCGCCATTCGCCAGCTCTTGGCGGGGTCGGTCCTGACGCTTCCGGTGCTTGCCTTCGCTGCCGGGCCCGGCGGATCCTTCCAGCCCACGCAGATGTCGGCCACGCCGGACCGCAATGCGGGGCTGCAGGCCTTCGCGCAGATCGAGCGTGTGCTGCTGCATGCCCGCTGCCTGAATTGCCACGTGCCGGACGGCCCGCTGCAGGGCAATGCGAAACGGGTGCATTTTCCACCGGTGCAGCGAGGCACCGACGGCAAGGGCGTGCCGCCGCTGCAATGCGCCACGTGCCATGGCACCCAGAACAGCCCGCTCGCGCATGCGCCGCCCGGGCTGGATACCAATGGCCAGCCGGGCTGGCACATGCCGCCGGCGAAGATGAAGATGTCATGGCTGGGCCTGTCCGGGCCGGCGCTATGCAAGGTCTTCCGGGACACCAGGACCAATGGCGGCCGTTCGCTGGCGATGCTCGAAGAACACATGGTGACCGACCACCTGGTGGCTTGGGGCTGGCAGCCGGGGCCGGGGCGTGAATTGCCGCCGCTGGACAAGCCCGCGTTCGACGAGCAGGTGCGCCAGTGGATACGCAACGGCGCGCCGTGCGATACGCGCGAGCCGTTGCGCACCTCTGCCGGTCCTACACGCGCCGCCGCCGACGAAGCCTTGCTGAAGAACCTGCGCGCTATCGCCGGATCAGGCGCCTTGACCCAGACGAAAGGCACCAGCAACGGGAGCCAGCCATGATTTCCTTTCAACTGAACGGCAAGACCCAGCAGGTTGACGTGCCCGGCGACACGCCGGTGCTGTGGGTGCTGCGCGACACGCTGGGCCTGACCGGCACCAAGTTCGGCTGCGGCATCGCCGTGTGCGGCGCGTGCACGGTACATGTCGATGGCCAGCAGCGCCGCGCGTGCGTGACACCGGTGTCTTCCATCGCCGGCCGGCAGCTCACCACGATCGAGGGCATCGGCGAGGACCCGGTGGGGCGCGCGGTCGAAGAGGCCTGGGTGCGCAACGACGTCACGCAGTGCGGCTATTGCCAGAGCGGCCAGGTCATGTCGGCGGTGGCGCTGCTCAGGGTCAACCGGCGCCCGACCGATGCCGACATCGAACAGGCCATGAGCGCCAACCTGTGCCGCTGTGGCACCTACGCGCGCATCCATGCCGCGGTCAAGGATGCAGCCAAGGCTATCGGCTGAGGAGATGCCATGAGACTCATGCAGCAGGCAAGCGGCGGCATCGACCGGCGGACCTTCCTGAAACTGAGCTTCGGCTCGGGCTTCGCGCTCTGTGCCGTTCCGCTTGGCGCGCAGACGGAGGCGGCCGCGCAGCCCAAGGCGCCAGTGCAGCCATCGGCCTTCGTCAGTATCGATGCCGACGGCACCGTGATGGTCACGATCGGCAAGCTTGAGTTCGGGCAGGGCGTGCAGACGGCACTGCCGATGCTGGTGGCCGAGGAACTGGACGCGGACTGGAGCAAGGCGACCAGCATGAAAAACTCGTGGACCCAGTATCGCGAGGTCGGCGCGCGCATGCGCGCCATGCTGCTCGGGGCGGCCGCCAGGCGCTTCGGGGTCCCGGCCGGGCAGCTGAAGGCCGAGGCCGGCGTGGTGACCGCGCCCGACGGCCGCCGGGCCACGTACGGCGAGCTGGCCGCCGCGGCCTTGGCCGAGCCGGTGCCAGCAAGCGTGCAGCTGAAGTCGCCGCAGCAGTTCAGGCTGATCGGCAAGCCCACCGGCCGGCTCGATGCGCGCGACAAGTCCCCACCGGCAGGCAGCAGTTCGGCATCGACACGGCGCTGCCCGGCACGCGTACCGTGGTCATGGTGCCACATCAAGCGGCGCCTTCGGTTTTATCCATCACAATGCCCGTTGAAGTGCGAGGATCCGGAATTCGTGAGGCTGCGTTTTCCGGAAAATCAACCACTTATCAGTGAATTCGGCCAGCGCTTTCCCGTATTAGAAGCGGAAATAGCGAGACTGCACTGACTTGAGCGCGAATTCGTTGGACTGCTTCGCGCAGGTGCTCACTGTCCCTTGCCCGAGACGACGAGAACCCGTAGGCCTCCAGCCAAGATACGGGAATCCGCTACCATAAGCCTTTTGGTTATATAGATTAGCGATGTTATTTCCAGGGGTTATGAGGCGCTACTAGCGTTCCGCCGGGACCCTCCGCTAGACTGGCTGGCCCTTCAGCGATTGCCGAGATCCTGTATGGCTACTGTCGAGCGTACCGCTTACCCGCGTTTTCCGAAGGTCTTCTCCACCAAGGAATTGCAGGCGTGCTACACGCCGGACGCCGAGGAGCTGGATTGGGCCGCGCGTTCCACCCGCGGCCAGGGTGCGCGTCTTGGCTTGCTGGTGCTACTGAAGGTCTTCCAGCAACTGCATTACTTTCCCAACCTGGACAGCATACCGACGGCCGTGATCGACCATGTGCGCGCCAGCGCCGGGCTGGATCCCAATGCCGCGTTTGGCTATGACCGAAGGCTGTCTCCCACGCTGTACCGTCATTACACAGCGGTGCGCGAGTTTCTCGGTGTCCAGCCCTATATCGGCAGCGATGCTAACGAGACCGCTATTCGCGCCGCGCGCGAGGCCGCGGAATCCATGGATCAGCCGGTGGACATCATCAATGCCACCATTGACGCGCTGATCCTGCACCAGATCGAACTGCCGGCCTTCTCCACGTTGGACAGCATCGCCGGGCAAGTGCATGCGCGCACGCAGACCGCGCTGTTCCGGCGTGTCGCGCGGCGCCTGTCTGATGAGGAGAAGCAGAGGCTGGACCGGCTTCTCACCCGAGAATTTACCAACCGCCTGACCGCCTACAACAACATCAAGCGGCACGCGCGCCGCCCATCCCGCAAGCATCTCAACCTACTGATTGAACACCTGACCTTACTCGATGGTCTTGGCGATTTCTCTGGCACGATCGCAGGCGTGCCAGCCTCGAAGCTGCGCTCCCTCGCCAGCCAGGCGATGAGCCTGGACGCGGCCAATCTGCGGGAAATCCTGTCAGAGAAGCGCTACACGCTGATCGTCGCCTTGCTCAACCACATGCGCGTGCGCACCCGGGACGATCTCGCCGAAATGTTCATCCGCCGCATGGGTGCCATCCACAAGCGGGCGAAAGACGAAATGGAGCGAATCCAGTCGCGCCAGCGCGCGCAGATGGAGAAGCTCGTCTCGCTACTGGACGGCGTGGTCGATATCGTCGCCGACGGGCAGGACGATGCGCAGATCGGCGCGCAGGTGCGCCGCTTCCTGGCGCCGTCCGGCGATCTGGACGCCTTGCGCGAGAGCTGCGCCGAAGTGCGGGCCTTCAGCGGCAACAATTACCTGCCGCTGCTGTGGCGGCATTTCCGGGCCCACCGCTCGGTGATGCTGCGCTTGGCGCAGGTGCTGGAGTGGGAGTCGACCAGCCAGTCACGCACGCTGCTGGCCGCGCTGGACGTGGTGCTGGAAAACGAAGCGCTGCACCGCGAGTGGATCGCCGCCGAGGTGGATCTCAGCTTTGCCTCGGAGCGCTGGAGGAAGCTCGTGCGTCGCCCGCACGACCAGGGCGCACCGACCAACCGGCGCTATCTGGAGTTGTGCGTGCTCTCCCACATGGTGAACGAACTGCGCTCCGGCGACCTGTGCGTGGTGGGCTCCGATGCCTTTGCCGATTACCGGGCACACCTGCTGCCCTGGCGGGAATGCGAGCGGCGCCTGCCGGAGTACTGCGCCAAGCTGGAGATGCCGTCCAACGCGCAGGACTTTGTCGCGCATCTGCGCCAGTGGCTGGGCGAGGCGGCACGCACGCTGGATAGCAGTTTTCCCGACAAACGCCAGCACGTGACCATCGGCCAGGACGGCGAGCCGGTGCTCAAGCGCACTGTCGCGCGCGAGATTCCGGCGAGCGCGGTGGCGTTGCAGCAGGCGCTGATCCGGCGCATGCCCACACGCAACCTGCTGGACGTGCTGGCGAATATCGAACACTGGACTCACTTCACGCGGCACTTTGGCCCGCTCTCCGGCAGCGACCCCAAGATCCGCAATGCCGCCGAGCGGTACCTGCTGACCATCTTCGCCATGGGCTGCAACCTTGGACCCACCCAGGCGGCCCGGCATATGCGAGACCGGGTGACACCTCACATGATGTCGTTCGTCAACCGCCGTCATCTGAGTCTGGAACGGCTCGAAACTGCGCAACGGGAACTGATCGAGCTGTACCTGCGGCTCGATCTGCCCAAGCATTGGGGCGATGGCAAGACCGTGGCGGCGGACGGCACGCAGTACGACTTCTACGACAACAACCTGCTGGCCGGCTACCACTTCCGCTACCGCAAGATGGGCGCGGTGGCCTACCGGCACGTGGCCGACAACTACATCGCGGTGTTCCGGCATTTCATTCCGCCCGGCGTGTGGGAAGCCATCTACGTGATCGAGGGTCTGCTCAAGGCCGGCTTGAGTGTCGAGGCCGATACCGTGCACGCCGACACTCAGGGCCAGTCGGCCGCGGTGTTCGCCTTCACGCATCTGCTGGGCATCAACCTGATGCCGCGCATCCGCAACTGGCAGGATCTGAAGCTTTACCGAGCCGATGCCAACACCAAATACAAGCACATCGACCGGCTGTTCTCGGACATCGTGGACTGGGACCTGATCGCCTTCCACTGGCAGGACCTGATGCAGGTAGCGCTGTCGATTCAGGCCGGAACAATCTCCTCGCCGCTCCTGCTGCGCCGGTTCGGCTCGGAAAGCCGCCGCAACCGCCTGTTTCTGGCGGCGCAGGAACTCGGCAAGGTCGTGCGCACGGCGTTCCTGCTCGAATGGATCGGCAGCCGCGAGTTGCGCCAGGAGATCACCGCGACCACCAACAAGATCGAGTCCTACAATGGCTTTGCCAAATGGTTCTCGTTCGGCGGTGACGTGCTGGCCGAAAACGACCCCGACGAACAGCAGAAGCGCCTGCGCTACAACGACCTGATCGCCTCGGCCGTGATTCTGCAGAACACGGCGGACATGATGCAGGCCCTGCGCGCGATGGTGAAGGAAGGGATCAAGGTCGACGTGGCCGACATCGGCTTCCTGAGTCCCTACCTCACCAGCAACATCAAGCGCTTCGGCGACTATAAACTCAATTTGGAGCGGTTGCCGGAAGCCTGGATTCGCGACAGCCTCTTTGCCGGCCCCGCCCACTCCGTCCGCAAACCGCGTCATGCCTGACACCGATACCCCTTACGGCAGGGTCGATACCGTTGCCCTGCAGGCTCTGCAGGAGTCGTTCGACACGACCACCATCTTGCGCGTGGTGGACCAACTCGATGCGATCCGCGCGCGTTGCTGCGAGCCAGCCGGGCTGCGCGACGATCTGCTGTGCTTGCACGGCATGGCACATACTCTGATCAACGGCGCCGCATTGTCGTATCCAACCACTGGCCCGACCCTCGTGGACCAAGCCGAGGCCATCATAGAGGAACTGGACGACTGGATCTTGCTGCTCAAACGCGCCGTGCAAGCGCTGCGCCCGCTGGAGCCGCTTCGCCCTCGCGACGATAGCTGACTCGGCCAGGTCGCTTGCCCGTCGAGACGGCGCATGAGCCGGCTGCAACCAGGGGGCCGAACAGAAGCCGGAAGGAGCCGGGTCAGCGTAGCCGCGTCCACTACGCCCTTTGGCGCACGTTTCCCGCTTGCAGCGATGCGATCAGCGGGCAGGATACGTTGCCCTGCCGGGCATGGCAGGCGCACACCAGTTCGGACAGCACGGCCTCCATGCGTCTCAGGTCGGCCAGCTTTGCGCGCACGTCGTTGAGCTTGCGCTCGGCCAGGCTACCGGCCTCCTCGCAATGGGTGCCATCCTCCAGCCGGAGCAGTTCGGCGATCTCGTCCAAGGTAAAGCCCAGCCGTTGGGCCGCTTTCACGAACCGCACGCGCGTCACATCCGCTTCGCCATAGCGGCGGATGCTGCCATAAGGCTTGTCCGGCTCCGGCAGCAACCCCTTGCGCTGGTAAAACCGAATGGTTTCCACATTGACCTCGGCCGCCTTGGCGAAGGCGCCGATGGTCAAATTCTCCAAACTGCGATCCATCCCGCTTGACTCCGTACAAAAGTACGGAAGTAAGGTTACGCTATCCCTTCCTACTTCGAAAGGACTCATGCCGCAACCGCAAGCTGGGCGTCGTGCACTCTTCGCCGGTGGCCTCGTCGCCATCCTCGCCTCTACCTGCTGCCTGGGGCCGCTGGTCCTGATCGCGCTCGGTTTCAGCGGGGCCTGGATCGGGAATTTAACGGCGCTGGAGCCATATCGGCCGCTGTTCCTCGGCACCGCAGTGCTGGCGCTGTCCGTCGCCTGGCGGCGCATTTTCCGCCCGGCGCAAATCTGCAAGCCGGGCGAGGCCTGCGCTATCCCGCGGGTACGCGCCACCTACAAGCTCATTTTCTGGGCCGTCGCCCTGCTGGTTCTGGTTGCGCTCGGATTCCCCTACGTCATGCCATTTTTCTACTGATCAGGAGTTCGCCATGAAGAATGTGTTTGCCGCCCTCGCGCTCGCCGCCGTCGCTCCCGCGTGGGCCGCCATGCAAACCGTCACGCTGTCCGTGCCGGGTATGACTTGCGAAACCTGCCCGATCACGGTCAAAAAGGCGCTCTCCAAGGTCGACGGCGTGAGCAAGACCGATGTGCGCTTCGAGAAGCGCCAGGCCGTCGTCACCTTTGACGATGCCAAGACCAGCGTGCAGAAACTGACCAAGGCGACCGAGGACGCGGGCTATCCGTCCAGCGTCAAGCGGTAAGCCCCGCAGCGAACACGAGAGTGACGCCATGGGACGGATCACGCGCGTGGCCAACAAGGCAGGGGCTCTCGGCGGCATCGTCTCGGCGATGGGTTGCGCGAGTTGCTTTCCCGCCATCGCCGGCCTGGGCGCGGCCATTGGCCTGGGCTTCTTGAGCCAGTACGAAGGGCTGTTCATTACCGTCCTGCTGCCGGTGTTCGCTGGCATCGCGCTGGTCGCCAACGCGACCGCTTGGTTCCACCATCGGCAGTGGCCCCGGACCGCGCTCGGCGCGATTGGCCCATCCCTGGTGCTGGCAGCGGTGTATTTGACTTATGGCTGGCGTAGCGAGGCGCTGCTCTATGTCGGCCTGGCCTTCATGCTCGGGGTATCGATTTGGGACTTTGTCTCGCCGGCGAAGCGCTGCGGGGCACCGGACGCCTGTGAACTGCCGGCCAAGCGCGGCTGACCGCGTTGGCCGCTGCCGAGATGAACAAAGGAACTGTGGCATGACTCACATGACGATCACTGGAATGACCTGTGACTCGTGCGCCGTGCGCGTCAAGGATGTCTTGGAGAAGGTGCCCGGCGTGCGGTCGGCGGTCGTGTCGTACCCGAAAGGCATGGCGCAAATCGAAACCGAGCCCGGCATGTTGCCAGATGCGCTGGCTGCCGTCGTGGCCGGACTTGGCTACCAGGCCATGCTCGCGGGGGCCCCGCCGGCGGAAAATCGCGGCAGCCTGCTCGACACGGCCCTAGGCTGGCCAGGCGGCGGCGACAAGGGCGCGGACCATGCCAGCGCCCTGCGCATTGCCGTCATTGGCAGCGGCGGTGCCGCGATGGCGGCGGCGCTCAAGGCTGTCGAGCAAGGTGCGCAGGTCACCCTGATCGAGCGCGGCACCATTGGCGGCACCTGTGTCAACGTCGGCTGCGTGCCGTCTAAGATCATGATCCGCGCGGCCCACATTGCCCATCTGCGCCGCGAAAGCCCGTTCGACGGCGGCATCACGGCCACGCCGCCGGCGATCTTGCGCGAACGCCTGCTGACCCAGCAGCAGGGGCGCGTCGACGATCTGCGCCACGCCAAGTACGAGGGCATCCTGGCAAGCACCCCAGCCATCACGGTACTGCGCGGGGAGGCGCGCTTCCAGAACGGCCATGCCCTGAGCGTGCGCCTGGCCGACTGCGGCGAGCGCGAGGTGGCATTTGACCGCTGTCTGATCGCCACCGGCGCCAGCGCGGCCGTGCCGCCGATCCCCGGCCTGAGGGACACCCCCTACTGGACCTCGAACGAAGCGCTGGCGAGCGACACCTTGCCGAAGCGGCTGGCCGTGATCGGCTCGTCGGTAGTGGCCGTGGAGCTGGCGCAGGCCTTCGCCCGGCTCGGCAGTCAGGTCACGGTCCTGGCACGCAGCACGCTGTTCTTCCGCGAGGACCCGGCCATCGGCGAGGCCGTGGCAGGCGCCTTCCGAGCCGAGGGCATCACGGTGCTGGAACACACGCAGGCCAGCCAGGTGGCGTACGCGGACGGCAAATTCGTGCTCACCACCGGGCACGGCGAAATCCGCGCCGACCAGTTGCTGGTCGCCACCGGCCGCGCGCCCAACACGTGTGAGCTGGCACTGCAGGTGGCGGGGGTGACGGTCAACGCGCAGGGCGCCATCGTCATCGACCATGGCATGCGCACCACGGCGCCGCACATCTACGCCGCCGGCGACTGCACCGACCAACCGCAATTCGTCTATGTGGCGGCAGCGGCCGGCACCCGCGCGGCGATCAACATGACCGGAGGCGATGCGGCGCTCGATCTGAGCACGATGCCGGCGGTCGTCTTCACCGACCCGCAGGTCGCCACCGTGGGCTACAGCGAGGCGGAAGCGCACCATGACGGCATCGAGACCGATAGCCGGCTGTTGACGCTGGACAACGTGCCGCGGGCGCTTGCCAACTTCGACACCTGCGGATTCATCAAGCTGGTAACCGAGGCCGGCACTGGCCGTCTGATCGGCGTGCAGGCGGTGGCACCGGAAGCTGGCGAGCTGATTCAGACGGCGGCGCTAGCGATCCGGGCGCGGATGACTGTGTTGGAACTGGCCGACCAGTTGTTCCCATACTTGACGATGGTCGAGGGGTTGAAGCTCGCCGCGCAGGCCTTCTCCAAGGATGTGGCCCAGTTGTCCTGCTGTGCGGGATGAGGTAATGACCGTTTCGAGAACCCGCTTTGCGGCAGGCCTAAAGCGCGGGCGACTCTTTACTTTGTCCGCGACAACTACGTCTTGCGCAGTGCGTCAAGGCGGGGCACCTCATTTCCTTTCATGATTCTCCTGCGGCGCGATCCTCGCGGCGGGCGCATCGGGTCGCCATCGACGTGTGCCAGAGCAGCCAGGATCGGGCAGTCGTCAACCGATCGCGTCCCATCGGGGCAATCGGCGATCAGCCGGTCGAGTGCGGCGGACATGGCCTGCATAGCGCGAATCTTGGCGGCAAGCTGGAGCTTCTTCTCGATGGCGCGCTGCCGCACATCGGCACAGCAGGCGCTGTCGGCCTGGCGCAAGTGCAGCAGTTCGCGGATTTCCGCCAAGACGAAGCCGCACGCTTGAGCGTGCTGGATGAAGCGAATACGCCGCACAGCGTCCTCGCCATAGAGGCGATACCCGCGCTCGGTCCTGCTAGCGGGGGCAAGCAGCCCTTCGCGCTCATAATAGCGAAGCGCGTCAGGACTGATATCGCCCGCTTGCGCCAGCTTGCCTATGGTCAGCACGGCGTCGCATCAAGGCTGGCCAAGACCGGCGGCGCGCAGGCTCTGTTCGTCCACGCCGCGGCCGGCGCAGCAGCCGGCGAGCTGACCGTCGATCGCCACGGCCGGCACCGAGCGTACCCCGAGTGCCTGGGCGCGCTTCACCACCTCGATGTCGTGCATGTCGAGTACCGCGACCTCGCAGGACGGGCAGGCCAACTCTTGCACCAAGGCAACCACCTCCGCGCAGACCGGGCAGCCGGCGCTGAACACCTCAACCTTGCGTTTGGCAGTCATTTGCGGGCTCCTTTCCACATCGGTGACGCTGAGGGCGATGCGCATGCAACCGCCCCGTCACGATCAGGATAGACCTTGAAGCTAACTCCAGAGTCAAGCCCGATTTCCCGCTTCGCCGGGCACTGCGGTCAGCCGCGAATCCAGCCCAATGCGACAGGCCTTAGCCAGGATGGATGCGCCGATACAGGCGCTCAGCTGGGTAGGAAATGAGCGCGCCCGCCGCGCGCCACGGTGGAGTCACAAGCCACCCAACCGCGGCGTCCCGCGCAGCGATGACATTTTTATGCGTGCAGCCGGCGGTAACCTGAGGCGCTTCGCAGTCAGCCCGCGCCTCCATTGGCATGGCTCCACTTGTCTGACGCTTTTACGGCGCCACGGACGCGCCAATCAATCGCGACAGGGCCTCGCGCAAATTGCCCGCAGCGGGGCACTCAGGCACACCGTGGCGCTGGGCAAGAAACGCCGGATCGTTGTAACTAACCCATGTCCGTCCGTCGGCGTCCGCCCATACGAGTGCCTTCAACGGCAGGTCTATGCCGATCGACTGCGCGCATTCCATCAGAGGCGTGCCACCCTGCGCATTGCCGAAAATCAGCAATTCAGTCGGCCGCAGCGATTTGCCGATCTTCGCCGCGCCTGCCGCATGGTCGATGCGCGCAAACACGGTCAGCCCTCGCTCCTTTACCGCTGCTTCAAGCTTGTCCATGGCCGCCCTCGGCGCCAACGGACTTCGAACGGTGACCAAGCCATCGGCAGCCTGCAGGGGCATGGCAAGTGACAGCAGCAGGGGCGGCAGCAACCAACGCAGAGCTTTCATGCGGTTCTCCTGTGTAGCGGCAAAATGGCCTCAGGTGCCTTCCGGCACACGCGGAATTGGCGGCGTCAGTTTAAACGACTTCGCCGCATACGCAGCCATTTGACGCTGCCTGGTGTATGGCGCTTCACTCGCAGCAATTCGAATTTGGCGTCCGGACTTCATCGACGCGGCAGGCATACGTCACCTATTCCACGCAGGCGTCTGTTTGGGGGACTCTGTTTCGCCTCCTGCGGTCTTGCTCGGCATCGGCTCAGCTGAGGGTGGGGATCCGCAGATGCGGCTATCTGATTGGCTGAATTGCTGGTTGCGGCCTCAAAGGGAACGCCGTTCGGCCCAGAGTCGGAAACCTTTTCCGCGTTGCGAGCGAACTTTCAGATAGAGAGGCTTCGGACGGCTTTAGATGTGCCATTGAGGGAGCGAAAGATGGGCGCCAAACCTATCCTCTGCACTGCGAGTGTGCTGCAGATGGAAACCCTTGGACCTGATCTTGCAGCGGCGAAGGCGGGCACTTCCAACGCGTATGCGGTTGCGCTGGGCGTGGCCCGGTCCGACCCAATCACCGGCGACGCTCAGGTTCGCGCGTCCGTGCTTGGACGACGCGCGTGCCTGTTTGCTAGAGCAGGCTGCCAGTCCTTCAGGCAACGCAAGCGAGGCTGGCGACGGCACGCAATTTGGCTGCCGGGGCGAGTCCAGCTATTTCGCTGCGTCGAACCCGGCTGCGGCACGCATCTGCCTTTGGCGCCTGGACTGGCGGTCGAAAACAAGGGAAATGGTCGATGGAAAGCAACGCGGCGATGACCACCGTCGGGCGTTCCACCTTGCGTGAAACTCCGACGCTGCCTGGGCAGGTGGTACTGGTGCTACAGGGCGGTGGGGCGCTGGGCAGCTACCAGGCGGGAGTCTACCAGGCGCTTCACGAAACCGGCATTGAACCGGACTGGGTCGTTGGCACGTCGATCGGTGCCATTAACGGGGCCATGATCGCCGGCAACCGACCAGCGGACCGACTGGACTGCTTGCGTCGGTTCTGGTGCGGCGTGACACGCTGCGGCTTGTCCCCACTGATCGGCCCTTACTCCGCTGCCGGCGACACCTTCCACAAGCTGACCGTGCTTATCAACGGTCTTCCGACTTTTTTTGAGCCACAGCCCAGCGCATGGCTCAGCCCACACGTTCGGCTCGGCGCCGAGGCGGCGGCGTACTACTCGGCGGCGCCGCTGCGCGCGTCGCTCGCCAAGCTCGTAGACTTCCCCTACTTGAACGAAAACCACACGCGGCTTACCGTGGGCACGGTGCATGTGCGTAGCGGCGGCCTGCGCTATTTCACTAACCGCGACACCACGCTCGGCCTGGAGCACGTGTTGGCTTCCGCCGCCCAGCCACCAGCATTTCCGGCCGTGCGTATTGATGGCGAGAGCTACTGGGATGGTGGCATCTATTCCAATACACCGATCGAGGTCGTGCTGGATGACAGTCCCCGCCGTGACTCGGTCATTTTTGCGGTGCAGCTATGGCCTGCGGAGGGTCCTGAGCCGCAAACGATCTGGGAGGTTATCAGCCGGCAAAAGGATATTCAGTATGCCAGCCGAGTGGAGAGCCAACTGCCACGGCAGCGCCAAATTCATCGGTTGCGGCACGTCATTCGCGAACTCGCCCGATACATTCCATCGGGCGAGCGGGAATCGCCGGCGGTCAAGGAATTACTGCAATGGGGTTGCGGGACCACGATGCAAGTCATTCAACTGAAGGCGCCCAGGATGGACGGCGACGACTACACTAAGGATTTCGATTTCAGCGCCGCCCGAATGCAGGCGCGATGGGATGCCGGCTACCGTGCCACCATGCGGATGATCGAGCTTGCGCCCTGGAAGAGCATACTGGACCCAGTCGAGGGTATTGCCGTGCACGAGCTCGTGCCGGAGGTCGCGTGACCTCATTGTGCAACTGCCGGCAATGCGCCATTGTCAGGCCGGTGCGTACATATGGTTAAAGACCGGATGATCGACCCCCAACTTCGTATGCCGTCGGTCTGGGCTAGCCTGACCGACCGAAGCGGCGACGGGAGTGGGATCCGAACGCCGCGGTGGGCATCGCCACAGCTCATCGTCTACCGATCTTCAACAGGTCCTGTGGGTTACGAGTTCTGCAGCCCGAGTGCTGCGCGTGCCATGCTGGAAAGTTCACCGGCCTCACCCCCTCATGGCAACCGCGCTGCATTAACGCCTTGCCGGGGCTTGCTAGTGTTCAGGCTGCCATGCGTGTCCCTCGAAACGCTGGTCCAGGTCGGTATGGAAAATGTGATTCGCGTAGTTGCTGAGTGTCTTGACCGCAATGGCCAGAATGACTTCAAGCACCTGCCGTTCACTGTAGCCGGCCGCGAGAAATGCCTGCACGTCCTGGTCGGTCGGGCGCCCACGTGATTCAACCATCAGTCGGGTAAAGGTTGCCAAGGCGCGCAGCCTGGCATCCTCAATCGGCAGGTTCTCCCTGATTGCCGCAATGGCCTGCGCCGGGGTCTTGGAGACGGCCTCCGCAATCATGCTGTGGGCTGCCATGCAATAGGTACACTCGTTCAGCCGGCTGATGGTGAGCAGCACGACCTCCTGCTCGGGCGGCGTAAAACCGGACTCCTTGCGGAACAGGTTGTAGCCGAACAGGTAGGTCTCAAGCAGGCCGGGGGCATTGGCCATCTTGGCATACATATTGGGAATCATGCCCGCCTGCCTGAGGGCGGTATCGAGCGCTTCCCTGGACCGCCCTTGGGCGGTCTCAAGTGCTTGGGCGGGCAGGGAGAGATGTGCAAGGTTTTCCATCATGTTCCTCCTGGTTACGGACGCTAACTGGACCAGATAGTCCAAAAAAGACAAAAAAAGGTCTAGGGTTCAAGCCTCGCCAGCAGGGCTTCAATCGTCGGCGTCAGCGCCTTGGCGCCAAAACCCGCCTTGGAGAGTACACGCAGACCGGCGATGCCGGAAACCAGGGCGATCGCTTCAGCTTTGGGCTCGACGTCAGCGCGGAGCTCGCCGCGCGCCTGGCCGGCGCGAATCGCCGCTTCGAAGACGCGCGCCATCTGGATGAAGCCGTCATGCACGATGGTCGCGATGTCCGGGTCATGCGGGGCCACTTCTACTGCCGAGTTCACCAGCAGGCACCCCTTGCCGGCATCGTTATCACCGGCGACCGAGGTCAGCAGCGCACGCAAGCTCTTGGGCGCGGGCTGTCGCTGGAGGCTTTTCGCCAATTGCGCAGCGCGCTCCGTGCTGTATTGCCGCAAGGCGGCCATGAAGACTTCCCGCTTGCTGCCGAAAGTGTTGTACAGGGAAGACTTGGCAAGCCCCATCTCAGCCGTCAGGTCGCTGGTCGACACGGCATGATAGCCGCGATGCCAGATCGCCTCGATCGCGGCGGAAAGCGCCTGGGATTTGTCAAATTCAATTGAGCGTGCCATGAATGATTCCTTTCTGGACCGATCGTAACACAATCACATTCATCGCGAAGCGGGCATTCGGGGCATCAATTGTGTTGTCTGTCCGGTCATTTCATTCGAGGGATGCGCTATTGCCTGTATCTCGCCACGGCACCGCTTGCGCCGATTTCCTGGCGCCGTGCCGTTTCTAGCACTCGCGACATCTTCGGTATGCATCGATGCCATTCGCAACGGAATCTGCGAGGTCAGGATGGACGCCGCATGGACCGGGAAGGTCGACCTGTCGCCCCGCCGTCCTTGGTGGGTACGGCGATGTGTAACCTTTTTGCGTTTGCCGACGAATCTCCCAGTACCGGCTTAGATGGTCTTCGCTTCGGGAAACGAATCCCTCATGGAAGGAGGTGTGAAAATGACCAAGAAACTATGGGTCTTCGTCTTGGCCACGGTCGCCTTGGGCGCAGCCACGGCCTCTGCGGCCACAGCGCGCGATGTGTACACGGATGGCAGCAGCGTCCTGGGGCCGCGCGATCCATACACCGATGGTGGAAAGGCAGGGAAATTCGACGTCTATTCGGATGGCGCAAGGGTTGGCGACAAGCGCGACCCATTCACAGACGGGGCCAAGAGCGGCCGGTTTGACCCGTACACCGATGGCACGCATGCTTCGGCGCTGGATCTCGCCGCTAACGCACTCGACAGCGCGCGTACCGGCGACGGCACCCTCTACGGCTATCGCGTCTGATTGGTGGAACACAGCCGCGCCTGCGCGTCCGCCGGTCTGAGCCGAGTGTGACCGCACACTCGGCTCAGGCTGACTTGCCGAAGGAGCTTTCCATGTACCACAAGCTTGCGCTTGCTGCGCTCATCACCGGCGTTTCGCTGTTCTCATTCGCGGCCGACATGAGTGACATCGTGAAGTCTTATGCACTAGCGGACGGATCGACCGTGCACGTCTTTAAGGATGGGAAGATGGCAGTGGAAAATCCATTCGGCCGCGCAGTGAATGTGAAGGAAGGTCAGGTGCTGGAGGCGAAAGACGGCACCAGGATCACCATGAAGGGCAACGAGGTGATGCGTCTCGACAGCGCGTTGAACGCCGATCGGCGCGGGGGCTGATTCGTGCCCCGCGTTCAATTCTGGGGTGAGCTGGGCTGGACGTGTTCGATGGTCAAGCCCTGGGCCGGATTTTCGTCGGACAAGCAGAACACGCAGGCTCCACGGAAGTGATAGGCGCGGCATCTGTATGTTGGGACGCCCGTTGCCGGCCGGAGGGGCGGTCCAGGATCGCGCAGGATGCGGTGTGCTGTACGAACTGAGGTCAGGTGACGCGACGCGTGCCAACGCGATCAACGGAAAGGTCGGGCGCGACGGGACGCCGCGATGCGCGCTCCGAGAAGTGAAAATCCGTCTGGCGAGATTTGCAATGTTCCTCAAGAAACTCCGCTACCCTCTACTCGCCATTTGCATCGCGCTAATGGCGGGCTGGATCGTCCCATGCACGGCGCAGGTCGCGGTGGCTGAGGCCGACGCGACCTGGGCACGCGTGCTGCGCGCGCATGTGAATGAACGCGGGCAGGTGGACTTCTGCGGAATCGCCAATGACCCGGCTGACCTGCGCATTTACCTCGACTATATCGCGCGCGTGAGTCCGCAAAGCATGCCAGCGGCGTTCCCAACGCGAAATGACGCGCTTGCCTACTACATCAATTCCTACAACGCGCTTGCCATGTACAACGTCATTGTCTCTGGCATGCCGAAGGAGTTGGGATGGCTTACCCGGATGCGGTTTTTTGGTGCCAGGCGCTTTGCGATCGGTGGCAAGGCGATGACGCTCTACACCTATGAGAACAGCGTGATCCGGCCGCTCGGGGATGAGCGCGTGCATTTTGCGCTGAATTGCATGGTGCGAGGCTGCCCTCAACTGCCTAACGAGCCATTTTCTGCCGAACACCTCGACACGCAACTCGACGAGGCCACACGGCGCTTCTTCAGCGAGTCCCGAAACCTTCAGGTCGACTTGGCGGGGCGCACTGTCCGGGTCTCATCGATTTTCGATTTCTACAAGGAACGATTTTCTGAAGCGGAACCCCACATTGAATGCGTACATCAATCGCTACGCGCCGGTGAGGCTTCCTCAAGGCATGGAAATCGAGTTCATTCCCTATGACTGGACCGTCAACACACAAGGCCGCAACTGCCCGCCATGATGCTCACGACATCCATCGCAGCTACCGTTTCCTCATCTTAACGGTGACACGCCAATTGCCGGGAGGCTGTCGCAAGTGAATTCTCCACTCGTCGGGGACATCGCCCCTGTTACCCGCATCTTCGGCTGGCTGCTGACGATGGCTTGCGTCATCGCCCTTGTGTGGAGCAGACCCGCTGAGTGTGCCGACCGCTATGCCAATGGTTTTGACTTACATGGCGCTTTGGTCTCGCAAGATGAAATCGTCAACGGCGGGCCGCCACGCGACGGGATCCCGGCGCTGATCGCGCCACGCTTCGTGGCTGCCTCCGAGGCGACGTTCTTGAGGTCCGACGACCGCGTCCTCGGTGTGCTGTTGAACGGCGTGGCCAAGGCTTACCCCGAGCGCATTCTGATCTGGCACGAAATCGTCAACGACGAGTTCAATGGTGAACCGCTGGTCGTAAGCTTTTGCCCCCTGTGCGGCACGGGCGCTGCGCACTCGGCAAGAGTCGATGGCAAACGATTGACTTTTGGCGTGTCTGGCCTGCTCTATAACAGCAATCTGCTGTTGTATGACAAACAGAGCCAATCGCTGTGGTCGCAGATGCTCGGCAAGGCGATATCGGGTCCACTCAAGGGGGCCGCCTTGATGGGTTTCCCAATCACCCATACCACTTGGCAAGCATGGCAGAAAGAACATCCGCACACCGTGGTGCTTTTCGAGCGTACCGGCTACCAGCGCAACTACGGTTTCAATCCCTATTCGGACTACATGACCAACGCGGTGGTGATGTTCCGCGTTCGCCAGGAAAGCCACCGCTTCCACCCCAAGGAATGGGTGCTCGGCGTGGGGGCGAATGGCAGCTTCAAGGCCTATCCGTTCACCGAACTCGCAAAGGCCGGCAATGTAGTGCGTGACCGGGTGGGCGGCAGACTCTTCGAAATTCGGCTTGACCCGGCGACCCGGTCGGCGCAAGCCGTCTCCGATGGCAAGCCGTACCCGTCGCAGACGGCCTACTGGTTCGCCTGGTTCGCCTTCCACCCACGCACCGACGCTTACCAAGCTCCGTCGACCACCCGAAGGGAGTGACTAGTGACCAGGGGGCTATGTGCGCTAGCCCACATAGCCCCGGCGCCCGCCTTGGGTAGGGTAGGTGGTCAAGTGCGTGGCAAGCGAGCGGCGGCAACGCGTCGCCCCGACGACAGCGTCTTGCCGCGCTCGATGAAGGCCCACAGCAGCGGGTGCTCTGCCTCCTTGCGGTACGCGCGCCTCGGGCGATTCGTGCAGGGCCAGGCCGCGGGGCCAGAAGGTGTTCCAGCGGCCTCATGCGGCAACTGGATCTCGGTTGTGCCAGAACACCTGCCGCCCCTGCTGTCGGCCGTGGGCGGGGCCTGTAACCTTTTGGTGCTTGCCGGCGAATTTTCTACTACCGGGTTCCCAGATCGAGAACCGGGTCCTTCATGAAAGGAGGCGCGAAAATGAGCAAGCGACTATTGACTATCGTCGTGGCCACCACCGCAGCACTCGGCACAGCGGTAACTTATGCGGCCACTGTGCGCGATGTGTACACGGATGGCAGCAACGTCACGGGGCCGCGGGATCCGTACACCGATGGCAGCAAGGCAGGGAAATTCGACGTTTACTCGGACGGCGCAAGGGTTGGCGATAAGCGCGATCCATTTACGGATGGCGCCAAGAGCGGCAAGTTTGACCCCTACACGGATGGCGCTCGGGCGTCGGCGCCAGATCTTGTGGCCGACGCGCTCGACAACGCGCGTACCGGCGACGGCACACTTTACGGCTACCGCGTCTGATCTGCCACGCGCAGCCTGGCTGCGCGTCTACGTGTCGGAGCCGAGAGTCTGCGGACACTCGCTCCGAACTAGAGTCCTTGACTAGTTGAAATGCAGTGCAAATGAGTCAAGTTTCTTTCACGAGAAACAAAACGCCCCCTTCCCCCGGCAACGCATTCTGGGAAGGGGGCTGTCGTCGCACAAACTTTCCCCAGACTTCTTCGGCCAACAACAGATGGCTTGAAGGCCAGCGTCCCAATGAAGGGAGTCGCGAGACACCCCTCAAACTACGAGGAGTGGTAATTGGTCGTGAAATGCCGAAGTCGGCCTGGATCGTAGTTCGCACGCTATGTTCAAGCAATGTATCACTCGTCGGTCTGAGGCGGAGCCTCGTTAGTCTTGCCTGCCGAAGGAGCATGCCATGTACAACAAGCTCGCAATCGCCGTGCTCACCACCGTCGTTTCGCTGTCCGCAAGCGCGGCCGACAGGAGTGACATCGTGAAGTCCTATGCGCTCAACGACGGCTCGACCGTTCACGTGTTCAAGGATGGGAAAATGGCGGTGGAGAATCCGTTCGGCCGTGCCGTGAGCGTGAAGGAAGGTCGAGTGTTGGAAGCGAAAGATGGCACTCGGATTACCATGAATGGCAATGAGGTGCTGCGCCTCGACCACGTGTTGAACGTCGACCGGCGCGGACATTGATTTGTGTACGCCGTCGTATTTGGGCTGGGCGCAGGATTTCCACTGGCCCGGAATGCACAAGGGCGGTGACCTGCCGGGTCACCGCGCCCATTCATCCGCATAGCATCTTCCGCTCGGGCGGGGGTGAAATGCGCTCGACGCAATACCTATTAGTCTTGGCCGCACTACTGGCGGGCTGCGCGACGCAAGCCCATGCCGCGCATGGCGGAACGCGAGGTCGACCAGATGATCCAGGTTTATGGCCCGGCGTGCGAGAAATTGGGCTATCCGCCGGATTCCGACCCGTGGCGCGAATGCGTGCTGCGCCTGGATGCGAAAGACAGGACAGCCGCGAGCGCTACAGCCGTTCCCGACCTCGGCAACCTGCTTCGGGCATCACGGTGTCTTACATTGCTCGTCGTTTTGATTGTCGCTTCGTATAGGCGGTGCGGCTTGGTCTCGACGGCTGGCGGCACGCCTGCCGCCAGCATCTGCGATCCCACGCCGCCCTACCGCATCAGTGCAGCGCCACCCAATTGAAGAGTCGATCTCCATACCGCCCGCTGACGCCCACGAACAGTAGCGCGACGCCGAAGTTCCACATCAGAATCATCGCTGTGGCGTCGAGCGGGTGAAGGATGGACAGCGCGGTTGCCGTCATGGCGGCAACCGCGAGGCTGCCGCACATTGCCACCGGCGCCGGGGAAAGTCGGGCCACATAACGCAGCATGATCAGCAAGGCAAACGACAGCGGCACGCTGACCATCATCAGCGTGGCGAAGCAACTGGCCGTCTCGCCGAGCGAGATGCCGGCCGGACCGATTTGGACCCAATTTGTCAGGCAACCGTAGCTGACGGTCGCGAACCAGGCCAGGAACGCTGGCACCGGCAGCAGCAGCCATCGCCGGGAGCGGCCGGGGACGCTGGCCATGAACGCTGCCACGGCGGCCAGCACGGCAGTCAGCATTGCTGCGGCCACGCCGGTGACAAAGACTGGCTGCGCCAGCTTCGCCGCCAGATCGGGGCGCAGGCCATGATGGGACGCGGCCAACGCCAGAATCAGGGCGGCCAGCAGCAGCCAGCCTGCCGCCCGCACCATCGGCGGGCGCAAGCGCCGCACCGGCGCCGCGTCGGCCACCAGCGAGTCGATCAGGTTAGGGGTGGGTCTCACGACTGATTACCTTGGGATTCGAACAATTTGCGCAGCGTTTTCAAGGCACGATGCGTGGCAACCTTCAGCGCGGCAACCGACATCCCGCTGGCGGCGGCGGCCTCTTTCAACGACATTTCATCGAGCTTGAGCATCCGCAGTGCTTCGCGTTGTCCGGCCGGTAGCCGTTCGACGGCATCCCGCACCGCGCGCGCATCCACAGCCTCTTCTTGTAAGTTCGCTGCGGAGGGCCAAAAGGTTTCTTGCTCAGGGTCAAGCTCGGTTTCATGCGAGCCGATGCGTCCGCGCCGGCGCAGGCCGTCGACGATGCGCCGGTTGGCAATGGCAACCAGCCACGGGCCGAAAGGACGTGCCGGATCATAGGTGTGGCGCACTGCGTGTACCGTCATCAGCACGTCCTGCACCGTGTCCTCGATGTCACTGCGGTTCCGGACCTGGCGTGCCGCCAGCGCCCGCACGTAGGGGGTAATGGCCTCGAGCAAATGCCGGTAGGCCTCGCGATCGCCGCGTTGCGCGCGGGCCATCGCAACGGACCAATCCGCCCTGCCGTCTGCCCGGCGGGCCGCTGGCGCGCCCGGGAAGTCTGCATACGCCGAGTCCGGCGTATCACTCACGGAACTCGGTTTGCCGTCATGTCGGTGCGTTGGGGAAGACATGGCTGAATTTTGCGTCATGGGGAACCGTTTGTCGCGCAAAAAAAATTTCGGGAGAGACGTAACCTTTGGTCGCGTACAGCCGAATTTCCTGACACGGCCCCGGATTCGAGCCGCAACTCTAGGAGAATGCATGATGAGCAAGCATATGTTGGCCGCTTCGACCTTGTCGTCCGCCCTCGGACTCGCCCTTGCCATGGCGGCCACGCCGGTCTTGGCGCAGCAGCCCACGAAGGACATGAGTGGAATGCCGCAGATCGTCAAGGACAACATGGCCAGAATGGAGAAGGGCAAGCTGGAAAAGTGCTACGGCATCAATGCCGTATCCAAGAATGACTGCGCCGAAGGCGCGCATTCCTGTGCGGGACAAGCGACCAAGGCGCGCGACACGAAATCATTCGTGCTGCTGCCGGCCGGCGACTGCGGCAAGATCCAGGGCGGCAAGCTCAAGGCCGTCTGATCGAGCAGAACGATGGATGCCCCGTCTGTTGCACTGCAACGCGGGCCGGGCCCGATCCCAGCGCGAGTCGGGGTCGGCCTGCGCTTCCGCCACCACCAGGTGGTGGCGGAGGAGCGTCCGGCGGTCGCTTGGTTTGAGGTGCATACCGAAAACTACATGGGCGGCGGCAGCGCGCCCGGTTACCTGGAGGTCATTCGACGCGATTATCCGATCTCGCTGCACGGCGTTGGCCTGTCGCTAGGTAGTGCGGAAGGGCTGGACATGACCCACCTTGCACGCGTGCGCGAGGTGGTGGCGCGGATCGAACCGGGATTGGTCTCCGAGCATCTGTCCTGGAGTGTGGCCGGGGGCACCTATCTCGCGGATCTCTTGCCGCTGCCGATGACCGAAGAAGCGCTGGCCGTCGTGTGCCGGCACGTTGACCAGACCCAGACCTCTCTGAAGCGCCACATCCTGGTCGAGAACCCGTCGACCTACTTGCGCTTTGCTCACTCGACCATTCCCGAGTGGGAATTCCTGGCCGAGGTCGCACGCCGCACCGGGTGCGGCATCCTGTGCGACGTCAACAATATCTATGTCAGCGCCAGCAACCACGGCTGGGACGCCATGACATATCTGGCTGCGCTACCGCCGGCGGTGATCGGTGAGATTCATCTGGCCGGCCATAGCGTGCGGCAACTCGAGCAGGGGCGAACCCTGCGCATCGACGATCACGGCTCGCGCGTCGCGCCCGCGGTATGGGCCTTGTACGAGGCAGCGCTCCAACGCTTCGGACCAGTGCCCACGCTGATCGAATGGGACACCGACGTACCCGCGCTCGACATTCTGATGCAAGAGGCGGCGATCGCCGAAACGGCTCTGGAGAGGCAACAGCATGCATCCGCGTCCCCCTACGCTGCTTGAGTTGCAGCGCGCCGTCGGCCAGGGCCTGCTGCATGAGGCCGGCGGCGACCTGCTCGCTCTCGTCGCAGAGGACGGCCTCGCGCCGCAGGCGCGGCTCGACATCTACCGGAACACCGCCATCGCCACACTGGTGACGGCGCTGCGCCTGTCCTATCCGGCCATCCACGCCTTGGTTGGCCCCGAGTTCTTCGAAGGCGCGGCCAGGCTGTTCATGGAAGAATCGCCTCCAAGGAGTGCATGGCTGGACAGGTATGGTGAGGGCTTTCCGGAGTTCCTGGCGGGGATGCCGCAGGCCGCCTCGCTGACCTATCTACCAGACACGGCCCGGCTCGAATGGGCGGTCAATACCGTGCTGCACGCGCCCGACGCGATGCCGCTCGACTTGGCTCGCCTCGCGCACCGGGAGGAAGCCAAGCATGAGGATGTCTGCTTCACGCCGCATCCTGCCGTGCGACTATTGCAATCCGACTTCCCGATCGACGCGATCTGGCGGGCTGTGCTAAGCCGTGACGAGGGTGCGATGGAGGCCATCGACCTGAGCGCCGGGCCGGTCTGGCTGCTCGTCAATCGGACCCCGTCCGGCGTCGAAGTCGACCGTCTGAGCGCATGGCAGTGGCGCTTCGCGGCAGCACTGTTCGCGGGGCGTCCGTTACATGCTGCGCTGCAGGAAGCCCCTTCGTCCGAAACGCACGCCTGGCTTGCCACGCTGCTGGCATCCGGCTGCTTCACCGCCATCAGCCTGTCCGGCCGGCCATTCGACTAATCATGGAGCCTTCGTCATGAGCAATCTCACACATTCTCCTGGTTCATCCATGACGCTGGCCGAGCGCGCGCGGCAAGCGCTGGCGTGGCTAGATCGTGTTCCCCACACCATCCTCGCCATTCCGTTGCGACTCGCGGTCGCCACGGTGTTCTGGAACTCGGCCATGGCCAAGCTCGCCAACTGGGAGTCGGCCCTGGAACTCTTCCGGGAAGACTACAACGTCCCGCTGATCCCGCCCGAGCCGGCCGCCTACGCGGCGGTCTCGATCGAGCTGGTCGCACCAGTCTTGCTCATGCTGGGCTTGGCGACGCGTCCTGTGGCGCTAGTGCTGCTGGGCATGACGACGGTGATCCAGGTGTTCGTCTATCCGCAGGCGTGGCCCACGCATATTCAGTGGGCGGCCATGCTGCTGGTGCTGCTGACGCGCGGCCCGGGCAAGCTGTCGATCGACTGGCTGATTCGCCGGCGTGTCCTCGGCGCGGACTGACACGCTGTTCTTTGCTTCGGCTGACCCACCAGGCAGGGGGGGATGTGAATGGGGTTCTCGATGACAATCACACTCATTGCGGCCGTTGTGCTCCTGCTGGCCTGGGCGAACGGTGCGAACGATGTCTCGAAGGGCATTGCCAGCCTGGTCGGCGGAGGCGTGGCACAGGCTCGCCGTGCGCTCTGGTGGGGCACGGTGTGGACGGTGCTGGGCGGGCTGACCGCTGTCGTGCTGGGCGCTGCCATGGTCCACACCTTCAGCAGCGGGCTGTTACGGCCCGAGATGCGCCTGAGCCTCAGCTTCCTGCTCGCGGCATTGAGTGGCGCGGTGCTCTGGGTGCTGGGCGCCACCCGCTTTGGCTTGCCGGTCTCGACCACACATGCATTGCTTGGCGGGCTGGTCGGCGCGGCACTGGCCGCCACCGGCCCGCAGGGCCTGCTGGCGCGCTCGATCCTGGGCAAGGTCGCGCTGCCTTTGCTGGTGAGCCCGCTCATCGCAGTCTTGCTATGCGGTGGCGTGCTCGTGCTTGCCAATCGCCTGGTGCGCAAGGTGCCCGTCAGGCAGGGGGACTGCTGCAGTCACGACGCTTGGCGGGCAGACCCCTTCCTTTGCGCCGCCCCTGCAAGCCGCCCCACGCCAGCGCGCGTGCGCCGGCTGTGGGCAGCCTTGCACTGGATGAGCGCGGCGGCCACCAGCTTCGCCCGGGCACTCAACGATGTGCCCAAGATCGCGGCCATCCTGATCATGGGGCTGGCCCTGTCGCCGGGAGCGCCGCCCGGCTTGCCAATGGCTGGCGCAGCCGGGTCGATCGTGGCAGTTACCGTGGCAATGGGCCTGGGCGGGTTATGGGGCGGACGCAAGGTGCTCAACGTGCTTGCGCATCGGGTGGCGCCGCTCGACGCCTACACGGGGCTAGCCGCCAACCTGTGCACCTCGTCGCTGGTCTTGCTGGCCTCGCCGCTCGGCCTGCCGGTGTCCACCACCCATGTGAGCACCGGCGCCCTATTGGGGGTCCGCTGGCACACCGGTCGGCAGCCAGCGGGGGTGGACGCACTCAAAGGTGTGCTTTACGGCTGGCTGGTCACTTTCCCCGTGGCTGGCGCGATTTCGGCAGGCGCCGTGGCACTGTCGCGCCTGATGTAGGGCTCGTGCGATTTCTTGGCAACGGCGAGCAGGACTAACGACGGGCCTCACAGTGGGCAACTTGGAGAGGATGCGACCATGTCGATGCAAGACGCGGTTTACGAACGCTATAGCGAGGGCGCCCGGGCCACCGAACCCCAGCTATGTTGTCCGGTCAACTACGATCCCCGCTATCTGGCGGCAATCCCGCCCGAGATCCTCGACAAGGATTACGGCTGCGGCGACCCCTCGCGCTACGTGCGTCCCGGCGACACCGTGCTCGACCTTGGTTCCGGCGGGGGCAAGATTTGCTACATCGCCGCGCAGATCGTCGGCGCGGCCGGCCAGGTGACTGGCGTGGATATGAACGACGACATGCTGGCGCTCGCGCGCAAGTACCGGCCGCACATGGCGCAGCGACTGGGCGGCGACAGGGTGCGCTTCCTCAAGGGGAGAATCCAGGACCTGGCGTTGGATGTCGCTGCCATGGACACCTGGCTCGCCCGCAACCCGGTCCATGACGCGCGCGGACTGGCCGCGCTTCACGCCTGGCAAGCCGAACAGAAACGCCGGGCACCGCTGGTGCCTGACGACTCGGTGGACCTGGTGATCTCGAACTGCGTCTTGAATCTGGTGGACGAGCATGAGAAGCAGGCGGTCGTGCGGGAGATTTTCCGGGTCCTCAGGCCCCATGGCCGGGTGGCCATTTCCGATATCGTTGCGGATGAGCCGGTGCCCGCGGCACTGAAGACCGATCCGCAGCTATGGAGCGGCTGCATCTCCGGCGCGTTCACCGAAACGGCGTTCCTGCAAGCGTTCGTGCAGGCGGGTTTTGTCGCGGTGGGGGTCGACAACTGGGCGCCTACGCCGTGGCAGGTAGTCCATGGCATCGAGTTCCGCGCGGTCACCCTGGTGGCGCAAAAGCCGTCGAGCCAACCATGTATCGACAAGGGGCACGCGGTCATCTACCGCGGTCCATTCGCCTCGGTGACTGACGACGAAGGTCACCTGTTTCCCCGCGGCGAGCGTATGGCGGTGTGTGAGCGGACCTATCAGCTCCTGATGCAGGGTGACTACCGGGCGCATTTCATTGGCATCGAACCGGTCAGCGAGCAGGCCGGCAAGCCGTACTGCGCGCCGCCTGGCACTCGCCGATCTGCATCGGAAAGCAAGCGGGCGCTACATCTTCCAGCCGACCAGGGCGCCACCTGCTGCGATCCCAGTACGGGATGCTGCTGACGCAATGAGGCTTGTGCCATGTCCATGATCCCAACGCCGGATGACGCGACCTATCCATGGTACGTGCGCCTGATCTTGTGGCTGCAACGCAGGAAATATGGTGCCGAACTCGAGCCGGCCAGATTGTGGGGCCGCTCCCCGAGAGTCTTCCTCGCCTTGACAGCGCTCTATCGCGCGCTCGACCGGGTGTCTTCGCCCATCGAGCCTGCGCTGCGCTCGCTGATCACGGTGCGGATCTCGCAAATCAACTGGTGCGAGTTTTGCGTCGATCTCAATTCCGCGACGGCGCTGGAGCGCAGCGTGGAAGCGGCCAAACTCTCGGAACTGGCCGACTTCGACCACTCCCCGCGCTACAGCGCTCGCGAAAAAGCGGCCCTGCGCTATGCCGAGGCCGTCACTACCACCGGTCGCGGCGTGGACGCCGCACAGATGAGTGAACTCAAGGCGCATTTCAGCGAGGATGCCATCATCGAACTCACCGCGCTGATCGCCTTCCAGAATTTGTCGAGCAAGTTCAACGCGGCGCTGCACGTTCCGGCCCAAGGCTTCTGCCGGATGCCGCCGGGTCCACCGGACGACGCGGCCAGACAGGCGTTGCAAAGATCGCCGAGTAGCGAGCCCAAGGAGAAGTGCTAATGCATGCCATCTTCCCTTTACTACGCGAGACCGACTTCCCGGCGATACGACGCAAGGCATTGGAGACCTTGCAAGTCAACCTGGGCTATCGCTGCAACCAGACTTGCGTGCATTGCCACGTCAACGCCGGACCGAACCGCATGGAAATGATGGACAGCGCCACCGTCGATCTGGTGCTAGCGGTGCTGCGCACCCGCAGGCTTCCGACCCTAGATCTCACCGGCGGCGCCCCGGAACTCAACCCGCACTTCCGCCGACTTGTGGTGGGTGCGAGAGCGCTTGGTGCGCGCGTCATCGATCGCTGCAACCTCACCATCCTGTTCGAGCCGGGGCAGGAAGATCTCGCGGAATTCCTTGCCGCTGAACGCGTGGAAGTCGTGGCCTCCCTTCCGTGCTATTCGGCGGACAACGTCGACCGTCAGCGGGGCGCGGGCACGTTTGACAAGAGCGTATCGGCGCTACGGCACCTCAACGGCCTCGGCTATGGCCAGCCTGATACCGGGCTCGCGCTGCATCTCGTGTATAACCCCCAAGGCCCGGCCTTGCCGCCCAATCAGGAGAAGCTCCAGGCGGACTATAAGCGCGAGTTGCATGTGCATTTCGGCATTGTCTTCAACCGGCTTTTTGTCCTTGCGAACATGCCGATCCAGCGCTTTGGCAGCGCGTTAGTCTCGAAGGGGCAGTTCGCGGACTACATGCGCCTGTTGAAGGCTAATTTCAGCGCCGCCAATCTTGACGGCCTGATGTGCCGCAGCCTCGTCAGCGTTGACTGGCAAGGCTATCTCCACGACTGCGATTTCAACCAGATGTTGGGCCTGCCGCTGAAGCTCGGCGTTTCGTCTCGGGCTCACCTGCGCGATCTGCTGAGCGCCGAATTGGCCGGTCAGCCTATCGTCGTGGCCGACCATTGCTACGGCTGCACCGCAGGTCAGGGCAGCAGTTGCGGTGGCGCGTTGGCCGCCTGAGCCGGAATCCGTGAAACAAACCATGCCGCCCAACCGACCCTTGATCGCCCGCTGGCCCAAGCCCAGGACGTTCGACCGCAATCTGGTCGTCATCGGTGCCGGCGCGGCCGGCCTCGTCACCGCTTACCTTGGGGCGGCGCTGAAAGCGAAAGTCACACTCGTCGAAGGCGGCAAGATGGGGGGCGAATGCCTGAATTCCGGGTGCGTACCCTCCAAAGCCCTGCTGCGCTCGGCGCGTTTCGTCAAGCAAGCCAAGCATGCGGCCGCCTTGGGCATTGCCAGCGCCGAGCTCAGCTTCGATTTTGCCGAGGTGATGGCGCGTGTGCATCGGGTGATTGCAACGGTCGCGCCACACGATTCGGCCGAGCGGTACGCCAAGCTCGGCGTGGACGTTATCCAGGGGCGAGCCACCATTACCTCGCCCTGGACAGTGGAGGTCAACGGCCGTACGCTCGCCACCCGTGCCATCGTCATCGCGGCCGGGGCGGAGCCCCAGGTACCGCCGATCCCGGGCCTGGAAGCGGTCGGCTATTACACTACCGAGACAATCTGGTCCCTCCGTGCGCTACCCCGAAGGCTGATTGTGCTGGGCGGTGGCCCGGCCGGCTGCGAGCTCGCGCAAGCTTTCGCCCGCTTTGGGGCGGAAGTCACGCTGGTGCAGCGGTCGCCGCGACTCCTCGTCCGTGAGGACCCAGAGGCCTGCGCACTGAGCGCGGCGGCGCTGGCGGCGGACGGTGTGCGGGTTCTACTTGAGCACCGCGCGGTGCGCTGTGAGCAAGCCAGTGGTCTAAAGCGGTTGATCGTCAGCCGCGGCGAACAGGAAATGGTCCTGGAGTTTGACGCACTGTTGTGCGCAGTCGGGCGTCGCCCGCGCACCGCGGGTTATGGCCTGGAGGCACTGGGTATCCCGCTGACACCGGCCCGCACCATCGAGACCAACGCCTATCTGCAGACGCTTTACCCGAACATCTACGCCTGCGGCGATGTCGCAGGGCCGTTTCAGCTTACCCACGCTGCGGCCCATCAGGCGTGGTACGCGACGGTCAACGCGCTGTTTGGCGGGGTGAAACGCTTCAAAGCCGACTACACAGTCATGCCATGGTGCACCTTTACGGATCCGGAGGTGGCCCGTGTGGGGCGGAGCGAGCGGGACTGCAAGGAGCAAGGCATTCCCTATGAAGTGACCCGCTATGACCTGGGCGAACTGGATCGCGCGATCACCGACGAGTGCGCCCGTGGCTTCGTCAAGGTTCTGACCGTAGCGGGGCGGGACAGGATCCTGGGGGTCACCATTGTCGGCGACCATGCCGGAGAGCTGCTTGCAGAATACGTGCTGGCGATGAAGCACGGCCTGGGACTCAATCAGATTCTCGCTACCGTCCACACCTATCCGACGCTCGCCGAAGCCAACAAGTACGCGGCCGGCGCGTGGAAACAGGCGCACGCCCCGCAACAGGTGCTGAGATGGCTCGCACGCTTTCATGCCTGGCGGCGCGGTGGCATAGTGGCAATGCGCGGGGAGCCTGGAAAATGAAGGCATCAGGAATCCCCTCGAAAGTCAACCGTATCCGCGTCCTGATCGTGGTGACAATCGTCGCGCTGGTGGCGGCATATCTAGGCCTCGATCTCGGCCATTACCTGAATCTGACCCAGCTCAAAGCGGGTCAGGCGGCTTGGCAAGCCTACTACGCGGCGCATCCGGCGGTGGCGATGTCGGGCTATTTCCTGCTCTATGTCGCTGTCACCGGGCTCTCCCTGCCCGGCGCCGCGATCATGACGCTGGCCGGTGGCGCAATCTTCGGTCTGTGGGGCGGCACCTTGCTCGTGTCGTTCGCCTCAACCATCGGTGCCACCCTGGCATTTCTCGCCTCGCGCTACGTATTCCGCGACGCTGTACAACGCCGCTTCGCTGATCGCCTTCCAGCGATCCATGCCGGGCTCGCGAAGGACGGTGCGTTCTATCTGTTCGCGCTCCGGCTGGTCCCATTGGTACCGTTCTTCGCGATCAACCTGGCCATGGGGCTGACACCGATCAAGACCAGCACGTTCTACTGGGTCAGCCAGGTCGGCATGCTCGCCGGTACCGTGGTCTACGTGAACGCCGGCACCCAATTGGCACGCATCAGCAACGTTGCAGACATCTTGTCGCCAGCGCTGCTCGGCTCGTTCGCGCTGATCGGGGTGCTGCCCTTTGCCGCGAGAGGGGCCGTGCGACTCATTAGGACAAGTGGCCGATTTCGGGGAGAACGCTAATGCGCCTGTCAATCGTGATCCCGACCTGGAACGAAGCGGAGCATCTCGAAGAAGCCCTTGCCGCGCTGCAATCGCTGCGCCGCAAGGGCGTGGAAATCATCGTGGTGGACGCAGACAGCGCGGACGGCACGGCTGGCCTGGCGGGGCCGCTGGCTGATCGGGTCATCGTCACTGCCCGCGGCCGGGCCCGCCAGATGAATGCTGGCGCCGCTGTGGCCCACGGGGAACTGCTGATTTTCCTCCATGCCGACACACGCTTGCCAGCCGGGGCTGACCTGGCTGTCCGCGCCGTCATGCAATCGGGACAACGGATGTGGGGCCGGTTCGATGTCCGCATCGCGGGGGGGCTGTGGCTCTTTCGCGTTGTCGCAGCCTCAATGAACCTTCGCTCCCGGCTCACCGGCATCGCCACCGGGGACCACGCAATGTTCGTGCGTCGCGAGGCCTTCTTCGCTGTCGGTGGCTTTCCGGATCTGCCGCTGATGGAAGACATTGTGCTATCGAGCCGCTTGAAGCGCCTCGGGCCGCCCGCGTGTCTACATGAGCGCGTGATCACGTCCGGGCGGCGGTGGGAGCAGCGCGGACCCTGGCGAACGATACTGCTGATGTGGTGGCTGCGGCTGCAGTTCTTTTTTGGACGCAGCGCCGTAGCGTTGGCGCGACATTATGAAGGCAAGGAGCACGCATGCGCCTCTCCCGGTGCGAAGTAATTGTCTTCGCCAAAGCGCCCGAGCCGGGGTATGCAAAGACCCGGCTGATTCCGGCGCTGGGTACCTATGGGGCCGCGGCGCTGGCCGAGCGCTTGCTGCGGCACACGCTTGCCTCGGCCTGTGCGGCCGAGATTGGTCCGGTCGAGCTCTGCTGTACGCCGGATACTGGACATCCGGCATTCCTGGCCTGTGCGCGGGACTTCAATGTGGCGCTGTCGCGTCAGTGCGACGGCGACCTCGGTCAAAGAATGGCCACGGCGGCCCGCCGGGCATTGGCACGTGCCGGCAGCGCGCTCATCATCGGCACCGACTGTCCGGCGCTGGAGCCAACGCAGCTCAGCGCTGCGGCGCGAATCCTGAACGCCGGCCATGATGCGGTGCTGGTACCCGCCACCGATGGCGGGTACGTCCTACTGGGGCTGCGACGCGTTGATCCCCATCTGTTCTCGGCAATTCGCTGGAGCACTGCCACCGTCATGACTGAAACGCGCAAGCGCCTGACTGAGCTTGGCTGGCGCTGGGCGGAACTGCCTGCACTGCCGGACGTTGACGAACCAGCCGATTTGCGACATGTCCCCATCGCGCTGCTTCCATCAGCGCCGAACTTGCGTACTGACGAGGAGTAGTCACCATGCTAGGGATTATTGGCGGAACCGGAATCTATGCCGTCGACGGGCTCAGCGTGATCAACGAGCACCTGGTCGACACGCCATTCGGCGCGCCGTCGGCCCCCGTGGTCCAGGGCCGCCTCGGCGCCATGGAGGTCATGTTCCTGCCCCGCCATGGTCGGCAACATGAACTGCTGCCGCACGAGGTCAACTACCGTGCCAATATCTACGCGCTGAAAGCACTCGGGGTCCGCCAGGTCATCGGCCTGTCCGCCGTCGGTAGCCTGCGGCAGGCGATCGCGCCTGGCGACTTCGCCATCCCAACCCAATATGTGGACTGGGTGCGCGGCAACCGAGCCAAGACCTTCTTTGGGGAAGGGCTTGTCGCGCATGTTTCTTCGGCCGAGCCAACTTGTGCCCGGCTTGCCTCGACACTCGAAGCGACCATCCGGGCGCTGCGACTGCCTGTGCATGCCAGAGTGGTTTACGGCTGCGTGGACGGCCCGCGCCTTGGCACACGCGCCGAGAGCCATTTCCTGCGCGACGCGATGGCCTGCGATGTCGTGGGCATGACGAACGTGCCGGAAGTCTTCCTCGCCCGAGAGGCCCAGATCTGCTACTGCACCTTGGGCATCGTCACCGACTATGACTGCTGGCTCGAGGATCCCGCGTGGCATGCCACCGTGGCAGCGGTGATCGCCCGTTATGGGGAGAGTGTCGGCAAGGCCAGGCAGATTTTGACCCGGATTCTGTCGACAGGATTGCCCGACCACGACGCTTGTCCCTGTCGCCACGCGCTAAGCGATGCGGTGCTGACCCCCGAGGAGGCCGTTCCCGCGGAAAAACGGGCGTTGCTTCAACTCTTACGGGCATAGCGCGAACAGAGCCAGTAGTGGTAGTCCAAATGCGCCGCGGCGCGGCTGCGTCCGGCAAAGCGAAGGACCGGCGGACTGATCCCAACGAGGACAAGTCATGCATTTGATGTCTAGAAAGGATGTTGAGGCTTACAAGCCAGAGACGTGGCCACGATCCCCAGCCGACGCCCTGGCGCGCGCGCGGGCCGTTATGGCCAAGCAAGGACTTGCGCAAGCTAACCAGCAAATGGGGCAGCGATGGCCGGTCGGCTGCGTGGCGCTGGAGATCACCCAGCGTTGCAATCT
The DNA here is from genome assembly GCF_058787975.1 of Cupriavidus sp. FW305-26. Classification (NCBI taxonomy): domain Bacteria; kingdom Pseudomonadati; phylum Pseudomonadota; class Betaproteobacteria; order Burkholderiales; family Burkholderiaceae; genus Cupriavidus; species Cupriavidus sp. FW305-26. Next base: position 327,959 of record NZ_JBYTAH010000001.1, read on the forward strand.
GGACTGCACGTTGTGCTACCTGTCCGAGAATTCGGAGGCGGTCAAGGATATCCCCCTCGAAGAGGTCATGGCCAGAGTTGATCGCATCTTCAGATGCTTATGGGAGGAACACCGACGTCCAGGTTACCGGAGGCGAGCCAACGCTGCGCAAGCGCGACGATCTGCTCGCCATCGTGCGCAGGATTCATGCGCTGGGAATGCGAGCCACACTGATGACCAATGGCATTCGGGCGACCCGCGCCCTGCTGGGCGAGTTGGCGGCTGCCGGACTGGCGGACGTCGCCTTTCATGTCGATACCACCCAGCGGCGCCCGGGCTACCAGACCGAAACGGAGCTGAATGCCCTTCGCCAGCGCTACCTGGAGCGCGCCGCCGGTCTGCCACTATCAGTGATGTTTAACACGACGGTTCACGATGGAAATTTCGACGAGATTCCTACCGTCGTCGCGTTCTTCCGGGAGCGCGCGGGACGGATCCGTACCGCGTCGTTCCAGTTGCAAGCTGACATTGGCCGGGGCGTGCAAGGCGCGCGTGGTGCGGCCATCACGCCCGATACGACGGCCGCTCAGATTGAGCGCGGGGCGGGAACGGCGCTCCAGTTTGCGAGCTCGCTGATCGGGCATCCTTCGTGTAGCCGCTATGGGATGTGCCTGGCGGCGAACGGTAACCTCTACGACGCGTTTGACGACTTGCACTTCGTGGCTACCCTGCAGACCATGACGGCCGGCGTGGTGTTTGAGCGGACCCGGCCCATCGCGACCGCTTGCCGACTGGCGCATTGGTTCTGCGGGCACCCGGCGTTGTGGGCGCCAGTCGTAGGATGGCTGACGCGAAAGGCCTGGGCAATGAGTAAGGACGTTGTCAGGGGTCGGGGGCGGGTGCACACCCTCTCGTTCGTCATCCACAATTTTATGGATGCGAGCAAACTGGAAGAGGACCGGATTGACGCTTGTGCGTTCAAGGTCGTCACCGCCGACGGCCCCATGTCCATGTGCTTACATAACGCCAGGCGCGACGCCTTCATTCTATGGCCCATTCGCTTCCATCGCGCTACGTCGTCACTGCTTTGGGATCCGCTGACAGGCACCGAGACAACCGAGGCCGCCGCGAGCAATGGCCCCGCGTGCCCGCCCCGACGGTTGAAAGGCCGCGCGCGCGAGCGCTCCCCCCGATGCTCATGCCAATAGGCTGAGGATTGCCGGCGAATTTTGCTATGTTTCCCAGGAAATACGCGGTTCACTAAAGAAGCAAGGTTGGGAAGCACAACGTCTATGTAGATCTTGTGCGCCCCGGCAAATTCGATGTCAATAGCGAAACAGCGAAGCTATGGAACTTCGATACATTCAGCGACGGTACGCGAACTGGCACGGCCGATCCACGTACGGACAGTGCAAAGCTGGAAAAGCTTGACACGTTCGGCGGGGGGAACCCTCGGCAGCGCGTGGCCGGGGCGCACCCAGCATGCCGCCGCAGGCCCACCGTCCGCGGCCACCACCCGCATAGTGCACCCAATAGTGATTCGCAATCCGCGGCAGTACTACTGGCTTAGGCTGGTCCGGCACGCGCACAATCCGGCTCAGGTTTCACGCCGATAGCCCGCCACCAGCTGCTTCATGGCCCGGAACGCGGTGGCGCGGTCGTCGCCGAGCAGGAAGGCGTGGACACCCTGTTCGCGCCAGTGCTCGCATTGCCCCGCGGCGCGGGGAATGGCACAGAACGGCACCCCACGTGCCTGACAGGCTTGTGCGATGCGCCGGATTGCTGCCTGCACCGAGGGATGTTGCGCGTCAGCGGGCACGCCAAAGCTTTGCGACAGGTCGATCGCGCCTTCCAGCACCATGTCGATGCCAGGCACGGCTACGATCTCTTCGATGGCATCGACGCCTTCGCGGTCCTCGATCATGGCCACCACCATCAGCTCACGGTTCGCCCGCTCGAAATAGGCCGGCAACGTCAGCGTGCCGAAGCCGGTGGTCCGGCCCCCGGTGATGCCGCGCGAGCCGAGCGGGTGGTAGCGCGCGCTGTCGACCGCCAGCTCGGCCTCCGCCCGGCTGCGCACATGCGGTACAACGATGCCTTGCGCACCGGCATCCAGCACGCGCAGGATGATGTCCGGCGCGGCGCATGGCACGCGTACCAGGGCGGTGGTGCCGGCGCATTCCGCGGCGCGGATCATGTTCTCCAGCGTCTGGGGGTTCACGCCGACGTGCTCGAGGTCCAGGATCACGAAATCAAAGCCGGCGTAGCCAATCATCTCTGTCATCAGCGGCAAGGGTAGCGAGTTGATCAGGCCGAACACATCGCGCCCGGACGCAAGCGCGGCCTTCAGCTGGTTAGGCTGCAGCATTGGCATCCTCCGCCGGAAGGTAGCAGTGCCGCGGGTGCGGGTGGCGCAGGAAGTCGTGGTGCGAGATATGCCAGGCGTAGGCGCCGGCATACGGGAACACCACCATGTCGCCGGCACGCACGCTGTCCACCGGCGTGTCCTGCGCGAGGATGTCCTTCGGCGTGCAGAGCTGCCCGACCACACTGACGCGCGCGTGGCTTACGCCGGGGCGCGCAAACGGGTAGCGCCACGATTCCACGGGCAGCACGCGGAACGGGTGGCTGTGCCCCTGCGCATAGGGCGTGCGGAAGTGGTGCGTGCCGCCGCAGGCCACGACGAAGGCGCGATCGAAGGCGTGTTTCACGTCGATGACTTCCATCGCGTAGTAGCCGCAGAACGCGGTGATATAGCGCCCGCATTCAAAGCGCACGGTCAGCCCGTCGCGCTGCGCCGACAGCGCCGGCAGGCCGTCGGCAAAGGCGGCCCAGTCGAACTGCCGTTCGGGCTCGCGGTAGTTGACGCCGATGCCACCGCCGACGTTGACCTGGTCCAGCGTCTCGAGCCCATACTCCGCGCGCCAGCGCCTGACCTGCTGCAGATAGGCGTCGAGCAGGCGCAGGTGGGCGGCGGCGTCGAGCTGGTGCGACATCAGGTGGAAATGGAAGCCGCGCAGCCGGATTTCCGGGTGCGCGCCCAGCCACGCCAGGCAGGCCGGCAGCTGGTCGCCGGCGATGCCGAATGGCGTGGGCCTGCCGCCCATCATCAGCGTGGTGGCCTGCAGTCCTTCGATGGCAAGGTTGACACGCAGCAGCACCGGGGCAGTGACGCCGCGCTCCCGCGCGAGCCATGCCAGCCGTTCGAGTTCATGCAGGCTTTCCACATGCAGTGCCTCGACGCCGAGATCGAGCGCGCTAGCCAGTTCCGCATCGGTCTTGCCGGGGCCGCTGAAGATCAGCGGCACATCGGCAAAGTGTTCGCGCACCCAGGCCAGCTCGCCGCCGGAGGAGATCTCGAAGCCATGCGCGAGCGGCGCCAGTGTCTGCAGGATCGGCAGGTCGGAGTTGGCCTTGATCGCGTAGAACAGTTCGAAGCCGGGTGGCAGGCTGCGTGCCGTGGCCGCGGCGTGGCGTCGCAGCGCTTCCAGGTCGTAGACGTAGGTGCACAGCGGGGCGCTGGCTTTGGCAAGCGCGTCGTGCAGGTGGGCGGCGACGCGCGTCCAGCGCAGTTCAGGGGCAGTCATTGCCATGCGGCCTCCACGCCAGCGAAAGGAATGGGATTGGTGACGGGCACGTAGGTGGAAGCGCGGTCGGCGCGCTGGAAAAAGCGGTTGCTGAAATTGGTCTTGGCCGGGAACGGGCTGCCGCCCAGCAGTCCGTTGATGCGCCGGGCCGATGCCGCATTGCCATGGCGATGCTGGTAGGTATGCAGGTGATGGCGCACCACGGACCACAGCCGCGTGGTCAGGGATGGCCTGCCGGCACCCAGCTGGGCGATGACTTCGCACAGGTTGTTGACGAACAGGCAATAGGCCACGCGGTTCCAGCCTTGCTCTTCGTCGTACCAGAGGGAGGCCTGCGCGCGCTCGCTGAGCTCTGGCATTGATGCGGCGGGATGGCGAGAGGGCGTCAGCTTCACACCCTCGAAGTCGCGCAGGAAGAGCTGCGCGGGCAGGCCCTGGCGCAGGCCGAGCACCACGTTCTGCAGGTGCGGCTCGAAGATGACGCCGTGCGCGAAGAAGAGGTGGAAGACCGGATAGACCAGTTGCGACACGTAGGCGGAGAACCAGCGTTCCGTCATGACATCCACAGGCGTCCCCGTCTGCGCGGCGAGCTCCGTCAGGAGCCGCTGCATGCGGGCTTCGCCGTAGTAATGGTTGCCGAACAGCGAGCCGGCCAGCAGGGGCACGCAGTCCGGCGTGCGCAGCGTATCCACGCTCTGGCGCAGGATCAGGCCGAAGCCTTCGATGACCTGGCGATTCTGGTCGATATCGGCGTCCTTGAGGTCGACCGACTGGAACGCCGGCTCCTCCATCAGCGCCAGGCCCGGGAACAGTCGCCCGAGATCCGGCAGTAGCGGAAGCAGCACGCGGTTGACGTGCATGGCGCTCTCCAGCTCGTACCATGCATTCTTGCGCACGCAGTTGGTAATGCGGATGTTCAGCGACAGCTTGTAGAAGTACGGATTGCCGGGCTGGTACAGGGTGCGGATCGACGAGGTGGGAAAAAAGTCCGCGCCCTGCGTGCCCAGGTCCTGCATGCGGCCGCTCGCCAGCGCATCGCGCACGAGCGGATGCTCGCGCAGGTAGCCCGCCTGCCAGGGGTGGACCGGCACCGCCACGCGGTCGGCGGAGACTGCCGGGGTATTCGCCGCAATCAGCTGGTCGCAGCTGGCGTCGAGCAGGGACTGCTGCGCGATGTCTTCGCGCGGCACCGCGAACCACGCGAGCGGAAAGCGGGTGCGCAGTTCCGGCGAGTAGCGCAGCAGGTCATCGTCGGAGAAGCCCTGCCGGCTCTTCGGCGTGGGGTGGAACGGATGGCCGAAGGTCAGCGACTGCTCGGAATCGATGTAGGCCTCCACCGGATCGGCCGGAATCGTGGCGGACACCGGCACGGACAGCACTTCCGTGCTGACGGCCACGCTGTTGCGGATCTGCTCCATCAGCTCGGTATTGGGCGGCAGTTCGTGCTGCTGCGCCATCTCGCGCAACAGCAGCGCGGCCAGCGATTCCCAGTCGAGCAGTGCCCACGGCTTGTTCTCGGCCTTGTGGAACACCGGCGACAGATAGCGGTAGTTGCCGGTCAGCCAGGCACCGCCGACCACGGCCAGCAGACGGTCATGGATATGCGGCAGCTGCACTTCCAGGACCTGGGCAGGCTCGCGCTGCAGCGTCATGGCGATCGTCGCGGGCCAGTCGTTCTGCCCTGCGTGCGGGCCGACGCGTAGCTGGCCGGCGGGCGCCGCGACCTCGCGGCAGTAGCAGTTCAACAGCGCTTCCTGGCAGCGACGCGCGGCAGCCAGTTCCGCCAGCAGGCGGCGCGCGCCGGTATCTTCCATCTTGGTTTGCACTTGCATTGTCTTGTGACTTCGTTCTCGGGAGCGATCAGAGTGTGCTCATCCGCTGTCTGGCGGTAAGGATCAGGTAAGTGACGGCCGGCGAAAGCAGCGCGGCGCCCAGGAGGTAAGGCGCACGCTGGCCGGACATGCTGACTGCCGCACCGGCGGCAAGCCCGGCCACGACGCCACCCCATTTCGAACTGCTCTCGAACCAGCCGAAGGTCCGGCCGGCGTTGCCGGCGTGCACGACGCTTGCCACCAGCGCATGCAGCGCGATGAAGCCGACCGTCATGGCGGTGCCCATCAGCAGGCGCCAGGCCACCAGCGCCGGCAGGCCGAGCGGCGCCGCCTGCGCCAGCAGGGTGATCACCAGCGTGCCGTAGGCGGTGGCGAGCAGCCCCAGCGACGGGGCCAGTCCCAGCCGCCGTGACAGCAATGGCGCCGCGGCCAGATACACCAGGTGTGGCAGGCCGAACAGCAGCCCGGCCGTCGCCGCGGATATGGCAGGCATGCGCTGCTGCATGTCGGGGATGAAGTACGGGAACGTCACGACGGTGGCGAACACGAACGCGATCTGCAGCACGTAGATCTGCCGGGGCGTGGCTGGTGCCGCGGCGCTTGTGCCGGCGGCGCGTGCAGCCGGGCGCTTTGCGGCGCTGGCGGCATCGCCCGCGGGCAACCATGCGATCAGTGCCGCGGCGACCAGCGGCAGCAACGCCAGCCAGCGGTACAGCACGATTGGCGACTCCGCCCCCATCCACAGGCCGAGGCAGGCGGGTGCCGCCACCAGCGCGGCGCGCGCCGACCACTGCATCGCCGTCAGGCTGCGTGTGAGCGTGGTGCCGCTGGCGACAGTTGCCAGGTAGGCATTGGATGCCGAGAAGGTGCCGCCCAGCACGCCCTGCAGCACGAGCGCCGCCAGGAAGGTAAAGGAGTTGGTCGCGTAGCTGGCAAGCAGGAAGCTTGCCGCCAGGCCCAGTTGCGCGCGCATCAGCAGCGGCTTCTTGCCGAAGCGGTCCGCGAGCCGGCCCCACCATGGCGCCGACACCGCTGCCAGCAGCGTCGGCACCACGTAGAACGCACCCGCGAGCCACGGCACGTCGTTGTGCAGCGAACGCTGCAGGATCAGCGCGAAGAACGGCGGCATGCCCAGTGCCGCGAACGCCGCGATGAAATGGCACAGCATGACCACCGCGACCACCTGTCGCGTGCCGGTACTCATGAAGGCACCCGGAGGAAGTTGGGCGCGCGCTTGCCGTAGAACTTGTTGACGTCGGTCGCGCCGGTCTGCGCCTTCTCCACCAGCGACGCCGCGGTCAGCAGGTACTTGAGGTGCAGGCGGTCGTCGTCGAGCAACACCTGGCGTGCGAAGCCGGTGTCCTCTCCGGCGGCGGCCAGGTTGGCAAGCACGGCCTCCACGTGGCACCGCACGCGCGCGTAGCCGGTGGCGGGATCGGACCGGCGGCGCTGCGCGAGGCCTTCCACCAGAGCCGCAATGTTCAGCTGCAGCGTGATGGTGACGAACATCTGCGCCAACGGCAGCGCATCCGCCACGCCAATGCGCTGGTCTTCCAGCCCGTCGAGGCGGGCCGCCAGTGCCGGCCAGCGGCGCGCGAGCGTGCCGCGGTCGATGCGCGCGGCATCGTTGTCCTTCAGCAGCAGGCGCAGCCCGTCGTCGCCGTAGACCAGCATCGAATTCTGCTGGTTCGACTCCAGGGCAATGCCGTAGCGCAGCCACAGCGTGAGGTGCAGCTGCAGCGTGAGCGCCAGGTAGGCATCAAACCAGGCATCGAGATCGCCGCCGTGGTAGCGACCGGCGAGTTCCTCGGCCACGCACAGGCCACCGGCGGTTTCGGCCAGCAGGCCGGCAACCGATACCACCGTGGCGTGCGCCAGTTGCTGTTCGGGGTAGCGGCGCAGGATGTAGCCCAGGAACGGGCGCTGGTCCACATGGGCGCCGTTGGCCTCATCGGTGAACAGCACCTGCCCGTTGAGGCCCGGTTCACGCCGGACGATATCGCCAAGCAGCGACTGGATGCGGTGCCCGTCGCCGATGGTGCTGGGCTTGATGGTGCGGATGTTCTTGGCGCCCAGGGTGCGGATCGTGAGCGGCAGCTTGACGTGCCATTCGGGCGCATCGAGCAGGCTCAGCGAGCGCACCGACAAGGTAGGCGACACGCGCAGGTACGCGCGCGGGGCGCGGATGACCTGGCCGTCGAGTCCGGCTTCGGCCAGGAAGCCGTCCAGGTGATGCTGCCACACGAACGGATGCACGGGCACCAGCGCATGCGAGCGTGCGAGCGCGGGATCGAGACCGACATCGGCGAAATCCGGCCAGTTCGGCGGCAGCGTGTCGGCGCTGGGATGATGGCGCTCGCGCGGGACCGCCAGCCAGTTCAGCGTGAATGCCGGCTGGAATTCGGGCGCGTAGTGGGCGAGATCGTTGGCGGCGAAACCGAGCTTGGCGCGCGCGGTGGGGTAGTAGGGATGGTCGAGGAAGCCCGCGGCGCGGTCGTAGTGCAGCATGCGCCGGTCCCATGCCGGCAAGGCGTGGCCGTTGGCACTATCGGGCTGCGCGAACCAGCGCGCGCGCTCGGCCATCGACGCCTTGCGATGCTCGACCGCCGCGCGGCATTCGTCGGCGTAGGCGGTGAACGGGCGTGCCTCCTCCGCGGGAAGGTTGCCGGCAAAGGCTGCCAGGATGGTGTCGATGTCATGCAGCGGGGAGAAAGCGTCGGCGAGCGCGCCGGCGTCTTCGCGCAGCAGCGGCAGGCGGGTCAGGCGCCATTCCTGCATGTAGCGGGTGGGCGTCACCGGAATCCAGAGCGTGCCGGCGCCAAGGTGCGCCACGCGCAGCCACTGCTGGCCGGCGTCGAAACCATGCGCCGTGGCGGCCGGTACGGCATCGGCGCCGTGCAGCTCGCCGCGACTGGCGCACGCGCGGACATCTTCGCGCAGCAAGGTGTCGACGACACGGACGCAGATATAGGTGGCATCGAGATCCACCGTCGCGGCGGACAGGCCCGGTTGGTCAGGCAGGCGGGCGGTCATTGTGCGATCTCCCATGCGAGCTTGCTGCTGGCCAGCTCCACCGCGGCGGCAAGGCCCGTGGTATCCGGACCGCTGCCGCGCAGCACGCCCAGGTAATCCTTGTTGGAGTTGGTCAGCTGGATGGCGTCGCCCACCTTGCGCAGGGGCTGGTAGGTCAGGCGCACACCGTCGCCTTCATGCTGGCTATGGGAGGGCGCATGCCGCAGCGTGCCTTCCACCTGCGCAGTGAAATAGCGGATCCAGGCCGCCCGCTTCGGCACCTCGAGCGCCGGCAGGGCCTCGCCAAGGTGAAGGCGCAGGACTTGCTCGAACAGCGGGAACTGCAGGGTGTCGGACAGCAGGAACTCGCGGTAGTCGCCGATGCTGCGGTAGTTGATCTCGATGAGCCGCGGGCCTTTCGGGGTCAGCACATATTCCGTGTGGCAGGCGCCAAAGCCGATGCCGAAGCGGCGGATGGTGTCCAGGACTTCGGCCTCGACCGACGCGGGCAGGCCGGTGCCCCACACGGCTTCCAGCTCAACGAAGTACGGCGGCGGCGACAGGGTTACGCGGAAGCCGCCCAGCGCGCGGATCTCCTTGCCATCGCCCAGCGTCTCCAGCGTGTACAGCGGGCCCTCCAGGTATTCCTCCAGCAACAGCGCCTGGCCCGGGTGCCGGGCCCAGATGGCCCCGCAATGCTCGGCAAGCTCGGCGCGGCTGCGCGCCAGGCTGACCTGCTGACTGGCCACGCCTTCGCGCGGCTTGACGATGCATGGCATCGGGACGCCGGCGAGGGCCGCCAGGCCGGCGGCATCGCAGACGACCGCGTGCCAGAGCGTATCGATGCCCGACTCCGCCAGCCGCCGCCGCATTTCCGCCTTGTTCTTGGCGGCGTAGGTGGTACGCCAGTCCTTGCCCGGCAGGTCGAAGTAGGCCGCTGCAACCGCCGTGGCCGTCTGCAGGTGATCGCTGTTGGAGAAGACAGCAGCGGGCTTGCCGCCGCGGCGGGTGATCGCATCGATGACCGCCAGCGGGTTGAAGACGTCGCACGGGATGACATCATCCGGGTAGGCGGGCAATCCGGTGTTGGCAAAGTGCGCGCGATGCGCATCGGCGCAGTCGGTCAGCAAGACGACGGAAAGCCCGAGTGCCCGCGCCGCCGGCAGGAAGCCTTCATTGACGGGGGCGGTCGGTACGTGGGCGAGTACGAAGATCTCTTGCATGGCTTTGGGCCTTGGAGTTGGGTTGTGCGACTGGAGATGTTTAGTCAAGCGCGCTTAGTAAATCGCAATGCTAGTCGGAATGATTCGCATTACAGTCTTTTGATACGTCTTGTTACGACAAACTAAGTGAGCGGGCCGGTGCCCCAGAAATCGTGCGACGTTTGAGAGGCCTTCAGCTTGCTGTAATTGCCCGGGTGGAGCGTTGCCCCACAGGTTTTCACCCGTGGGGACAGCGTTGATTACATGCGGTACCGCAGCGTCGCCATCACGCTGCGCGGGGCGCCGGGCATGTTCAGGTTGGGGCTGGTGCCATGCGCGGACACGATGTAGCCCTTGTCGAACAGGTTATACAGGTTCAGCTGTGCCTCGAAGGCGCCGCGGCGGTACCAGGCCATGGCATCGGCGGTGACATAGCCGGGCAGCGTCACGGTGTTCGCCGGGTCGGCATAGCGCGCACCCACCAGGTTCACGCCGGCACCCACGCCGAAGCCGTAGCCCAAGTCCTTGGTCAGCCAAGCGTTGCCGGAATGGCGCGGCGTCAGCGTGGCGCGCTTGCCCTGCAGCGCGGCGCTGGACTTGGTGACGGTGGCATCCAGGTAGGCGTAGCCGGCCAGCATGCGCCAGCCGCCGCCGAGTTCAGCTGCGCCAGAGATCTCGACGCCGTCGGTACGCTGTTCGCCGATCGGGATAAGGACATTGTTGGGCGAGCTCACCTTGATATTGGAGCGCTCCAGCCGGAACACCGAGATCGTCGTGCTCGCCTTGCCGTTCAGCCAGTCGTACTTGGCGCCCAACTCGGTGTTGTTGGTGGTCTCCGGTGCCAGGTCGGCATTGTTGGCCGCCAGTGCAAAGGCCTCGCCGGAGGGCTGGAACGACTTGCTCCACGACACGTAGTACGACTGCGCCTTCGACGGCTGCCACACCAGGCCGGCGCGCGGGCTCCAGGCGGTGTCGGTGCGCGACAGGTTGCGCTGGCCGGCGATGCGGTTCTGCGTCTCCTGCTGGAAGTTGTCGTAGCGCACGCCCAGCAGCGCCTTCCACTGCTCGCTGAAGGTGATCATGTCC